>NZ_SJFM01000001.1:0-366956 GCF_029478545.1 Vibrio sp. 1180_3
TGGATCTCCAATTTCCAGTTAATCTACAGAATAAGTTGCGGAAGTGGCGAAATTGGTAGACGCACCAGATTTAGGTTCTGGCGCCGCAAGGTGTGAGAGTTCAAGTCTCTCCTTCCGCACCATTATTAGAAACCCAGCTTTGCTGGGTTTTTTCTTTTTCACTAGATGTGATATTCCTGTCGCCCACATCTTCCATTTCAACATTATCCAAGCCAAAAAAATCCAGCCGTAGCTGGATTCTTCATTAGTACTAGCCTTAGCCAAGTAGACCAAGAGCAGCATTTGGTGCTTGTTTCGCTTGAGCCAATACTGAACTTGATGCTTGAGAAAGGATCTGAGCTTTAGTCAGTGCAGTCGTTTCTTTGGCAAAATCTGTATCTTTAATGCGGCTCTTAGAAGCATTCACATTTTCGTTAATGTTATCTAAGTTGTTAATCGCATGGCCAAAACGGTTTTGGAATGCACCCAACTCTGCACGGTGGCTATCCACATTTTTTAGCGCGGCATCAAGAATGGCAACCGACTCTTGTGATCCACCAACAGTTCTTACGTCAATATTGTTAACTGTAACATCCTTAGTAGTTGGTGTATCAAGCCCTAGTTCAGTCGCAAGAGAACCCGTAAACGCTACAGAGCTAGTGTCGATATCATTACCATCGGCAAAAACTTGCAGTTTACCGTCTTCATCTACCGATGCTTTAACCATATCAGTCTGACCATTGATATAGGTTGCTAGCTGCTCAATATCATCGCCTTCTTTTGCCGTGATAGCGATAGTTTGAGCATTTCCGTCAGAATCAGTCAAAGCGATACTCAAGTCATTACCAGTCGCGCCAATGGCCCAATCTTTATCCTGACCATTAGTCGCAACAAAACTTGTTCCGCCCATTGCACTGTCATCGCTGCGCATATTGTTCAGCGTTAACATTACCGCTTCACCATTATCAGCACCGATTTGGAACGACTTGGTTGCAAAGGTACCGTTAAGCAGTTTATTACCACCGAATGATGTAGTTTCCGCAATACGGTTTAACTCATCATTAAGTGCGGTGACTTCTTCTTGAATCGCAACACGCTCAGACTTAGAATTTGAACCGTTTGAAGATTGTAAAGAAAGATCACGCATACGTTGTAGAATGTTCGTAGTTTCATTCATTGCACCTTCCGCTGTTTGTGCAATTGAAACACCATCATTCGCGTTGCGTACCGCAACATCTAGACCGCGACTTTGTACGTTTAAACGGTTAGAGATCTGTAGACCCGCTGCATCGTCTTTCGCACTGTTGATTTTGAAGCCTGATGATAGACGTTCCATTGATGACTGTTGCGCATTGCTTGCACTGTTTAAGTAGCGCTGTGCTGTCATTGCTGAAACGTTTGTATTTACATTAACCGCCATAGTGGTTCTCCTAATGATTATCCGACGTAGCGTAACTTGGAACGGTTTCCGACGTCTCGGATAACCAGGTAGTTCTCTCAAAGTTACTAGTATTAGCGACTGCTATGACGATTCCTTTAGCCGCGAAATGCATATTTATTAAAAAATAAGCAAGTTGAATAAAAAACGGGACTTCAATGGCAAAAACTTAAGAAATCATAAAAATAGAGCTAAAGCTTTGTCGATATCCGTCGGTAGGAATAATGGCAACATACTCAAACAACTTGAAATTGCAGGTAAGCGGCAAGTGAGTTCATTCCCATGAGCATAGATAAACTATGTGATTGGGGAACCAACACCGCTGCAGCTTCATGTAGGAAGGGGATAGAGTAGGAAAATGAAGAGTTCGGAAGGTATTTTAGACAAAGAAAAGCCCCTTTTCCTTTGAGAGAACTGGGGCTAGTTGGTAGTCAGAGCCAATGTGGAGATCAGAGAAATGAACACATTACCGACTGACCGGGGCGCATGGTTATCACATGAAATATAAAGCAGGGTAAATCTTGAGAGAGCTTTATATCCAACAATAATCATGCTTTGCCAAGGATTCCTTCATAACATACCCACGTCTGAGTCGATTAATGAAGGATCCTAACATTACTGCAATAGTGACATTGCAGAATTTGGCAACTGTTTTGCTTGAGCAAGAATTGATGTCCCTGCCTGTTGCAGAATTTGTGCTTTTGTCATTTGCGTTGTTTCTTTCGCAAAATCAGTATCTTTAATACGGCTGTTTGATGCTTCAACGTTTTCTTGGATATTGGCCAAGTTGTTGATACTGTGACTTAATCGGTTTTGTTTCGCACCTAAGTCAGCTCGTTGTGAATCAACATATTTCAACGCCGCATCCAAAATACCAACCGCATTTTGTGAACCACCGACTGACCTAACATCGATATCTTGAACCGTTGAATTCAGGCCAGGTCCGCCATTTAAACCAAGCTCGGTAGCTAGACCACCAGATATGGTTAAATCACCTTGTAAATTAGGCTCTGCGGCAAAAATTTGCAGCTTACCTTCTTCATCAACCGATGCGGTTAACTTGTCGGTTTGACCATTGATGTAGGTAGCAAGTTCTTCGATGTCATCGCCATCTTTAGCAATAACGTCCAGTGTAATTGCCTCGCCACTTTTAGTCGTGAATTCAAACTTTAAGTCGCGAGCTGTGGGCGGTACACCCCAATCTTTGGTTTTCCCTTGGTCAGCCACGAATGATTGGCCCCCCATCCGGAAATCATCGGCTCGTACACTGGTTAGCCCCATGATAATGGCTTCACCTGAACTCGCACCGATTTGGAAGGAAGCTTCACCAAATGAACCGTTAAGTAGCTTACGACCACCAAATGATGTGGTTTCTGCAATACGGTTTAGCTCATCTTGCAATGCACTCACTTCTTCATTCAACGCCTGACGCTCTGATGCTGAGTTCGTACCATTGGCCGATTGCAAAGAAAGGTCACGCATGCGTTGTAAGATGCTTGTTGACTCATTCATTGCCCCTTCCGCTGTCTGGGCAATCGAAATACCATCGTTGGCGTTACGCATTGCCACATCCAAACCACGTGATTGTGCAGTTAGGCGGTTAGAAATTTGTAGACCTGCTGCATCATCTTTTGCACTGTTAATTTTATTACCTGATGATAAACGTTCCATCGAAGTATTCAGTTCATTAGATGCTTTATTTAGGTAACGCTGAGCGGTCATCGCCGAAACGTTAGTATTTACTGTAATGGTCATAATTTGCTCTCCTAGTGAGTTCGCAAGCTTTTTGCGAAGCGGCCAGCTTTACTCTCATTTGGAAGCACTGACCGTGAATAACTTGCTAAATCCGCTATTTGCCGATTTAAAAACTTGTTGTATCAACTCTGATATAAACAATTCAATTAGTATGCCAACTTTGAAAACATCTGATATTAAAATCAATACTCTTTGTTTTTTAATCACTTATAAGAATATTTCCATCCTATCTTTGTGACTATGCATCTAACCTTTTCTACTTAACAACTGAGTTGCCACTTTCGTTTGCCGCTCTGTTGCCACTTTGCCTTTCGATTGTATATAGGCAATTTTCAGGCCAATTTTTCAACACATTCTATTCTTCGCACATATGGCTAAGCACATAAGGCAATGAAGTTTAGATATAGTTGAACAGGGTTAAATCTTTCGTTTTACCAAAAGCTTGTTGCGAAGCCTGCAATGCGCGGGAGTTTTCATTAAATTCGATCACAGCCTCGGCATAATCGAGATCTTCAAAATTACTCTTCGATTTCGCCAAACTTATTTTAAAATCTTCATGCTGTTCTTCTTGAATATCTAAAGTACTTAAACGTGCACCAATATCAGTACGCACTTTATTTAAGTGGATAAATGCAGCATGAAACTCTTCGGTTATCTGATGTAATTTCGCCGTTGATGACGCATCAGAAACCGAACTTTGGGACAACGCGATAGCCTCTTTGTAACTATCAAAAAGACTATATGTAGAACGAGGTTCCAAAGAGACAACATCACCTTTCGAGATTTGTCCTTTCACATGAATCGTTATATCTTGATATTGAATGCCTTTTTGCGGATCAAACTCATCCGCAGAGACGACACTGCCATCTTGTTCTAATTGATAGCCATATTTACCGTTAGGCATATCGACAAAAGTAACTTTGTAGCTAGATTGGTCGTCAGGGTTTAAGTTTGTCGCTCGCTCAAGCAGTAATTCAGACCCCTCTTTTAATTGATAGTCTGGCTCATAGTCGCCAAAAGGATTATCAATCTCCATAAAGACTTTACTTCCTGGATTATTAAAAGGGACTTCTAAACTATTGGAGATTTTCATCTTTCGCTGATAGTCATCGCCGGAATATGTTACGTTACCAGCGTTATCTCTAAAGAACGGTTGGTTCTTGGGCTTTGTTCCGCCAAAGATATAGTTACCAGACTCATCCTGAACATTCGCTAAGTTGAGCACATTATTTGAGACTTCTTGTAACTCACGCGCCATCGCTTCTCTATCTTCCGGCGATAACGAGCCATTAATCATTTCCATTACCGTTCGTTTCGCTTGGTCTGCGAAACTTTCCGTATTGGCAATAATCACTTCTTGATGCTCTAGACGGTTTCTGACTAAAACAATCGAATCCAAATACTGGCGTAGTTGCTCTTCTTGCTGACCCACATTTTGAATGTAATGAGTCGCCAGTGGATTATCACTGGCCGATAATAGTTTCTTTCCCGACGCCAATTGAGCTTGGTTATGGTGAACTTTAGACTCTTGGCGACGAATATCGTTTTGCACTGACTGGTAATTATGGAAGCTGGATATTCTAGTTAACATTTATCGCCCCCTATCTAAGTTGCAAAATCGTGTTAAACGTTTCATTGGCCGCTTGCATAATCCGCGATGAAGCCATATACGCTTGTTGGAATTTCATCATGTTGGCGGCTTCTTCATCGAGGTTTACCCCAGAGATAGAAGCGATTCGTTCTTGCGCTGCTTCTTTCTCAAGCCTAGACACATCGGTCAAACGGGAAGCCGTGGCTAATTGCAAACCAACATCAGTGTTAAGGTTATGATAAATATCTAGCACTGTTGATTCGTTATCATTGAGTTTCTTGTCGGTTTGAATGTTCTGCATTTTGCGCAAGTTGCCGTTATCACCTTCAGAGGGGACAAGGTTTGCCGTAAATTTATCATTGGGCAACGCGCCAGGTGTTAACTCAAAAGTAGTACCTAACACTGTGACTGGACTTGATGGTGGATACGCTTGTGGCGCGAGCAATATATTGCCCTTAGTGTCCGTTACTGCAAACTGATCGCCTTGGGGTGACACGACAACTTCAAACTCACGCACATCCCCCGCCGCAAGTATGTTAAATTTGGCCGTACCTTGAGCAAACGTAGTGGAAGCTTCAAAACTTTGAGCGGCAATTGCCGTTGGGTCATTGGTTGCCATCTTCATGATTGCCGCACCGTTGCGAGTTGGACGCAGTAAAACTCGCTCCCCTGTTTCTGGCGCATTGCGAATATCTATTCGCATTCCATCTAAGAAAATACTGTCACGCACAACCGGAACATTAACCTGCTCACCGCTGGGTTTAGTGGCAACATAGTTACTGCCGTTGAATTGCAGAGAGTACTCTCCGCCTTTCAATAGTGATATATCTTCGATGAAGACCGCTAAATCAGCTTGCGAATTACTGGATGTCACCACACGTGAACGTGCCACTAAATCAGAGTTTACATCAGTAAAAATGGCTCGCCCTACATTGCCACGTAAATCCAAACCTTGGGATTGCAACTTATTCACTTCATAAGAAAATGAGTTAGCCATACGCCCTAGTTCATCCATTAAATATGGAATATGTTTGTCACGCATATCAAGCAAAGCACCAATTTTCCCATCAATGTCTTTGGAAGTGATCGGTTTAATGCCTTGACCTTCAACCATCGCCAAACGTCGTTGGTGAACATCAGGATACCCATCAATCATTTTTAATTGGCTGGCTTCCGTACCAGATACTAAAGTGTGGCCATTACCAATATGGATATTAAAACCTTCCGCATTTTTTCTTGGCGTCACGGTAACTTTGGTGTATTCAGAAAGTTCAGCTACGAGCTTTTCATGTTGGTCCATCAAGTCGTTATGTGGGCCAGGGGTGCGCATCATTAAACGTTGCAAATCTCGTAATTCAAGTGCTAATTGGTTAATACGCTCGATACCCAGATCCAACCCCTTATTGGCCACATCTGATTGGCGGCGAATGGTTTCATGGAAATCATTCATGTTTTGAGTGAGCAAGTCAGCTTTCTCTAGCACAACTTTACGCGCACCAACATCGTTTGGGCTATCGGCAAGGGTTTTAATGGCATCAAACCATTCATTTAAGTTTTCAGGTATTTTTTTCGATGCGACCGAGGAAAGCATTTTCGACAACATGTCTAAATTTTCTTCCACATCTTTTTTGAAAGAAAAACTGGTGGTCGAAAGGTTCAGTTCATTAACGGCAAATTGATCCCATGAGCGGCGAACTTTTTCCACATGCACGCCCATGCCGTAGGTTTCACCACCGTATTGACGAGGCGCATTGGTCCCTTGGATCACAGACTGACGGCTGTAACCATCTGTATTAACATTAGAAATGTTATGACCTGTCGTGCTAAGTTGTCTCTGAGCGGTAAGTACACTTTGGGTACCTAAATTCAGAAGATCCGACGCCATACTGCCCCCGAAAACCTAATCAAATCAGTAGTTACTGAATATCTAAATTAGTATTTGCAATATGTATGCCAGATAAATGGAATTAAAAGAATTGAAGATAGGATATAAAAACAGCCAGTAATACTGGCTGTTAAATGGTTATTCCATTGAGTTTATTTGAGATTTAACCCTTAATACTTTCTCTGCATATTGAGGGTCTGTGGCATATCCAGCATCGTGAATACCACGAATAAATGATTCATCATTTCCGCCATGACTTAGCGCGGTTTTGTAACGAGGATTATCATTTAAGAAGCGAACATAATCATTAAAACTGTCTTGATAACTATCGTATGAGCGGAATGCAGCCTTCTCCATCACAGGTGTATTGTCGTGATACTCTAGCGTTTGAGTGGCAACTTTATCGCCTGACCAACTGCGATCCGCTTTAATATTAAAGAGGTTATTACTGCTACCACGTGCATTCTGTACCACTTTTTGCCCCCACCCTGTTTCTAATGCCGCTTGTGCTAACAGTAGTGAAGAGTCGACACCTAGCGCTCTTGCTGCTTTTTCCGCATAAGGTTTCATTGAGGTTACAAACGCTTGTGGAGAATCGAATTGACTTGGCTCAGCGGTTACTCTCTCTGCTTCCATCGTCTCTTTTGAAGCTTTACTACGCTCAATACGACGCATCGCTTCTTGGAAACCATCGCTGGTCGGCTTATCCATTGGTTGCTCAGTCTTACCTTGACTCAGCTGAGCGACAATCATATCTGCAAGGCCTAACGACCCTGAAGCACTAAGCTCACTCGACATTTGCTCATCGAGCATTTGGCGATAAAAGTCTTCATTTTGGCTATTAAACATTTCCGATTTAAAATCAGCATTTGCATCGCGCATTGACTTGAACAGCATAGAGGTAAAAATAGCTTCAAACTGTTTAGCTGCAGCCGTTAATGCGGCATTCTCGCTGTCTTTATCACCATTCGTGGCTTGCTGACGTAGCTTATCTAAGCTGGCGATATCGTGAATAAAACCAATATCATTCGGATTATTAATCATGTTCATCTCCTTAGATAATGATCAACTGGCCTTCAATTGCACCAGCCTGCTTTAAAGCTTGTAAAATCGCCATTAAGTCAGATGGTGCAGCACCCACTTCATTCACTGCTCTGACTAAATCATCTAAGGTTAAACCCGGTTCAAACTTGAACATTTTACCCTGTGCTTCCGTGACCGTAATTTCACTATCAGGAACGATCGCTGTTTGACCACCTGAGAAAGCATTAGGTTGGCTCACATTCAGGTTCTCTTTAATTGCAACCGTCATACCACCGTGAGTCACTGCCGCGGTTTTTAAGCGCACGTGTTTACCAACAACAATGGTACCGGTACGTGAGTTAACAATAATTTTTGCCGAACCATCCGCAAGATCAAACTCGATATTTTCTATGGCAGAAAGAAAGGCCACACGTTGGCCGACATCTCGTGGTGCTCGAATACGCACTGAAGTCGCATCAACGGCTGTTGCCATTTGTGGACCAAGGAAATTATTCACCGCATCAGCCATGCGCTGAGCCGTTGTAAAATCAGATTCAATGAGGTTAAAGGTGATGAAATCGCCACGGCTAAAGGGGCTAGGAACTTCACGTTCAACAATTGCCCCACTTGAAATTAGCCCCACAGTTGGGTTGTTGCCAACAATTTTTGACCCATCAGCACCGCTGGCACTAAACCCGCTCACGACTAAGTTACCTTGTGCTACAGCGTAGACTTGTCCATCCAAACCTTTGAGAAAAGTTTGCATTAACGTGCCACCGCGTAAACTCTTTGCCGAACCAATGGAAGATACCGTTACATCAACCGCCTGACCTTGCTTAGAGAATGCCGGCAATTCAGCGGTAACAATAACCGCGGCAACGTTTTTGGTTTTAGGCTTCGTACCGGGTGGCAACTGAATGCCGAAGTTTTGCAGCATGGCATTGAAGCTTTGATCAGTAAAAGGCGTCGATTCACCAGTACCTGGTAAACCTGTCACCAAACCATAGCCCACTAATTGGTTGCTACGTACGCCTGCGACTTGAGATACATCTTTGATACGAGCAGCATGTGTTTGAGTAGCAATCAACAGCAGGCTCAAAACAAACAGTGTGAATTTTTTCATGGTTTGGTTACCTTAATTTCTATTTTCTTTACGCCAAAACTTCGGCGTTAAAGAGAGACATTAAAGAATCGTGCCAAGAATCCAGGT
This sequence comes from Vibrio sp. 1180_3, assembly GCF_029478545.1. NCBI lineage: Bacteria > Pseudomonadati > Pseudomonadota > Gammaproteobacteria > Vibrionales > Vibrionaceae > Vibrio > Vibrio sp. 1180_3. The sequence continues at coordinate 8,882 of NZ_SJFM01000001.1, forward strand.
TCTTGCATATCTTGATTAGTGCCAGTGCCCGCATATTGAATTCTAGCGTTGGAAATACGAGTTGAAGCAATGGTGTTATCAAAGTCGATATCATCTGGACGAATGGTACCACTTAAGCGGATATACTCATCTCCCGTATTGAGAGTTAGCCATTTTTCACCGCGAATCACTAAATTACCATTGGCAAGAACTTCAATCACTTCAACTGTAATAGAACCGGAAATACTGTTACTTTGGTTTGCCTCAGCACTGCCATTAAAATTATTATCATTCTTTAGCGCATAGGAAAAATTATAATCCCCGATAGTGAGATCTTTACCGCCAACCGCTAATGGATCCATGGAGGAATCGTTAGATTTTGATAAATCAGCATCGGCACTTTTTGCCGCTTTAGTGCTCTCATCAAGATTTACAGTAATGATATCGCCAATACCACGCGGTTTAGAATCATCGTATAGACTGTTGATGTGCTGAAGATTAAACAACGATCCCGTTTCAGCCGCATAATGTTCGGGTTTCTGCTTTGGATGGATGGGCGCCCAAGCTGGATCTCCAGCAAGCGGATCAGTACGATTACGTAATGTATCAACCAAACCTGAACTTTCTTCTGATGCTTTGTCCCCTTCAACGGCATCAACAACCGTTGTTCCCTGTACAGTTTCAGGAGTCTCTATCGGTGGCTGCAACATGCTACAACCAGACATCACAGTGATAAAAGCTAGGCTCAATAAACGTTTCATCGTGGCATTCTCTTAGTTAAATATTAAAGCTGTTGGTTAACGAAACTCATCATTTTATCAACCGCAGAGATAACTTTTGAATTCATCTCATAGACACGTTGGGCTTCAATCATGTTGACCAATTCTTCAGTCACGTTCACGTTTGAAGTTTCAAGCATCGATTGGCGAACATCGCCCAGACCATCAAGGCCTGGAACCCCTTCTTGAGGGTCACCACTGGCACCCGTTGGTAAATACAGGTTTTGACCAATAGGTTCTAGACCACCGGGGTTGATAAAATCAACGGTGGTAATTTGTCCAACAACTTGATTATCTTGTTGGCCACGCACTCGAACCGAAACTTCCCCGTCATTACCTACCGTAATTGAGATAGCATCTGGCGGAATGACAATTTCAGGCTCTAAATTATAGCCCGCTCCTGAAGTAACAATTGCGCCTTCATCGTTCAAGGTAAATTGACCATTTCGGCTATAGGCAATATTACCGTCTGGCATCAAAATTTGAAAAAAGCCATCACCTTCGATCATCATATCAAGGCTATTGGTGGTGGTTTGTGCATTACCATTGGTGTGCACTTTTTGCGTGGCAACCACTTTCGAACCGGCACCTAGCATTAAACCACTTGGTAACTCGGTATTTTGCGATGACTGGCCGCCTGGCTGGTTGATGTTTTGATAGAATAGATCTTCAAATACAGCGCGGCCTTTTTTATAACCGATGGTCGAGGCGTTCGCTAGGTTGTTCGAGATCGTCGCGATGTTGGTTTGTTGAGCATCAAGCCCGGTTTTACTTACCCATAATGCAGGTTGCATAATAATCTCCTTTTGCGCTTATTAGCTCATGCGAAGCAGTGAATCGGACGCTTTGTCCATGTCTTCTGCTGTACTCATCATTTTGACTTGCATTTCAAACTGACGTTGAAGATCTATCAGGCTCGTCATTTCGCTCACCGCGTTGACATTACTGCCTTCTAAAGCTCCCTTTAGCAGTTTTACATTGGCATCTGCTTCGAATGCCACATTTGGGTCCTTCGCTCGGAATAGACCATTGGTATCTTTGTATAACGTTTGATTATTAGGGCGAACCAGTTTGATACGATCAACAATTTCCATTGCATCAGCAGGCGCACCTTGTGGAAGAACAGAAATGGTGCCGTCATTGGCAATTTCGACTTTGCTCAATGGAATCGGCAATGTGATCGGAGCACCCGTTTCACCTAACACTAGATGACCACTACCGTTCATCAACAGACCATTTTGATCGATATTAAGATTGCCGCTACGAGTTAGGCCTTCACTGCCAGTTTTATCCATCACTGAAATCCACCCATCACCTTGGACGGTGACATCGAGATCTCGACCTGTGGTAATAACACTGCCTTGATCGAAACGATGACCCGGGCGCTCTGTCATGCTAAACACTCGGCTCGGTAACCCATCACCGTAAGCTTGCATTGAGCGGGCTTGCGCCAAATCAGCACGGAACCCCGTGGTACTGACGTTTGCTAGATTGTTCGCTCTTAATTGCATTGCCTGCATGTTTTGTTTTGCGCCACTCATGGCGAGAAACAGTGCGCGGTCCATAATGTGCTCCAATAATCATCGTTCGATTATTAAAAGCAATTGACGTGCCAACTTTTATTTCACTTAAAAGTCAATAGGTTAAATAAAAACAGAGAGGAAGATATGGGAGAAAACTGCCGATTATCATTGCTAATGGCAACAATACCAAGTTAACGTTGCCGCTAACTTGGTATTCCAGATAATGACCGTTACGGTATTAACGAATCTGTAGGATATTTTGCTGTAGCTGATTATGTACTTCTAGAGAACGAGAGTTCGCTTGGAAGTTACGCTGAGCTGAAATTAAATCCACCAGCTCTTGCGTCATATCGATGTTTGATTGCTCAAGCGTACCGTTATTGATAGTACCAAACGATCCTTTGTTAGATTCCCCCCAGATTTTATCACCGGAGTACTGCGTAGAATCCCACTGTGTACCGCCTTTCTTATCTAGCCCTTGCTCATTCGGTACACGTACTAAGCCAACACGACCCAGCATAATGTTTTCACCGTTTGAATAAGTACCTAATACACTACCGTTTTCATCAAAATCAATTTTGGTTAAAAAACCTGTGGTTGCACCATCTTCATCAAATTTCGTTAATTGAAATGGAGCGGCAAACTGCGTTGCTGAGTCTAGGCTAAATGATAAAGTTTGGTTTGGATCGGCACCGTTTAGGTCGATAGGGTTAGCCCCTGTGCCTAACGGTTCAGAAACGATATTTTGGCCGTTATTTAGACTTGCCAGCGTACCATCATTATTAAACTTCATCGTATGACCAACATGACCCGTTGGTGTAGACGCATCACCACCCACGATATTCACTGGCTTCTCGCCTGCTTTATCCGACACCGTATAGTACGTTTGCCATGTATTCTCTTGAGTTTGATCTTTCAAATAATACGTGGTGAGTTTATACGACTGACCCATAGAGTCATAAATAGTCGAAGATGTTGAACGGTTGTAAGTTTCCGGGTCATTAAAATCAAATAACGTCGGATCTTTCAGTTCACCATTCGCAGGCAAGTTAACACCAACGTCAATATTCGCGGTCTGTTTTGGTTTACCAAATTCAGCAGGAATGTTCAGTGGTTGAGGCTCATAAGAAAGCACATCACCCGTATCTGGGTTTACCTGATAGCCAAGTAGAAACTCATCGTTCGACGTTACCATGTAGTTGTCTTTGTTCAGGTGGAAAGCACCATTACGCGTCAACTCATTTTGTTGTGGGATGAGACGCTCTTTCGCGACCGCAAAAAAGCCTGTACCAGAAATACGCAAGTCCATCGGGTTGTTGGTATAAATACTGGAACCTTCATGAAATTGCTGTGCCACTTTGTTTGCTTGAACACCGCCACCAGGAGTGGTCTTGGCATTGGTAAACAAAGAGTTTGAATATACATCACCAAACTCTGCACGAGACTCTTTAAAGCCAAATGTGTTTGCGTTTGCAATGTTATTACTGGTTGTGTTCAGATCTAACTGAGCTGCGGATAAACCGCTTAAAGATATATATGACATTCCAAAATCTCCTATCTAGCTAGCGTTTACTACGCTTTGCCAACTTCTAGTACTTCAGCAAGTTTAACTGGCGATGTAAATCCAGCCAGATTGAGCAGTACGTTACCATCACCTTTACCAAGGAGAACACTATTGACGTTTGCATAGGTCGATACCGCAAACTCTTTACTTTCTCCATCCAACAAACCCGAAGCTTTCACTTGGTATTTGCCGCCCGGCAATGGATTACCGTTTTGGTCTTTACCGTCCCATTCAACACGATTGTCACCGGCAGATTTTGCACCGACATCAAAGGTACGAACCAATTGCCCAGCTTCGTTCTCAATTCGGACAAACAAGTTATCCAAACTTTGAGGAAGCTTAACCATTGCTGCCATACCTTGACCATCTTGTTTAATCCCTGCCGCACCTGGTACTAATACATCACGACCGACCAATGATGATGCTTGCAGAGCTTGGTTTGATGTCATTGACGAGTTGAGACTCTCAAATTGAGTGTTCATCTTGCCAATACCATCGACGGTTGCAAATGAAGCCATTTGCGCAATCATCTGGTCATTGCTAACCGGCTTAAAAGGGTCTTGTTGAGCAAGTTGCTTGGTGAGCAACGATAAGAAATCCTCTTGTTTGAGGTCTTGCTTACCCGTTGTATCTTCAGGCTTCTTTTGGTCTTGAAGACTTTTAAGCTGGTCAACATAGGACAAGCCGCTTTGACCAACGTTATTAATTCCGGCCATACGCTACCTCCTTATCCTTATTGACCCATCTGCAGCGTACGCAGCAGCATTTGTTTACTTGCATCTGCCACTTGTATGTTCGTTTGGTACGAACGAGAGGCAGAAATCATGTTAGCCATTTCTTCCATTACGTTAACGTTTGGCTTATAGATATAACCCTCATCGTTCGCTAATGGGTGATCTGGGTTGTACTCCGCATTCAGCGGCTTATCGCTTTCTACAATACCTAATACTTTCACTGGCACATTATGGTCTCGGTTATAACGTGCTTTACTTAACTCAGCACCAAACACAGCATGACGTGCTTTGTAAGTATCTTTAGCAGAACTACTCACACTGTCCGCATTTGCAAGGTTACTTGAGGTTGTATTTAGACGAACAGATTCAGCACTCATTGCAGAACCAGTCACATTGAACACATTAAATAGGCTCATCTAATTATTCCCCTTTGATTGCTTTCGTTAAGTTCTTGAATTTACTTCCTAAGAAGTCGAGTGATGCTTGGTGTCTGATTTGATTTTGCATAAACAAGTTACGCTCTAAATCCACATCCACCGTATTACCATCCCCCGTATCCGGCTGGGTAGGAGTTCGATATAGACTTTCCCCAGTCACATTGGTAGAGGCAGAAATATGCCGACCATCCGTACGGTTAAGCCCAATGCTTGCCCCCGAACTTGCCGCCTGCAACGCTCTACTGAAGTCCATTCCTTTTGCTTTAAAGCCAGGCGTGTTTGCTTGTGCGATATTGGTGGAAATCACCTCAGCATTGCGCTCACGGACACCAACAGTGTATTGGTGAATACCTAATGCATTGTCAAAAGAAATAGCCATGTTTACCTCTACAATAAGAACTGACCGTTATCACTTAGATTAAAGCAATTACTGTACCAACTTTTAAAATGGTGAATTGAATTTAATCTTAGCTACCTTTGCAAAATATAAGCCGCTTTTATCTAAAAGAGGCGTAATGATACTTGAACAGCGGAAAACACCTCGCTTTAGAGCTCATCAACAGTCAGGCGCTCAAAACAGAACTCAACATGAACGAAAATCCAAACAAAAAAGCCCAGCAAAAGCTGGGCAAGTCTGAGATGAATAACAACTATTTTAATTTATATATGATACCTGGATTACAGCGGACCATATCAAACTTATCCGTTAACCCCGTAAGAGACTCCGACGCCCCAAGCAACAAATAACCACCTGGGTTTAAGTTGTTCGCCATTTGATTAAGCACTTTTGATTTCATGTCTGGTGAGAAGTAAATCAATACGTTACGACAAAAAATAATATCGAATTTACCCAGTAAAGCATAACTTTCCATCAGGTTTTGAGGTCTAAAGTTAACGAGGCATTTGACGTTATCTTTGATTTTCATACGCCCATCGCCAGCATCTTCAAAGAAGGTTTTACGACGCTCTGGTGAAAGACCTCTACCTAAAGCAAGGTTGTCATAAATCCCTGCCTTGCACATATCCAACATACTGGCGGAGATATCGGTAGCGGTAATCGAAACACTAGGCAACATCCCTGGTTTACGCTGTTGGGTTTCTAATACCGTCATTGCCATAGAATACGGTTCTTGACCTGATGAACTTGCCGCTGACCAAATTTTTATAGGACGTTTTTTTGCCGCCACTTCCGGCAACAGACGTTCCGCTAAAACGGTAAAGGGGTAAGAGTCACGGAACCATAATGTTTCATTGGTCGTCATCGCATCAACGGCAGCAACACGTAGTTCACGATTTCTCCCTGTCACTACATCACGCAACAAATCAGAAAGAGAGGTTAACTTGAATTTAGCAACCAAAGGACTTAAGCGACTTCTCACTAAGTACTGCTTGCTGTCTCCAAGTACAATTCCGCACTGAGATTCCAAAAAACGGCTGAAGTCGCGATATTCTTGATCGCTTATAGTTATAGCTGTCATTAATTTCTCTTTAGTTAACTAGTGCAGCTTTCACCGCATTCCCAAGCTCATCCGGGTTGAATTTAGCAATAAATGAATTTGCGCCAACTCGCTCAACCATGGCTTGGTTAAAGACCCCACTCAATGAAGAGTGAAGAATTACATACAAATCTTTTAAATCTGAGTTACGTCGAATTTCAGCAGTTAAGGTATAGCCATCCATTTCTGGCATCTCAATATCTGAGATAATCAATGAAATCTGATCGTAAATAGGCCCTTCAGCAGCCATTTCAACCAGTTTCTCATAGGCTTCTTTGCCATCTTTCACTGAAACGACTTCAAAACCAATTGATTCGATAGCTCTTTGTACCTGTTTACGCGCGACCGTTGAGTCATCAGCAATCAAAATACGGCGCACAATTTCTTTTTCTGTTTCAACTTGAGCAATAGACTCACCAATTGATGAATCCATAGTTTCGTCGACAGGAGAAATTTCTGCCAGAATTTTCTCTACATCAAGAATTTCAACCAGCTCATTGTCTATATTAGTGACAGCCGTTAAGTAGTTTGCTCGACCAGAACCATCAGGCGGTGGAAGGATCGCTTCCCAGTGCATATTCACAATTCGATCAACTGAACTGACCAAGAATGCTTGGATTGTTCGGTTAAACTCAGCAATAACAACAAAGCATTTATCAAGATCAGTCGTTGGACGTCCGCCAACTGCCAAACTTAAATCAATAACAGAAACAGTTTGGCCTCGAATATGAGCAATACCTTTTACTAAGCGATGTAAATTCGGCATTAAAGTCAATTTAGGGCACTGGAGTACCTCTTTTACTTTAAATACGTTGATACCATAACGTTGGCGTCCCATCAGGCGAAACGTTAGGAGTTCCAATCGGTTTTGACCGACGAGTTGCGTACGCTGATTCACAGAATCAAGAATACCCGTCATAAGCTCATCTCCATCTCAAACTTTTGTGCTAAAAAGTGGTAGTCTACTACAGGCTATGAAGAAACCAGAGAAAAGGCACGATGCATCCACAAATATGCTTACATCTACTTTCCATAACTAAGTGTAGAGCTTTCTATAGAAAATTTTACACATCTATCGGCTTTTTATTGTTTTTCTTTAATCTTTCTGTGCATTCTGCCACTTTAGAGCAAATTGAATCAATTCAACAAGCAGCACAACAGCATATTTTAGATACGGTTGAATGGCCTATCGGTGGAGAGTTAAACGCACAAGCTGCCAATATTGATGAGCGCATTTACGCCACCAACTGCCCCTCGCCTTTAATTACATCATCCTCATCAAATAATGGTACCGCGAGTAACATTACCGTTCTTGTTGAGTGTACAGAGGATAATTGGAAAGTCTATGTACCTGTCAGGCTGATGATTTCTTTACCGTTAGTTACTGCAGCCGCCCCTATGTCTCGCGGCCAGATCATCACTCAACAAGATGTCACCATGACCATGGTAGACTTACACCGCTTTCGTCGACAAGGTTTTTCTGATACCGACAGAATAGTCGGAGCAAAGGTAAAAAGAAATGTGCGCCTTGGTGATGTGATTGAACAAAATGATATCTGTGTGGTATGTCGAAATGAAAGCGTTGTCATTCAGGCGGTAAAACAAGGTATGAGCATCACAACTAAAGGAACAGCTCTCAGTGATGGTATCTTGGGGGAGCAGATAAAAGTGAAAAATGACAAATCAAACCGTATAATAGATGCACAAGTGACAGGAATTGCGGAAGTAACGGTACAATTTTAATACCTTCAGTTTGACAGTGAGTGTGTGGAAATTGTTAACGAAGTGAAGCAGAAAAAAGTGCTAAAGTAATTAAATACACTGTCGATATTGACTGTACAGGTTTCCATTTCATTAATAAGGCTCACATATGGCAGGTATTGATAACATACGTTCGGGGCAGACATTAACGACGACAAGTCGTAACCCCGCTCGTTCCGAATCAAATTCGTCTTCATCATCATCCGATGCAGTTTCCCGCTCTTCGCAAAATCAAGATGCGGTGTCACTGAGTTCTCAGGGAAAAGCAATCGGTGAGATGCATAATAAAATGGTGTCGCAACCCAGTTTTGATAATGCAAAAGTAGCAGCGATCAAAGAAGCGATTGCAAATGGTTCATATAAGGTTGACCCTGAAAAACTTGCAGACAATATGATTAAATTTGAGAAAGAATTGGGTGGCTTCGAGTAATCCAAGTTTTTGACTAATTAAGGCAAAATATAATGGCTGTATTGAAAGACTTAGTCGATTTTCAATTGAAAAACGCACTTGAACTCTCTCAGTTACTTGAAAAAGAAAAAGTAGCCATTACTGGCCGTGCCGCCACAGAAATCGAAGCCATTGCTAAACAAAAGATGACCTTAATTGGACAACTGCAACTGACCGATCAGCGAATTGCTAAACATCCTCATATCGAGAGCCTGACTGAAGATGAAAACCTGTCACAACTCGTTGATCAAATTCGTTCGATTGTCCATGACTGCCAACAAGCAAACTTGGTTAACGGTGAAGCACTACAACGTGCTCAATTGAGCTTTAATAAGTTGAATAATTTGATGCAGCAAAGTCATGGCAAAATAGGCATGACATACAATGCAGGCGGTAAGACGCATACCGTATCAACATTAGGTACGAACATAAAAGCATAAATTTAATGCGTTAAAAAATAGAAAAGCGACAATATTTGCCGCTTTTTTTGATCTGGAGAGAGTGTGAAGTTAAAAGAGTGTCTGCTGACGTTTTTCAGGAACTTGTTGAACCTCGCCATAATCACGTAATTTATCCATTTTACGAATATCAAGACGTAATTCAGTAACGTAACTGTCACCAACTTTATAGCTTCGTACCACTTCAGCACCACGAATCACCCCATCAACCGCTCCAGATGTCAGCTCAGTGCCCAAACGTTGATTTTGCAACTCAGCTCGACCGCTAACTCGCATGCCGTAGACCTGCTCGGCCAACTCACGATACGCATCAATTTTAGAAGCACGCATCGCACGTACTTGCTTTTCCTCTTCACTGCGCCCTGTTTGCTCACTAATGCTGGCATAACCAACGGCAGTAAGCCAATCATCAGCCCTCATTGTTTGCAGTGGCTGACACCCAACCATAACCACTGCAACCAGAAGCAATAGCAACTTTTTCATTGTTATCTCCTATGGACGCAGAATGACCGTGTAAGGTTGCGTGATAGTTGGATCTGAACGAATTAACACACCATCTTGCGTTCGGATACTGTTCAGAGTATCCAAATCTCGTCCTATCCGATCTGCAGGCAAAAAGCCTTGCGCTGTAGCAACTACTACTCGCGATTGCATTCCAACCACACGAGCATTCACCAAAACACCACCGTCTTGTCGCAGCATTGTCCCGGTCAAGATGTATTGTATCTCTTGCTCTTGTGCTAGGTCTTTCCAATCACGGCTAAAGGCGAAATCACCTTGTTGAGTCACTTGGATTGAACCTGTCGTTTTAAAATCTACGACTTTAAAACCACGACGCTGGAACTGATGGATAAAACCTTCAGACACCGAATTACCTAGCCAGTTAGTTGAATCCATACTTTGTAAATCCACAAATGATGTCACAGCAATGGGCGTACGCGCAGACACACTGGTGTTTGAAACCATCAGATCTTCGGTCATACTCTCAACAAAGAAATCCAACGTGTGACGTGGACTCTCCATTAACATAAACTGTGAACCACTGTATGGCTCTTTTCCGTTATAAATCGGGGCGTAAGCGCAGGCAGTTAGAAAAACTACGGGCACAATGGAAAGCCATTTTTTCATTCTCTTATCTCCAGATATACTGAGGCAACTTTCGCTCCAAACTTTATAAAATAAAAACTGGAACACTCTTTGCTTTTTAAAATTAGTCACTATTTCAAAATGCATTGCCTACATCAGCTAAGATTCTAAAAGCAAAATTTATACCTAACTGGTAAATAACAATGAAAAAAATTATTTCTGTTTTATTTTCAATACTATACATAACAAGCTTTACTCAAACGGCAAATGCCGCATGGTATGAAGTGACTGGCACATCAGCAATTGTCTCTTCTGAGGAAGTCGCTCGCCTGAATGCACTAGAAGACGCCATTTATAAGGCGGTAAACTTTGCCGGGGCCGACATTGGTAGTATTAGTAACCTAAGACCACTACTAGAATCCTCACGTAATGAATATCAATTTACTAACCACGAAGTGCGCTATGTATTGGTTGAAGAACATAAAACACGCCAAGGTGTCATGTATGTCAAAGCACGAATTGATATTTATCCCTCGGCAACAGGTTGCCACGTAAGTCAGTATAAAAAGACGTTCTTAGTGGGCAATATTGACCTTGCTTCCCCACAACAAGCCGTTATGGGGCAAATATATAATGTGGGCGATGACTTTGCTCAAGTCATTAAGCGTCAGTTGGATCAAGAGTCTCGTAGCTTTGTCTCCGTTGGCACCACTGACTATTCCATTGACAAACAACACTCAGAACGATTAACCATGATCGCAGAGGATACAGGAGCACAATATATTCTTGGCGGTGTCATTACCGATTTAACGGCAACGATTGATCAAAAACTGCTACTTGATGATGTGATTAACCGTCAGTTTGCCATACAGATACAGGTCTTTGATGGAAAAACGGGTCAAGAGGTTCTCACTCGTAATTATCGTGAAGTGGCCAAGTGGCCTTTTGCTAAAACGAGCCAAGTCGATACGAAAAGCGCACGCTTCTGGGCATCAACCTATGGCAGCATGATGCTTCGTGTTAGTCGAAATATTATGTTGGATTTAGAATCTGAGCTTTCATGCAAAATTACCTTACCAGAAGTGGTCGCAAAGTTTGGTAATACCATTACCATTGATTTAGGAAGAGTACACGGCGTAAAAACAGGGGATAAATTACAGTTGTGGCACACCGGCTCTTTCATCGACCAAAAAGGGTTACCTCGCAATAAAGTGACGCAAAGTGATATCACACTGACAGTCACAAGAGTGTATGAAAATGAAGCAGAGCTCAGCGTTGACCAACAAAACCTTGCCGCCAGTATCCAAATTGGCGATGTTATGCACAAACAGCTTTAATTTTTAAGTTAGGTGGTTAACTTTATGGAAATGTTGAGTAAACTACCCACCTCAGCTCCCGTAGCTCAGTAGGATAGAGCGGCCCCCTCCTAAGGGGCAGGCCACAGGTTCGACTCCTGTCGGGAGCGCCATATAAAATAAAGGCTAGCCAGTTAACCCAGCTAGCCTTTGTTTCATCTCTTGCATCCAAAATACAGCTAACGGCTCTGCTATTCTGACTCAAAACTCACCCAACCTTGATTCAAGCGACTATTATTCATATATAGTGCGCACTACACGTTCCACTTCAAATAATCTAAAATAAATAATAATAGAACTATCGATATAAAGATGATGAAAAAGAGTAACCTGATAACAAATACTGGTCACCGCTTTATCTCTAAGGCGAAAACAGCCTATAAAATTCACATCCATACCCCTGATGATACGGTCTTGCACCGCTCTGTCGGTTACATTCGTATTGGTGAAAAAAAGGGGTTGAAAAAGGCGATTAAGTTAAGAAATGAGTTAGGAATGGAAATGTGGGGCAAACATTGGCGCCGTTTGTTAAAAGATCCTTATCTGATGACTCGCCTTCCTCATAGTTTGGAGCCAAAGATTATCAATAAACCAAGGCCGACTCAGGAGAACCCTGATGCTCGAGATCCTTGCTATATCGCAGCTTGGCGCCACTATGATGATAAAGGTAATTGTGAGTTCCAGAGTGTCGTTTGTTCTATCAACAAACACGGCAAACTTGGCGCTTATACCAAAACCAAAAAAGCATTGCTGGAAGCCTACAAAGATTATCTTGATATCCTGGTTTACATGGGCCGATTAAACAGCATAGATTTGAAATGATACTAATCACGGCAAGTAATCAGAAATAGCATAGGAAAAATACTTGAAGACAAGGCGGGATTTTTTGATAAGTAGTTATTCTACAATCAAAAATTCTAACACCATTACCGAGTATTTTAACAAGCTAGGATGACCAGTGTTTACTACAATTGGCATGACTTAACATTCCGATAATAAAGCCCGCTTTGTCGCGGGCTTTAGCATTATTGATCACAAATAAAGTTAGTTTGTCACTTCGTATTCAAACTCAGGAATAACAATATCGACTCGGCGATTTAGCTTGCGCCCTTCCACTGTATCATTTGACGCAATTGGCTTACTCTCTCCTTCACCTTTCGCTGTGATACGACTTGCTTCAATGCCTTTAGCTATAACGGCATCAGCAACCGCTTGAGCGCGTTTTTCCGATAGTTTTTGGTTATAAGCCGCAGATCCTGTGGAGTCAGTATGACCTGTAATTTCAACGCGTGACTGAGGGTAAGTGTTCAAGTAAGTGACGAGCTTATCGAGAGTTTCTTCACTTTGTTGAGTTAATGTTGAGCTATCATGCTCAAAGCTACTGCCGTCTAAGCTTTGGAATGGCACACTTTTAATTACGGTTGTCGTTTCAACAACTACAACAGGTTCCTCAACCACTTCTTCAATAATAACCTCTTCAACCATCATCGGTTCTGGCTCTGACTTACTACCACCAAATTTATAAGCGACCCCTAAAGTTGCAGAGTTTCCTTGCGCGCGTACCAGATCATTATTGATGTCTGTAATCGCTTGGTATTCCACACGGAATGTTAAATTATTATCGGTATTAAATTCGAAACCGGCAGCACCTAGGTATGAGTAATCATCTTCACTGCCGTAATCAACATAAGCGCCACCAACTTTGGCATAAAGCTCGACCCCATAACCCAACGGAACACTAAATTTAGGTGCTAAAGTAATAACATTAACTTTATCATCATTAAGGCCTGCACCACTGAACTCACCAAGATAATCATAACCTGCTTCTATAGAGAGCCAATCAAGTGCTTGGTAACCCAAGAACACACCAACGGTAGACGAATCATCATCACACGTATCCACTGAGCGGCAAGCATCATCTAACCATGATTTACCGACCTTGCCTCCAAGATACACCTCAGCCATTGTGGCTGAAGATGCAAAAATAAGTGATGCCGAAATAACTGCTGCTAACTTTTTCATATAAATTCCTTCCAACTTTATAGTTATTATGATGAATTTACCTAAGAGAAAAAATCGTTTCGATCTCAGGTAAACTTTGTATCACAGCCATTACTATAGTCTATGAAAAGAAAGGATAAATAGTGAATTAGTTTATTCTTTGTCACCGTTTTGTAAAAACTCACCACCCAGTATTTCAAATAATTTAACATGTAAAAAAAACGCAGCGAAGGCTGCGTTTTTTTTACATGTTAAATGAGATATTACTGCATGTTGGCTTCACGTTGAGTAATAAAGTCGATAGCCATCTTGATACGAGCAACAACGCGCTCTTTACCAATAAGCTGCATAACAGCATCCACAGATGGTGATTGACCACCACCAGTAACGGCAACACGTAAAGGCATACCAATTTTACCCATACCGATCTCAAGCTCTTCACACACTTCAGCAATGACGTTATGTAAGTTTTCTGTTGTCCACTCAGTCAAAGCTTCAATTTTATTCAAAGCTAATGTCAATGGCTCTTTTGCTACACCACGTAAGTGCTTTTTCGCGGCGTTTTCATCAAACTCAGAGAAATCTTCAAAGAAATAACGCGACTGCTCAGCAAGCTCAACCAATGTGTTGCAACGCTCGCCGACCAATTTAACGATCTCTGCCAATGCAGGGCCGTTATCTCGATTAATACCTTGATGCTCAAAATGCCACTCTAAGTGCTTGGCAACATATTGTGGATCAGAGGTTTTAATGTAATGGTTATTTAACCACAATAGTTTGTCAGTATTGAATGCTGAAGCCGATTTACTGATCGCATTTAAGCTAAAGAATTCAATCATCTCTTCACGGGAGAAAATTTCTTGATCGCCGTGAGACCAACCTAGGCGAACAAGGTAGTTATTCAATGCTTCAGGTAAGTAACCTTCATCACGATATTGCATTACTGACACCGCGCCGTGGCGTTTTGAAAGTTTCGCACCATCGTCACCTAGAATCATCGCGCAGTGTGCAAACACTGGCACTGGTGCGCCTAGAGCTTCATAGATATTGATTTGACGAGGCGTGTTGTTGATATGATCTTCACCACGTACAACATGAGTAATACCCATATCCCAGTCATCAACAACCACACAGAAGTTGTAAGTTGGAGAACCGTCAGTACGACGGATGATTAAATCATCCATTTGGCTGTTGGAAATCTCGATACGGCCACGAATTTGGTCATTGAAAACAACACTGCCTTCTTTCGGGTTACGGAAACGAATAACGCATGGGTCACCCTCTTTCGCCGCATCATTGACCGCTTTGATTTTAGGGTGATCTGCATCGTAACGGGGCATCTCTTTATTCGCTTCTTGCTCAGCGCGAATTTCATCTAGCAATTCTTTAGATGCGTAGCATTTGTATGCTTTATCTTCCGCCAGCAGTTTATCAACCATTTCGTTGTAACGATCAAAATGTTTAGTTTGGAAATATGGGCCCTCATCCCACTCCAAACCTAGCCAAGTCATACCTTCAAGAATCGCATCTACTGCTTCTTGGGTAGAACGTTCTAGGTCCGTATCTTCAATACGTAAAACGAACTCACCACCTTGGTTTTTTGCATAAAGCCAAGAGTAAAGTGCAGTACGCGCACCACCTACGTGAAGATAGCCTGTTGGGCTAGGAGCAAAACGAGTTTTAACCGTCATTTGATTTCCTTAGGGATAAAAATACAGCGGAGAATAGTTCCGCTGCGAATACAAGGATAAAAAGTGACGACATTTTACCACTGACAAGTAAATCTACAATCCTCGATTACTTCAAGTTTCTCAATGCCCACTGCATAAATTCTTGTTGTTGCTCTTTTGAGAGGCTTGAAAACTCATTTTTCAGGTCGGTTGTTCCACTTGCAGCGCTTTTTGAACTATCAGTAGTAACGGTTGCATTTTCATTTTGATGATTAAAATCAGCAACTTCTCGTTCGTAATTTCGAAATCCTTGTAGACCATTTTTATTCATTACCACTAATGAATATTCTTTCGTCTGCTTATCTTGATTGGTAAATGAAAACGTCGGTTTTTTTTCGAAAGATTTAGCATCTTCGATCGTTCTCAGGTTGGGATAGTTTAGTGTTAGTAACTCATCACTACCTGTTGAAAACTCAATAATCATAGGTTGAGAATCAAATTTTCTTCGTTTTCCATCTTGAAAAACAATTTGCCCAATAGTGACCACCAACTGATTGGCACCATCTTTTAGTTCTAACTGTTGCGGCTGTATAAAATCATCTGCTTGTACCGCTTTACCATTTAACACTTGCGGTACAATTTCAGATTGAAGTTGAATGGAAGCGGCGAATGCTTGCAAAGAAAATAGGGTAGATAGCCCTGCAATAATAAATCGTTTTTTTAATAACATCTTCGGACCTCATTATTTTTATAAGCAGTAAAAGGGCGGAAACCGCCCTTTAGGATATTTAGCCTTGTGGCTGATTAAAAATAGTATTCAACGCCCACAGAAAATTCTACGTAATCATCAGATTTCCAACGCTCAGTACCAGTCACTTTTCCGTCAGCATCTTTATCTTGATAACCATTGGCATAAGACGCTTTATCACCAAAATCGAGTGTACGCGCACGCACATACAGCACCGCAGATGGGTCGACAAAATACATCACTTGAGCAGAAAGAACATCGTCATCTGTATTGTCTAGCGTTTTACCATTGCGCTCTAACTCAAAGTTTGCTGCATAGCCGAGCTTATATTGCCAGTCACCCGTGGTGTACATCAAACCTGCTGACATTGCATTTTGCTTTTCATCATCACCAGCAGTGGATTTAGCATCCATCATTTTGTATTGAGCAAAGAAAGAGATGCCGTTGTCAAACCAACCTTGTAAACCGATTAGGTAAGTATTGTTATCCCATTTGGTACCTTCAGTGGCAATATCACGGTTTCCTTCGTAGGCAGCATCAATTTGTACAGGACCAATTTTATAATGAGCCGCGAGACCTGCCCAATAGTCATCACCTTCACCTAAACCAGCCTTATCACCCGCGCCCGCCGCAACATCTAACGAGAAAGCATTGCCATACATTGGGGAGTCCCAGCGAACAGTATTTGATTGGCGATCTTGATATTTCGCGCCACCAATAGAACCACCCCAGTCGAACACATCACCTAAACCTGGGTTCGATGCTGGCCAGTCAACAAGTTCATATAATGGCGTCAACACACGACCGACACGAATTTGCCCCATATTTTCGCTTTCAAAGCCTACGAAGGTATCACGCTCTCCCAGACCAGCACCTTCACCACCAAAACTAGGGTCTACATACCCCCCTTCAATTTGCCAAAGGAAAGTTGGACCAAAATTTGCAAATTGTTTTTTACCACGGAAACCAATGCGTGATTCATTATTGAACTGCATTCCACCCAAATTATCATCTTTAACACTATCACCGCTGTCATAATCACGATACGCGGCCTGCATCGCGATAATGCCGTAAACTTCATAGGCAAATGAATCCTTGGTTAAGAATTTTTCAGCAGCATCGCCATTTGCTCCTTCGGCAAAAGCCGCACCACTCATCATTAAACTAGAAACCACTGCACCTAATAACGTTTTTTTGAAATGAGACATAAGATAAACCCCTATATATTATTTTTAAGTTTTTTATCCCCATTCAAATTCATACAGGACAGGAATATGAATCATCTGGAGAACCATTTATGGACGGGGCCAATATGACAAACTTTTTTTTCTCCAAAAAATAGGGCAGACATTTCTCTGACAAACTTCAAAATAACCAAAAGCAAATAAATATAAAACCATTAAAAACAAGCAGTTAAAACAACAATAAAAACAAAAAAACGTTAAAATTAACTTTTTATAAGATGTAGTAATAGTGATTTATGTTTTTAAGGACAGTTTTGTGAGTCAATCAACATCGTATTGATCAAAATTTACGGAACTTTATTTACATCTATAAATATCTTTGAAGTCAGTCGCAACAAACTCGCCGTCATATTGAATAAAAAAGTCACAATTTGACGATTTTGTCGGGATAACGTTAGTGCTTGACCTTCCCCTTAAGGGAAGGTTTATGCTACTCGGTAATAGAATGACTCGGGGATCTATCAATGAAACATTTCAGCATACCGCTAGCCGGTCTTAAATGTATGGGCTGCGCTAAAAAAATAGAACGTCAGTTAAAGCAGCAAGCCAATGTAGATATCCACCAGCTTACCACCACATTGATTGAATTGACGACGTCCGCATCGTTAGATGAACTTATTGATGAAATCGAGTCATTAGGCTATCAAGCCGGTAATCATCTTGAATTTGAATTACAAGGTTTGAATTGCGGTGGTTGTGTGAACAAACTTACTTCACTGCTTAAAGCATCCGATCAAATCACTCGCCTGTTGGTCACTAAAACACAATTGTCTTTAGTGACGACCCTACCTGCTGCCAGTATCCAACAACAAGTAGCATCTCTCGGTTATCAAGCGCTTATAGAAGAAGAAAATCGTGAAGCTGAACAACAAAGCGCACCAACAGCAGTTGATAACACCAATCTACCTAAACAACCTGATATGTTGGAAAACTTTTCAACAGTAAGCATTCACTTACAGATCCAAGGCATGACCTGTGCTAGCTGCGTCTCTTCCGTAGAGAAAGCCTTATTAGCCGTAAAAGGTGTCAAACGAGCTCAAATAAATTTAGCCGAACAAAGCGCATTGGTTGCCACCTCTTCGCAAAATGAAGCCTTGGTGCAACAGTTACTTAAAAATGTAAAAGAAGCCGGATACCGCGCAGAAAAAATGGATGACCCGGCATTACAACAGCAAAAGCAGCAACAACACTTACAAGAAACACTGAAGCACCACCAACGCAGTGCTTGGCTTGGTTTGATGCTCGGTATTCCGCTCATGGGCTGGGGTGTTGCTGGCGGTAACATGATGATCCTATCGACACTTGATCAATGGTTATGGGGAGTGATTGGTTTACTCTGCTTGGGGTTGTTGGCAACCGCAGGTCGCCAATTTTTCAGCAATGCTTGGCTGGCCCTAACTCATCGCCGAGCCACAATGGATACCTTAGTTGCACTAGGTACTGGCGCTGCGTGGATTTATTCGATGCTGGTCATTATCGTCCCCAACTGGTTTCCGCTTGCTTCTCGCCATGTGTACTTTGAAGCTAGTGCGATGATCATTGGTTTAATTTCTCTCGGACACTATATTGAAGCCAGAGCCAAAGCCAAAACCACCCAATCTTTGCAAGCACTGATCAACCTTCAACCTCAACAGGCGACATTAATAACAGAGCAAGGGGATAAAACCATCGACGTTGGCACTATTCAGTTAGGCATGAAATTACGTATCAAGCCTGGAGAAAAGGCTCCTATTGATGGCAAAGTGCTCGCAGGAGAGTCCTACCTTGATGAATCAATGCTCACAGGAGAGCCAATTCCAGTACTAAAAACCAAAGGAGACGGCATATCCGCTGGCACCATCAATAATGACGGCAGTTTAATCATTGAAGCAACAGGCATTGGTGCACAAACCATGCTGGCGCGAATTATCCAAATGGTTCGCCAGGCACAAAGTAGTAAACCCGCCATTGCCAAACTGGCAGACCAAATTTCAGCCATATTTGTCCCCATCGTGGTGTTAATCGCCCTATTTTCAGCCTTTACCTGGTATCTGTTTGGCCCTGACCCCAAGGCAAGTTATATGCTGGTTGTAGCAACCACGGTGTTAATTATCGCTTGTCCTTGCGCTTTGGGGTTAGCAACACCTCTGTCGGTTACAGTGGGAGTCGGCAAAGCCGCTGAAATGGGCATATTAATTCGCGATGCCGATGTCTTGCAGTCAGCCAGTAAAATAACCACCGTTGTCTTTGACAAAACCGGTACCCTAACTCAAGGCAAGCCAAGCGTTCAAAGTGTGGATACTTTTGAAATCGACAAGCAACGCTTACTCTCTATCGCCTATTCTATTGAACAACATTCTGATCACCCGTTGGCGAAAGCGGTTTGCCAGTTCGCACAGCAACACGCGATTCAACCACTGTCGATTGAACAATTTGCCAACCTAAGAGGCAAAGGGTTAAGTGCAAATATTCAAGGAGAGCGCATTACCATCGCCTCCATTGCTCATATCCAGTCGCTGGGGATTTCACTCGCCCCCGTTGACGAAACGATTAAACGCTATGCTGCAAAGGCATGGACTCCGATGGTCATTACCATTAATGATCAAATCAAAGGAATGATCGCCATTGCTGACCCGATAAAAGAAGAGGCGGCTCAAGCTATCTCCGCTTTGACGAAACTGGGCATTCACACTGTCATGCTTACCGGTGATACTCAAAGTGTAGCTAATGCCATCGCAAAACAATTAGGGATAAAACAAGTGATCGCTCAGGTGCTGCCCGCACAAAAAGCACAACATATCAATAAGCTACAAAAACAAGGTCAAGTGGTAGCGATGGTCGGTGATGGTATTAACGATGCGCCAGCACTTGCCAAAGCCGACATAGGTATAGCAATGGGCAGCGGCAGTGATGTTGCGATTGAGAGCGCGCAAATGACACTGTTGAACTCTTCACCACTGGCTGTGGTTAATGCTATCGCTCTATCCAAAGCCACCATTAAAAATATGAAGCAGAATCTATTGGGAGCCTTTGTCTATAACTCGCTAGGCATCCCGATTGCAGCGGGCATTCTCTACCCTGCTTTTGGCTTTTTACTCAGCCCAGTGGTTGCAGGCGCGGCCATGGCACTTTCTTCAATTACGGTAGTCAGTAATGCCAATCGCTTACGACTATTTAAAACGCCCTTTATTTCACAGAGGTGATTATGAAACTAAAAACACTATCCATGACGATGCTAACACTCGCGATGGCAAGCTTATCGGCTCAAGCTATCGCATCAGCAACTGTCACCAATTATAAGTCACCTTACTGTGGTTGTTGCGGTGATTGGAGTAAACATATGGAACAGCAAGGCTTTATCGTCAAGGAAGAGCTACATGAAAATATGAATCCCATCAAACAAAAGTTTGGCATTACACAAGAGCTAGCCTCTTGCCACACCGCCGTTATTGATGGCTATGTTTTTGAAGGCCATGTCCCAGCCGATGATATTAAAGCGTTTCTTGCTAACCCGCCCCAAAATGCAAAAGGTTTAGCCGTTCCTGGAATGCCGATCGGCTCTCCAGGTATGGAGTATGGTAATAAAAAAGATGCTTACTCGGTTTACGCGTTCAACGAACAAGGGCAAGCGTTTGAGTTTTCCCACCACGCTGGCAACTAGCCCTATATCTTAGAGCTATCAACGAAAAAGCCTCCGGAGATCGGAGGCTTTCATTTAAATGGGGCCGCTATTTGATGCTGGTGACTCGGCTAGCACGCTCACCGTTAGTAGATACCGAACGAATCCACACCTCGCCGTTGACCTTAGGTTTTGCTGAATCATCGTAATCTAGCCAGCTTTCACCATCAACAGAGTATTGCAATTCGACACCTGGGAATTGAACATTCATCGCCAACTGACCCGCTTCAATTTTGGCACCAGGGACCGGAAGACGGTATTCAATACCCGCTTTATCTAACTTAGCTAACTCACGTTGACCAATGATATTGGCAAAACGAACCCAATCTTGGTTAAGTTGCGTTTTATTGACCAAATTAGTCTGCTGTGAATATTCAACGCCAACTTTGTAGTCATTTTCCCACTCAGCCTTATGCCACGCACGTTCAGCAGCAGCGAGCACACGCGGGAATACCATGTATTCATACTGTTCGTCGTTACGTACCGTTTCAGACCACAATTGTGCCGACAAGCCATAGAAAGGTTTCGCTTCAACTTCACCTTTACCACTAAAACCATTGCCATCACGATCTAACGACGTTTCAGCATTTTGTGGCATGTTTTCTGGCGCAAAACCAAACATCTTACGCGTATCCGTGGCACGTGTTGCCCAGTAATAGCCTCGCTCTTTAGGGTCGACTTCGTATGGCATATCCATATAAACATAGTCAGGGTTAGATACAATTACATCATAACCTTTATCTGCCCACTCATAGACAGACGACGAACCTCCCCAGTACAACACATCCCAGAAGTTAATACGGGTTTTCTGTGAAGCAAACGCACTAGGCCCTTCACTGTATTTCAGACCATCTTGCCAAGCCTGGAAGTTTGCTATCCCTTTCTCTGCCGCAATCTTAGAGACCTCTTCAGCGAAATGACTCGGCAGATGAGCAAAGTCACTGACTGTGCCTTGTTTCACTAATGCTTGGCATTGTGGTGATTGAGCAAATGGCTTGTCCTGCGCTGACAAATCAATATTACCTTTCCAACTTACTTTCTCTTCGGCATTGATATCTTGAAATCCAGCACCTAATTTAATGTTTTTCGCTTCATCAGCACCAAAGTGCCAAGTGGATAATGGCATGCCCGCCTCTTGGTGCATTGCCGCCACTTCAGTAATTACTTTATCAACAAAACGCTTTGAAGAATCTAAGCACGGGTTGATAAAACTTTTCTTGTCGTAAAACTGAACCGTTGTCACGTTGGAAGTGTCTTGCGGGTCCATCAAACGATATTCGTTTGCCGCCTCTTCATTACCTTGCTCCATAAGGCGATCAAAGCGTGCTTCCATCGACACTACCGCCGAACGTGCGTGTGCTGGCATATCGATTTCAGGAATTACTTCAATATTACGATCTTTCGCATATTTCAAAATTTCAATGTAATCAGCTTTGCTAAAGTAACCCGAGCCAAAGTTATCCGATGTTGGCCCTGAGCCAAGTTGAGGAAGTAAGCAGCTTTTCTCTTGTAGGTCAAAACAACGATTCGCACCAATATCAGTCAGCTCTGGTAACCCTGGAATTTCTAAACGCCAACCTTCATCATCAGTCAAATGCAGGTGTAGCTTATTCATTTTGTAAGCTGCCATTTGCTCCAGTGTAGCTAAAATAGCTTGCTTAGAATGGAAGTTACGAGCGACATCAACCATTACGCCACGGTACTCGAACCGTGGAGCATCTTGAATGCTTATCACCGGCAAAGACTTTTCATTTTGGCTATCAATCAAGCCAAAGATCGATTGAACGGCATAGAAAGCACCAGCTTGGTCAAAAGCCTCAATGCCGATACCATCCTTTTGAATATCTAAAGAATACGCACCCGATTTAGCCATATCCCCAGAAAATGCTGCCGCATCAACTTTAACGCTAACTGGCAATTCCCCATTTAGACTTACACCGAGTAAATCCGCTCGAGAAACTAATGCTGCGTATTGTGCAGAGTCAAAGCCTTCTTCGACAACCTTCAAACCTTGGCTTAAATCAACCGAGCCTTGTCCCACAACGGTATGCAGGGGTGTCGGAATAAGCGTAGTGGACACATCTTTGCTATGAACATCATTATTTTTTTCAAAGCGAGTGATTGCCGTTGCAAAAACATTGTTATCACCAGCAGTTCGCTTAATATTGCTTCCTTCTAAACCTCGTACAAACGAAGCGGTATCTTCGGTATTGAGCGAGGTAATTAACTTAGGCTCAGCATTAAGGCCACTTACAAAAGCGCCAGGCATAAAGTCAGTTTCGAACAACTGCCAATATTCACTAATTAAAGGAAGTTCCACTTCCTCTCCAGCGGCAAACCCATCAAATTTGTCTGTCGGTTCCAGTTTATGTAAATCACCCGTTAAACGAGTAATTTTAAACTGCTCATTTTCGACATCCAGAATAAGGCGGATACTATGGAAATAGATAGCCCAGTCTTTTGAATCTACAGCCTCGCCATGATTAGTCAGTGTCATATTCACCTTATTACAAGATGCCCATTCCGCACCAAGATCTTGGCAGGCTAGACCTTCATCAGCACCATGGTTGGTTAACACGGTATATTTAATATCGATGTTATTGGCTAATGAATCGATGACTTGTTGCTCTGAAGATTGATACACTGAACACCCAGATAGGGTGGCAAGGACTGAAACGGCGATCAAATTACGTTTAATCATATGACTAACCTTACACTTAATAGACTGGAATAAAGTCCAAATAAGGGACTTAAAAAAACGTCAGCCAATGGCTGCTCTACACAATGTCAACAACATACTAGTAGTTATTTCTAAGCGTAAAATAATTAACTATATCCGGTGATCCGCTTCAAATTTTATAATTTTCAAAAAAATATAAAATCAAATAAATCAATACATTAATAAACACGTTAAAATTACAAGTTCATTTTTGACGTGTTTTTTGTGTATAAAGTGACTGAAATAGAGCTTTATATGACCAATGTCTCGTGATCCTGTTCACAACCACATTCTGCTACCTATTTTATAAAAATGGATAATGGACTAGAAATGTGATCGAAACCTCAACTCTTAGCGCAGTAAAAACCGTTAAAATACTTTAAAGTAACGTTTTTGACGCAACCTTCGTGACGAATAACTGTGAAATATTTTCTGTTAGTTTTCTCTTTGCTTTTCTCAATAGTAATCAATGCCGAACCACTCTACTGGCAAGCTAAGAAAGGAAATCAAACCCTATTAATTGTTGGATCGATCCATGTGGGTGATGAATCGATGTATCCACTTCCTCAAGCAGTAACACAGTTTTTTGAAAGTAGTGATGGGCTAGTTGTAGAAACTGACGTGAGAAAAATCGAAGGCATTACCTATCCTCCCACGCAACATTTATCTAAAGATGTGCTCAATACACAGCAACTGTCGCAATTAGTTACGGTTGCTAAACAGTTAGGACTAAACGCCGAAAACCTCAAAGACTCTCCGCCTTGGGTAACCGCTTTACAATTACAGCAAGCACAATGGTCCCTATTAGGTTATGTACCGGATGATGGTGTCGATATGCGTCTGATGTACAAAGCAACGATCAATAACAAGCCTATTTTCAGCCTAGAAGAACTGCAATTTCAGATAGACTTACTGACCAATCAACCAGAAGATGGTAAAGAGTTGTTAACCTCAATATTGGATGAGTGGGACAATAATGAGCAAGTTCTACACTGTTTAATTGAAAGTTGGACTGCAGGTGATCAACACAAACTCATTCAGTTTGCAGAATTAGAACAGATGTCAGAGGAGATGGTGGAAACGTTCATTACTCAAAGAAATAACGCATGGGCAGATAAGCTCAGCTCCGATTATTTTTTACCTAATAAAGATGGTAACTATTTAGTTGTCGTTGGTACTCTGCATTTAGTCGGCAAGCACAACTTAATTGATTTACTCACAGCAAAGGGGTTCGCCGTTCAACGGCTTTCAACAAGCCAAACCGCCAGCTGTGATTTCTGAGTACACCATTGCTACACTCCAGATACAACAAAGCCCCGCATTACTGCGAGGCCTTTAATGTGGTCGGTGAAGAGCCAGAGTTTGAAAGAGCCGAACCCCCGACCCTTTTCTGAGCTTACTATTTCCACACCCCAGATACGACAAAGCCCCGCATTGCTGCGAGGCCTTTAATGTGGTCGGTGAAGAGGGATTCGAACCCCCGACCCTCTGGTCCCAAACCAGATGCGCTACCAAGCTGCGCTATTCACCGAGATTGTTCTAAAATTTATGTCCTAGAACGGATGCGTATATTACGGATCTCATTCACAGACGCAAGCCATTTAATGATTTTTCCATTAAAAAAGAACCATTCGCTCAAAACATCGCCAGCACAATCAAGGAATGTGATCGATTACACACAATAATAAACATTCTTTTAACCTATGCAACACAATTGATCCAGATCAGTGTCACCACAATCATGAGCCTTTAACGTGGACTTGTCTTCGAAACTTTGGAGGAAACATGGACTTTTGGCTTGATCTCCTATTTGGTAATGCAGTGGGGCTATCTTCAATGATAGTAATCTTTGGCGCTTTTGGTCTGATGCTATTTTACGGCGGTTTCTTCATTTACAAGGTGATGAACGACAAATCTCCTCACTAGATCGCTTAGCCGCTATTGAAAAATAGAATGACGCTATGCACCGGAGCCGACTACTTATCTGCTCCGGTTTTTTATTTTCTGCTTGATCTGATTCAAGGATCACTGGGTATAATTGACTATTCCACTATCGATTCGAGAAGCCCCCATGTCTCAGAATGATTTCGATTTATTCCAACAAATGATGGGCGACGTAAAGCCAATTACTCACGATACCGCCGAGCTTAAAAAATCACATACTGTCACTGATTCTCAGCTAGCTAAAAGAGAATCGGCCATGACGATAAGTGAAGGTGATCCTGATTATCTTTCGATCGATAATGCCCCAATGCTCAAACCTAATGACATTATCGAATACAAGCGTGACGGTGTTCAAGAAGGGGTTTATCGAAAACTGCGCTTAGGAATATACCCTATTCAAGCTCGCTTAGACCTTCATCGTAAAACACTGAAAGAAGCGCGAGATGAAGTGGTTAGCTTTCTAAAACAATGCATGGATTGGGATATTCGAACTGTCACCATAGTGCATGGCCGTGGGGAGAAGTCAAACCCACCAGCGCTAATGAAAAGCTTCGTTGCTAACTGGTTGATGCAGATAAAAGATGTGCAATGCGTGCATAGTGCTCAAACTTTTCATGGTGGTTCAGGAGCAGTTTATGTGATGTTGCGTAAGAGCTCCGAAAAGAAAATAGAAAACCGAGAACGTCATCAAAAACGGCTTGGTTAATTAACTATAACTGCTAAAATAAACGCCATCCAAAGCAACACTTCTGTGTTGCTTTCTTTTTTAACCGCCGTTGGGAAACGTTAGGAGAACAACATGCCACAACAAACTGAAAAACGCCTGAATAAATTCATCAGTGAAACAGGCTACTGCTCGCGTCGTGAAGCCGATAAATTGATTGAGCAAGGCCGGGTAACTATCAATGGTAAACTGCCAGAGATGGGCACAAAAGTGCAGCCAGATGATGACGTTTGCATTGACGATAAGCCACTAAAATCAAAAGAAAAACCTATCTATATCGCATTAAACAAACCGACCGGCATTACCTGTACGACTGAACGAGATATTCCGGGAAACATTGTTGACTTCATCGGTCACCGCCAGCGTATTTTTCCTATCGGCCGCCTAGACAAACCTTCTGATGGCTTAATTTTTCTCACCAATGACGGTGATATTGTGAATAAGATTCTACGCGCAGGAAATAACCACGAAAAAGAGTACGTGGTACGTGTAGACAAGCCGATCACCAATGAGTTTCTAAAGAAAATGGCTTCCGGTGTTGAAATTCTCGATACCGTTACTTTGCCCTGTAAAGTGACGCAAGAAACTAAGTTCTCATTTCGTATCGTGTTAACTCAAGGTTTGAACCGTCAAATTCGTCGTATGTGTGAAGCACTAGGTTATGAGGTGTTTAAATTGCGCCGTGTTAGAATTATGAACATCAGTTTAGATGGTATTCCAAATGGCAAATGGCGTTACCTGTCTGATAATGAAGTGGCTGAAATTCTGGCGATGTGTGAAGGTTCAAGTGGCACTGAAGACGCATCAAAATTAGACGCGCAAGGAAAACGCATTCGCAGAGCAACCGATGCTAAGCTGTACGATAGCCGCGAAGAGAATCAAACCTCAACAGCACGTCGTAACCAAAAAACGCGAACCTTTAAAGGTCATAATGCTGATGAATATCGCCATGCGCCAAATTCTAAAAAAGGCAAAGGCTCTCGCACTACATCGGCTAGCAATAAGTCATGGAATAATGATGCAAGACAAGGCAGTAACAATGATAAAGCACCCGCTAAACGTACAACGGGTACGCTCGGTCTTAAAAAGTAATCATTAATTTTTAGAATTAAGTAAAACAAAGGGGAGCATCGATATGCTCCCCTTTGTCATTCAATTACTTGGTACCAAAAATCTTATCACCAGCATCGCCTAAACCAGGAACGATGTAACCTTTGTCATTTAGTTTTTCATCAATCGCAGCTGTGTATAGTTCTACATCTGGGTGAGCTTTTTCAAGAGCTGCAATACCTTCAGGTGCCGCCACCAATACTAGGATTTTAAACTGATTACAGCCTTGCTCTTTCAGAAGATCGATCGTGGCGATCATCGAACCACCAGTCGCCAGCATTGGGTCAACGACTAACGCGATACGCTCTTCAATGTTAGAAACTAACTTATTGAAATAAGGCACTGGTTCTAATGTTTCTTCATCACGGTAAACACCTACCACACTGATGCGTGCACTAGGAATGTGCTCGAGAACACCATCCATCATGCCAAGGCCTGCACGCAAAATTGGCACAACCGTAACCTTCTTGCCTTTAATTTGATCGACTTCAACAGGGCCGTTCCAACCTTCAATGGTCACTTTTTCTGTTTCAAAATCAGATGTCGCTTCATAAGTAAGCAGGCTACCGACTTCTGTCGCTAGCTCACGAAAACGCTTAGTGCTGATTTCCCCTTCTCTCATTAACCCAAGTTTGTGTTTAACTAGAGGGTGCTTCACTTCAACAACTTTCATTTCCATCTCCGGCAATATTTAAATAAACCTGCGGATTATACACACATTTTGTATTGGTTTCAGTGCCAATTATAAACAAAAAAACTGACGCAAACGTTTTCCTTTTTGTTTTAAGCCCTGTTAGAATAGCGCCGTTTTCATATCCAACTTAAACGAGGACTTCCCCGTGAGCGGTAATAACACATCTCTGAGCTACAAAGATGCAGGCGTAGATATCGATGCAGGCAATGCACTAGTTGAACGCATTAAAGGTGCCGTAAAACGCACTCGTCGCCCTGAAGTAATGGGTGGCATTGGTGGTTTTGGTGCGCTTTGTGAGCTGCCAACAAAATATAAACACCCTGTTTTGGTTTCCGGCACTGATGGTGTGGGCACTAAATTGCGTCTCGCTTTGGATATGAAAAAGCACGACACGATTGGCGTTGATCTCGTAGCAATGTGTGTGAACGATTTAATCGTCCAAGGTGCAGAGCCACTCTTCTTCTTAGATTACTACGCAACCGGCAAATTAGATGTAGATACCGCAGCGGACGTGGTATCTGGTATCGCCGATGGTTGTGTACAAGCTGGCTGTGCGTTAATTGGTGGTGAAACCGCAGAAATGCCAGGTATGTATGAAGGCGAAGATTACGATGTCGCTGGTTTTTGTGTCGGTGTGGTGGAAAAAGAAGACATCATCGACGGCTCAAAAGTGGCGGCTGGTGATGCATTGATTGCGGTAGGTTCAAGCGGTCCCCACTCAAATGGATACTCGTTAGTGCGTAAGATCTTAGAAGTCTCTGGCGCAGATAAAAATGAAGAGTTAGCAGGAAAAAGCATTGGTGAGCACTTACTGACACCAACCAAGATTTACATCAAATCAGCGCTTAAGATGATCGCAGAACACGACATTCACGCAATTTCACACATTACTGGTGGTGGCTTTTGGGAGAACATTCCTCGAGTTTTACCAGCAGGAACCAAAGCCGTTATTGATGGAAGCAGTTGGCAATGGCCAATCATTTTCCAATGGCTTCAAGAAAAGGGTAATGTGACAACTCACGAGATGTACCGCACTTTCAACTGTGGTGTCGGTCTTATCGTTGCACTACCAACTGAACAAGCCGATGCTGCGGTTAAATTACTGCAAGCAGAAGGTGAAAACGCATGGGTTATCGGTCATATTGCTGAAGCTCAATCTGGTGAAGAGCAAGTAGAGATCAAATAACCTATGAAAAGTATTGTTGTTTTAGTTTCAGGAAATGGTACCAACTTACAGGCTATCCTCGACGCGTGTGAAACGAAGATTAAAGATGGCAAGGTTACGGCCGTTTTTTCAAACAAAGCAACTGCTTATGGCTTAGAACGAGCTAAAAAAGCAGGTGCAGCAGCGGTACATATTGACCCTAATGCTTTTGATACGCGTGACGCGTTTGATCTCGCATTGATGGAACAAATAGACCAATACGCACCTGATTTAATCATTCTAGCTGGTTATATGCGCATTCTGAGTAGTGAATTTGTTCGTCACTACTTAGGAAGAATGCTCAATATACACCCATCGCTGCTACCGAAATATCCTGGTCTCAATACCTACCAACGCGCGATTCATGCTGGTGATGAAGAACATGGAACCAGTGTTCACTTTGTCACAGAGCAGCTTGATGGCGGGCCTGTTATTCTACAAGCAAAGGTACCTATTTTTGATGAAGATACGGTTGAAACACTGACAGATAGAGTGCAAACCCAAGAGTATCGAATTTACCCTTTAGTGGCACAATGGTTTGTTGAAGAACGTTTAGAAATGCGTGAAGGTAAAGCTTACCTCGATGGAAAACAACTTGGTATGCATGGCTACGCGTTCGATTAAGTTAAACAACAAATTGGAAAGTAAAAAGGGTTGCATAACAGCAACCCTTTTTTGTTGAGCAATGAGAATACCATTTAATTCAGAGATTCAAGCGGTGCCTGACACCCAGGTTTAGCCGCTGCAAACGGCACATCAACTAACGCTGAGGCATTATTATCAATACACTCACCATAGTGAAAAATCGCATACTCACTGGGTTTCATTCGCTGCCACATTTCATTACCCGTCAAAGGTTGTGTCGCAATCACAGAAACCACGTCGTTTGGTGTTGTTTCTTCTTGAAAGTTGATTTCAACATCTTCATCAAGCAAGCTGGCTTTACCAAATGGCGCACGACGGGTGATCCAATAAAGGTGATTCGTACAATACGTCATCACGTATTCCCCATCCGAAAGCAGCATGTTAAATACGCCTCTTTCTTTTAATTGGTCACAACATTGCGCAACAAAACGAAACATCCCAACCATATCCTGTGGTGGTTCTGGATAACGCGCTTCCAATTGCTTTAATAACCAACAAAAAGCCTGTTCACTGTCTGTTTCACCAACGGGGCGATAGCGCCCAGTTTCTAACTGTTGGTGATCAGCCAATTGTCCATTATGAGCAAATGTCCAATATTTCCCCCACAACTCCCGCGTGAAGGGATGAGTATTTTCCAAATTTACGCCCCCACGATTCGCTTGACGAATATGGCTAACGACCGCACGGCTTTTTATCGGGTAACTCTGGACCAGCTCTGCAATTTTGGACTGGAAGCTGGGGTTTGGGTCTTTAAACGTCCGAAACCCCTTTCCTTCATAAAAAGTAATTCCCCAGCCATCACGGTGTGGACCTGTATTGCCTCCACGCTGAATCAGCCCAGTAAAACTAAAGCAAATATCCGTCGGCACATTGGCACTCATACCGAGCAATTCACACATGGT
The DNA here is from genome assembly GCF_029478545.1 of Vibrio sp. 1180_3. Taxonomy (NCBI): domain Bacteria; kingdom Pseudomonadati; phylum Pseudomonadota; class Gammaproteobacteria; order Vibrionales; family Vibrionaceae; genus Vibrio; species Vibrio sp. 1180_3. The sequence continues at coordinate 39,765 of NZ_SJFM01000001.1, forward strand.
TTAACGCACTCCCTTCTTTAAACCTGAGGCTGCACCTGAATAATTCAGATAATTACGCCATTTCTTTTTCGATTAATTGGATAATGATATGGATAATTTTAATATGGATTTCTTGAATACGGTCAGCATAACCAAAATGAGGGACACGAATTTCAACATCCGCCAAGCCCGCCATTTTGCCACCATCTTTACCGGTTAGAGCAATGGTTTTCATGCCTTTCGCTTTCGCCGCCTCAATGGCTTTCAAAATATTACCAGAGTTACCTGAAGTAGACAGACCAAATAATACATCCCCCTTTGCACCTACCGCTTCAACATAACGAGAAAATACAAAATCATAACCAAAGTCATTACTCACACATGATAAATGGCTTGGATCAGAAATAGCGATGCCAGGGTAACCAGGACGATTTTCACGATAACGCCCCGTTAACTCTTCAGCAAAATGCATCGCATCACAATGTGACCCGCCATTACCACAAGATAGAACTTTGCCACCTTGTTTGAATGAATCAGCAATCAGTTTTGCCGCCGCTCCAATTTGAGCAATATTATGGTCATCACTGAGAAACTTATTCAGAACGTCAGCAGCTTCCGTCAATTCACTTTTAATCAAATCCTGGTACATAGGTATATTCTCTTTTTAATCTGCTTACAGATGAACTCTTGTTTTAGAGCCAGTAACAAACTTGAGTTTACCCAAACCATTTGCTCTGTCGAGAGTTCCACTTCAAGAATTGTCCTTTTCTGTTCATTCCATACGTAGAAAGTCACGGATACATTGGATTATTTAGATTTTTTGCTCTACATGGATCACTTTTTGAACAATATAAGGTTTTACATTTCATTAATATTCTGATTACAATTGACACTGGTTAGACCACTTTAAAAACCAAGACGTATAACAAAATACATTCCGTCTTAAAGGGAAACATATTATGGACATCTTGCTCTCTACACTTGGCTTTATCGCTGTACTCGGTATTTGCCTCTACCACAGAACCTCACTCTTTACTGCCTTAACGGCATTAACCGTTACTATGATTGCGTTAACGGTTTTTGACTACGCTGGGTTTATCGGCTGGGTACTTTACCTCGCCGCTATCGCAGTCTTTGCTGTCTCTTCTATTCGCCAAAGTCTGATCAGCAAAAAAGCGTTGAAACTATTTAAAAAAGTTCTTCCTGCCATGTCACAGACAGAAAAAGAAGCCTTAGACGCCGGTACTGTTTGGTGGGAAGCGGATCTGTTCAAAGGAAAACCAAACTGGGACAAACTGCATAAGATTGCCGCGCCAAAACTAAGCACAGAAGAACAAGCCTTTCTTGATGGTCCGGTGAATGAAGTGTGTGCCATGGTCAGTGACTATCAAGTCACTCATGAACTGGCAGACCTTCCTCCTGAAGTTTGGCAATATTTAAAAGATAACAAGTTCTTCGCCATGATCATTAAGAAGCAATATGGTGGCTTAGAATTTTCAGCCTATGCTCAATCGCTCGTACTGCAAAAACTAACAGGTGTATCGGGAGTACTTTCATCCACCGTTGGTGTACCAAACTCGTTAGGCCCAGGTGAACTGCTGCAACACTATGGTACTGAAGAGCAAAAAAACCATTACTTACCTCGACTTGCTGAAGGTAAAGAGATCCCATGTTTTGCGTTAACGAGTCCAGAAGCGGGTTCAGATGCAGGCTCCATTCCTGATTTTGGCGTGGTTTGCAAAGGCAAATGGGAAGGAAAAGAAGTGCTGGGCATGCGCTTAACTTGGAACAAACGCTATATCACCCTAGCTCCTGTTGCTACCGTATTGGGATTGGCTTTCAAATTGCGCGACCCAGACGGCCTATTGGGGGAAACCCAAGAGCTAGGTATTACTTGTGCGTTAATCCCAACCCACTTGAAAGGGGTTGAAATTGGTAATCGCCATTTTCCACTTAATGTACCTTTCCAAAATGGCCCCACGCGCGCAAATGATCTTTTCGTACCGCTTGATTTCATTATCGGTGGCCCAAGCATGGCTGGCCAAGGCTGGCGTATGTTGGTGGAATGTCTTTCTGTCGGACGTGGTATTACCCTACCATCAAACTCAACTGGTGGTATTAAAACCGCAGCATTAGCAACGGGCGCGTATGCACGTATCCGTCGCCAATTTAAACAGCCTATTGGCCACATGGAAGGAGTTGAAGAGCCATTAGCCCGCCTTGGTGGTAATGCCTATGTAATGGATGCAGCAAGTAACCTAACTGTTGCTGGTATTGATTTAGGTGAAAAACCATCGGTTATTTCGGCCATTGTTAAATACCACTGTACCCATCGCGGCCAACGCAGCATCATCGATGCGATGGACATTGTCGGTGGTAAAGGCATATGTATTGGTCCTTCAAACTTTTTAGCACGTAGCTACCAAGGCGCACCGATTGCTGTAACAGTCGAAGGGGCAAATATTCTGACTCGTTCGATGATCATCTTTGGTCAAGGTGCTATCCGCTGTCACCCTTATGTTTTGGAAGAGATGAATGCCGCTTATTCGCAAGATTCTGACGCAATTGAAAAATTTGATGCAGCTCTCGCAGGGCACGTTAGCTTTACTATGAGTAACCTAGTACGCAGCATTTGGTTTGGTATCACCGATGGGTTAGGCTCATCAGCTCCAACCAGTGATGCAACCAAGCGTTACTACCAACAATTGAACCGTTACAGCGCAAACTTAGCGTTACTGTCTGATATTTCAATGGCAGTACTTGGTGGCTCACTCAAACGTAAAGAACGTTTATCGGCACGCCTTGGCGATATTTTAAGCCAGCTTTACTTAAGCTCAGCAACACTAAAACGCTTTGAAAATGATGGTCGTCCAGTTGAAGATTTGCCTTTAGTACATTGGGGGCTACAAGACAGCTTGAAGCAAACTGAAGTCGCCATCGACGAGTTCTTAGCTAACTTTCCGAACAAGGTGATTGGAAAAGTACTGCGCGTGTTGCTGATGCCGATTGGTCGCGTCCGTAAAGCGCCAAACGACAAGCTAGACAGCAAAGTAGCACAGATTCTACAAACACCGAGTGAAACTCGCTCCCGCATTGGCCGCAATCAATACCTTGCCCCAACTGCACATAATGCAGCAGGTAAGATTGAACAAGCACTAGAGGTTATTTTACGTGCAGAGCCGTTGTTCGATAAAGTATGCTCGGTAACCAATCAACGTCGCCCATTCTTGCGTTTAGATGAAGTCGCCGCCATTGGTTTGCAACAGAAAATTCTCACCGAGCAAGAAGCACAGCTATTAACTGAGGCGGAAGCTCATCGTTTATACACCATTAATGTGGATGATTTTGCGTCAGAGGAACTCGCCGCAAAGTCACAATACCCAGCGATGGGTGAAGTTGCCTAATTCATGTTTGATAAAAGACAATGGGCGCTTTCTAAGCGCCCCTTATTTTGTAACTAAAACAACCGATTTCTAATTTATACCGACTCCGACTGTGCTATTTCTTGGGCATATTCAATTGCAACTCAGGTTGCAGTGCTTTCCTTGCTTTCAGTTTGCGTATGATAAACCATATCAATAGCCCTAAAAGGATTGCCACCACGTTGCCAATAGCGATGATCATAATGCTACGACTCGTCGCCTCTTCACGCATTTGAATGATCAGCTTTTCTTGCTCTATCTGACGCTGTTTTGCTTCTTCTTCGAGTTGTAAACGCCGCGTTTCAGCAATATTCACCTCATCAACCACACTGTAAGTTCGCTCAGCTATTGGAAAATACAGCGGTCGCTTATTCGAGAGATCGGTAGCATACAATTTACCTGACCAACGATAATTCCCATTATCACCTTCATTGGGTATATCTAGGCTCAGTTTTAATTCATCTTCAGCGGACTGACTTTCAGCAACAAACCGCTCATCATAGATATCCGAATGCTCAATATGTGCCGCAATTGAGCCAGGCTCAATCATCCCTTGCTCGCCGGAAAAAACGACCTGGTGCGGCTCTCCATCAACTCGAGATTGAATAAAAGTGGTTAATATCGGTGTTGGATAAACCAAGACTTCTTGTTCTTGCGCACGTAAGAACACACCATTGCCAGATGTAATTCGCACACGGTATTTGCCAGGTTGAGGAGTAATTGGTAACGCAACGGTGAATACACCATCGCCGGGGTATTCATCTAAACCACGGCCATCATCGCTAAACTCACCTATCACTTCGGGAATGGGGCGTGCTTCTTTCACCAACTCGTCTTCATTTTCGACATATTTGGTAAACGTGACCTTCAAGTTAACTCTGTCTAAAAAGTCTCGCAACTTAAGCTGCTGGCCATCAGAGCTCAAGCGAGCAGTAAACTTGATCTCCTCACCGAGATAAAGACGATTTGGAAACACATCGGTATTGAGTTGGAGATGAGAAATTAACTTGATGTTATTTTTAGGCGACACTTTACCTATCGCCTGCCAAGGCCCCGGCATAGGTGTATCGATAGAAATAATATCCATGCTAGGTTCTTGATACCAACGCATATTGTCTTCATGTCGCCCCGCATAATACTTTTTACCGTCCGGACGCACCAACACCACAGGCTGAGAAGCGGGTTCGCGATAAATCACAAAAGTAATTTGCGTAATGGTCGGATCAACCCGAAAACGGTTATCGAGCAACGACATTGAGGATGCACTCTCAGCAAAAACACCAATACTCCATATCAGCCCTAAACAAGCCGCCATTATCCTCAACATATTTTCTCCTACTGACGCCAGAGGCAGCTTCCGCTCTTCTCTACCAGATCTAATCTTTCTTGGTGTGCTTGTAATTCATCGGCACACGCGTGCAAAACCTTTAGCTTTTTCCGCCCAGCAGCGACACGTTTTATTGACTCTCCTCCCATACTGCCATCACTTTGAGTTCCTGCACTAAATTGCAATGAGGTTTGCCCCCCCGTCATTAACAGGTAGACGTCGGCTAAGATCTCGGCATCGAGCAAAGCGCCGTGCAAGGTACGGTGTGAGTTATCAATACCGTAGCGGTCACACAAAATATCTAAGTTATTGCGCTTACCGGGGAAAATACGCTTGGCCATTGCCAAGGTATCGGTCACTTTACAATATTGCTCAGTCTTACCGATACGTGGGTCAAGTTTGCTAAATTCATAATCCATGAAGCCAACGTCAAAGGGCGCGTTGTGAGCAACCAATTCAGCCCCTTTGATGAAATCTAAAAACTCTTGGTGCACCTCTCGGTATAGTGGTTTATCAACCAAGAATTCATCGGTAATACCATGAACCTCCACCGCTTCTGACTGAATTTCACGATCCGGTTTTAGGTAGACGTGAAAATGACGACCAGTCAGTTTCCGGTCAATAATTTCCACAGCACCAATTTCAATGATTCGGTGTCCTTCGTAATGAGGACCGCCTTCACGGTTCATACCCGTGGTTTCCGTATCGAGAACAACGATACGTTGAGATTCTGAATTGCTACTAGTATTCATAAGGATATCTATGTCAGACTATGCCGATAATGTGCGTAACCTAATAGTACCAAATCATGACAAAACAAGTGGAAATTTTCACTGATGGATCTTGCTTGGGTAATCCCGGCCCCGGTGGCTATGGCATTGTCCTGCGTTATAAGCAGACCGAAAAGACCTTAGCCAAAGGCTATACACTGACAACCAACAACCGAATGGAGATGTTAGCTGCGGTGGTTGCGTTGCAGTCACTTAAAGAGCCGTGTCATGTCATTCTAACGACCGATAGCCAATACGTACGTCAAGGAATAACCCAGTGGATCCACAACTGGAAAAAACGCGGTTGGAAAACGGCAGATAAAAAGCCAGTCAAAAACGCAGATTTATGGCAATTGTTAGACAAAGAAAGCGCCCGCCACGAGATTGATTGGCGATGGGTCAAAGGTCACGCAGGTCATCGCGAAAATGAAATATGCGATGAATTAGCACGCGCGGCTGCCGAAAATCCTACCGAAGAAGATACGGGTTATCAGCCCAACGAATAAACCATATTACGCTTTATTTTGATTTTGGCTCTTTAAACGATAGTTCACCCCAACTGGAGAGAGGCGTCGCTTCAAACGCCAATGCGGCTTAATCGGTTTAAGCGGATAAGTCCGTTTACGAGCAACAATAAAGTACAAACTACCAAATGGAGACGCCCAGTCTCCGATACTGTTTTCGAGCCATGTCCACATCGGTTGATATTTTTGCATAGGAAACAACGCGTATTGATCACACGCGATCACTTGATAATTCAAAATACTCAGCCAATCTTTGATGCGGCTTGCCGTAAACATTCTCCCGCTCCAAGGAAGGTTGCGTTTACGCCATGGCATAAAACTAGCTATACCAGTAAAACTTATCGGATTAAAGCCGGTAATAATGATGTAACCATCGTCAATCATAACTCTATCGACTTCTCGTAAAACGCGATGCGGGTCATCACAGTAATCGAGCTGATGCGCCAACATCACCACATCGAAACTCTTTTCTAGAAATGGAAGTTCATAGCTATCCGCAATGACGTTATGTAACGGATTTTTTATATCAAGATTAACTTGGTGTTGAATATTGCAGTTGCAACTGGCAAGCTCACAACTAAGACCACCGAGCTTAAGCATATGGTAGCCAAACAATTTTGGGCACCACTCATCAAGCCGAGTTTGAATAGAATCACTGACCCACTGGCCATTTTTAAGCTGAGACCAAGAGTGAGGTTTATCTAACTTCTTTTCGCTACGTGCTGGCTTCATCGATAACCTATTTCACCTCGGTGACTGGAGATACTCATGTTACAGATCAAAAGCATACCCGCATTTAATGATAATTACATCTGGCTGATCCAAAATAGCGATCAGCGTTGTGCAGTTGTCGACCCGGGCGATGCTGCTCCGGTGTTGCAATACCTCACCGAACATCAATTGACCCTTGAAGCAATTCTGATTACCCACCATCACCATGACCACATTGGTGGTGTACCTGAATTGGTTCGCCAGCACCCCAATATAAATGTCGTGGGCCCAGTGAATGAACCGATTCCGACCTTAACTCACCCAGTTGAAGCCGGGGACCAAATAGAACTATTTGATGAAGTATTTATGGTGCTAGGCCTCGAAGGACATACAAATGGACACATTGGTTACGTGGGGGATGCAAAACTATTCAGTGGCGACGTACTCTTTTCCGCGGGTTGTGGTCGCGTATTTGAAGGCACCATGGAACAAATGTTCACTTCACTGAATAAACTAGCCGCATTGCCTGAGGAAACTGAAGTGTATTGCGCCCATGAATACACAGCCAGTAATGTGGCATTTGCACTTGCAGTCGAACCTGATAACGACCACTTACATCAGTATCGTGACCAAGTTAATCGTCTTAGAGCTCAGCAACAATCAACAGTGCCAACCACCATTCGCCAAGAGAAATTAATCAACCCTTTTTTACGTACGCAACAAGAAAGTGTGATGAAATCGGTCGCCAATCGCACCCTACAAACCGATCCTCAATCAATCTTTACCGCATTACGTGAGTGGAAGAACGAATTTTAACGATTTGCTGCTTGTCATCGCCATAAAATGACAAGTATTATCAGCAGCCATTTAGTCAAAGGGCTGTTATACATGCGAGTTCAATTTAGCTGGGTGGTAGTGCTGTTATTAGCCGGATGCCAAATCACCCAGCCAGTAGATCAAACTACCTCACCAAACTCCGAAGAGGCCAATAGCCCTCAAGTTCAAACATCCACCAACCGTACTCATGCGAATAAACCGGTGCAACCTGCAAAAGTGCTCCCAAAGGTCGTTACCCCACAACAACAAAAAGACGTATGGCAACGTATTGCGATGCAGCTCTCGATGGATATCCCCGATCACAAATCCATCAGTTACTACCGTACTTGGTATCTTAAGCATCCTAACCATCTCAAAACGGTTTCTAAGCGTGCTGAACCTTTCCTTTATTTGATTACAGAGAAAATTGAACAGCGCGGATTACCGCTAGAGCTAGCCTTACTACCGATAGTCGAAAGTTCATTTGATGCCTTTGCATACTCGCACGGCAGCGCAGCTGGCTTGTGGCAATTTGTACCAGGTACAGGGGAAATGTACGGTTTAGAGCAAAACTTTTGGTATGACGGCCGCCGAGATGTCGATGCCGCCACCGATGCCGCTTTAGATTACCTGACTTATCTTAATAAGCGTTTTGACGGTAACTGGAACCACGCGATTGCCGCCTATAATAGCGGTGGTGGTCGTATCTCAAGCGCAATTCGTAAAAATCAAAAAGCGGGTAAAGCTACCGATTTCTTTTCCTTAGATCTGCCAACTGAAACCACAGGCTACGTGCCGAAACTGCTTGCTGTTGCAGACATCATCGCCAATCAAGAAAAATACGGTATTACCATTCCAGCAATCGCAAACAAACCGGTACTGGAATTAGTCGACCCACAAGAGCAGCTTGATCTTGCCATTGCCGCTAACTATGCCGGCATGACAGTGAAAGAGCTGCAAAGCTATAACCCAGCCTATAATCAGTGGGCGACTTCCCCAACAGGCCCGTACCAATTACTGATCCCGGTTGATAAAGCGGATGCTTTCATGCAAACAGTGCAACAAAACCGTGGCAAGGGAATGAAACTGGTGCGCTATAAGGTTAAATCGGGAGATAGCTTGAGTGTGATTGCTCAGCAGCACAGCACCACCACTAAAGTGATTCAAACAGCAAACAACCTCACCAGCAATAGTATCCGTGCTGGACAATATTTGATGATCCCCACTTCGGTGAAAGATGAAAAAGCTTACGCGCTGAGTGCCAGCAACCGCCTAGCCAAAACTCAGTCGATGGCGCGAGGCAAATACAAACTCTCGCATACCGTTACCAGTGGTGACAGCCTTTGGAGTATTGCAAAGCAACACAACATTTCTCACCAGTCATTGGCAAAATGGAATGGCATGGGGCCACGAGACACATTAAAAATCGGCCAAAAACTGGTTATTTGGAAAAATAGCAGTGATGGCGCGATTATCCGTACCGTCTTTTACCAAGTTCGCTCTGGCGATACGCTAAGTGGTATCGCGAATAAATTTAAAGTGAAAAGTCATGACATCGTTAACTGGAATGATCTTGCGAATCAAAAGTACCTAAAACCAGGTCAAAAACTTAAACTCTATGTCGACGTTACTAAGGTCAGTGTATGAACCCGTCTAGCAACCCTTTAACCATGTTGGTGGATATATTCCGTTCACCAACCTCTTGTTTCCTTGCCATTTATCAACGAGGAATGTGGGGCTGGCAGCCTTATATCTTTTTAATTCTGAGCCCATTTCTATTCTGGGGTGCTTATTTTGATATCGTCAACTTCGAATGGCTCAAAGCAGCACTTGCACCACAACTGGCGGTGGTAAACCCAGTTCAACTAGAGATGTTGGATGCAAATACCCTAATGGCCAGTGAAATCATCAGTGATATGATTGGTCGTACAGTCACGATTTTCATGCTGGCTTTCTGGTTCCATTTAGCCACCAAACAAAGTCAGCACCAGCATGGCTTTTGGCGTTGGTTTGCCGCAGGTGCTGTCATCACTTTCCCTGCCGTGTTGGGTGACTTAGCCAGCTACGCTAGCCTACTGCTAAAGCATGGCCAAGTGATGACTTACGCCGCAGACTTAAACAGTTTGAATGGTTTACTCAAGCTACCTCTGACAAACGATTGGTCTCAGTTTGCCAGCTCTTTTCCTCTGCTTTTACCTTGGTATATTGTGCTAGGGTATGCCGCAGTGGGCGCTTGGACTGAACTGGAACGTGGGCAAGCTTTGGCTATCTCTGCACTGCCTTGGGTCGGTTACTATGTAATTTGGGCGCTCTACATTGTTATAAGCTAAAGTGCACCAACATAGGGTTATGATCAGAAGCGTCGGTTTGCGGCGCTTTTGCGTTTATCACAGTGAGCCCACGATAAAAGACATGATCAAGAACTAAACCGGTGACAAACTGGATGCGGTTATCAGGGCTAAATATTACCTCTTGCATCCCTGCGCCTTGTAACGCCGTTTTCATCGCCGCCATGCGCTGCTCACTCCAACTATTGAAGTCTCCCGCCACAATCACCGGCCCCTTGTGCTCATCTAACTTGCTTATCAAGGTGGATAACTGGTTAGCGTATTCATCTGTGCCATAAGTAAAATTAACCGCATGCAAGTTCACGGCTGCTAATGATTGCCCGTCACTTAAACGATACAGCGCATAAATGGCCGATTTAGGTAAACGCAACCAAGGTTCAACTTCCGTATAAGCACAGGCGTAACTAGGCATCTGTTTTGACAAATTCAGCACCCCAGCAGACTCACCGAATACCCGAAAAGCAGCGGCTTGGTTTCCTCCCCATTGACGTTCGACAATCCAAGATTTCAATGCTTCCGTCATACTTGCTTCTTGGAGTAACAGCAGTTGAGATGATTGGCTGAATTTATCTAGCTCACTGTGCCAGTTAACTCTATTTTGCTTATAGATATTCCAAACCAGTAACTCTAGCTGCCCGTTAGCATCAATAACCTGAGCATTGGGGTTGTCGTAGCACACTAAAGGTGATGCACTATTTTGATGATTGATTGTCAGTATTTGCGGCTGGCTAGGGATGGTGAAGATAAAGAAAAAACTCACCACGGCAATAAAAATAACAAACACAGGTAAGGCAATGAGGTATTTTTTCTTCATGAATTTAGCCACGCGATGTGAACCAGAAACAAGGGAGTAATAGGAGAAAAAAGGAGCGAATCGCTCCTTTTCTAGATAAATTAAATAGCGTCTTCGTCTTCTTCACCGGTACGAATTCTCACAACACGCTCAACACTAGTAATGAAGATTTTACCATCACCAATTTTACCCGTTTGCGCCGTTTCAATAATGGTCTCGACACAATGGTCTGCTACATCATCACTAACCACAATTTCAAGCTTCACTTTTGGCAAGAAATCCACCATGTATTCAGCACCACGGTACAACTCGGTATGTCCTTTCTGACGACCAAAACCTTTCACTTCAGAAACCGTCATCCCTGTGATACCAACTTCAGCAAGCGCTTCGCGTACATCATCGAGTTTAAATGGTTTAATTATGGCTTCAATTTTTTTCATGTTCATCCCTTAAACTGTCTTCAACGACTGGCATTATCTGCTAGCAAAAAAAAACAATCAATAAAAAGCCCAAGCAATGCTTGGGCAGATTGAATAAATGTATTGAGATTATTTTAAACTTGCGAAGTAAGCCGCGAGGTTATCAATATCAGCATCACTGAGCATGGACGCTTGTGCTTGCATTACCATCGCTAACCCGCCTGTGCGCTCTTTGTTTTTATACGCTTTAATAGAGGAGACAAGATATTGCTCATTTTGTCCTTTAAGATTTGGATAGCCGGGGATAACAGCAATACCGTCAGCACCATGACACGCTGCGCATACCGCTGCTTTGGCTTGACCTGCTGCGGCATCACCCGCGATAGCATTACCGCTAAGAAGACCTAAGCCGATAACCACTCCCATTGCGATTTTTTTCATTGCTCCACCTTTATGTCCATATTAGTTATGCGTTTTATACGAATTTTGCATCAAAAGCGTTCACTTGTCCCAGCTAAGTTCACAATCTTGCCCACTGAAATCACGATCAATAAACAAATTTGCAACCGCAACAACTTGATCACGATACATCAGTATCGGAGTTCTACGGCGCAACCAGCTTGGCACTCCATATTCCTGAAACAGTTTTTTCAATTTACGACGACCAACGCGACCCACAGGGCAAGCACTAAGCCCTTGTGGATCAAAGCTTATCCATAACTCTTGTGACTTGCCTGCAAGCGCAATCCCACCTTGATTATCTTGCTCCAAAGCTTTTAAGTGCAGTACGCCCAAGCCATCTGGCAACTCAACAGCTTGATTAAGCCCTATAGGCGCTTGCCACTGCGAAACATCTTGCTGAGTTTGGACACAATATAGCTTTTGATCAAAGCGACGAATTTCACTATCACCGAGTTTCAGACATGGGTTAGCATCAAGGCGAGCTAACGCGACTTGGTTCCAGATCATCAGCAAATGCTCTTTACTCGGCATAAGCTCACCTAACGCGGCTAGCCACATTCGCAATAATTGACTTCGGGCTAGCTCACTATGTTGAGAAAGGTGATGAATTGATAAGCTCCCATCTGCCATTTTCGCGCTGTGCAGCGCCTCTTGCAGAAGCTCTTCTAGCAACAATTGTTGTTGCGCGCACAATTCAGCACTGCGAGCCACCGCTTGATGAAAATGAGACCAGCGCTGGCTAAGAACCGGTGTCACCTGATGGCGAATAAAATTGCGATCAAAGCGGGTATCTTGGTTGCTCTCATCTTCCACCCACTCTAACTGTTTAAGCTGCGCATAAGCTTCTATTTGCGCACGAGTTGTACTAAGCAGCGGACGAACGATATACCCATCACCAAACGGCATGCGTTGCGCCATAGAAGACAAGCCTTTCGGCCCACTACCACGTTTAAGCGCGAGCAAAAATGTTTCGATTTGATCGTCAGCATGCTGACCCGTTAACAGTAGATCATTCTGTGTAATGTATTTCGCTAATGCTTGATAGCGCGCCACTCGCGCCAAAGATTCAATGCTCTTTCCACTGTTTCGATCTAATTGCACGGTTTCGATAAAAAATGGGATTGCCTGCGTTTGCGCCCACAACTGACACTGCACCGCCCATCGATCCGCATTCTCGCTCAAACCATGGTGCACATAAACGGCGCAACATTCACAGTCATGACTTTCTTTATACTGGGCAAGTAACTCCAGCAGAACACGCGAGTCAACACCACCGCTAAAGCCGAGTACCAACTTACCTGTCGGTTGGTAATAACGCTTAATGGTTTGCGAAAAAATAGAATAGAGCTCTGTCATAGGGCTTTATGCTCGAAAAAAGTCAGGTGAATTAGCCATATATGGGAAATAAAACGGGTGCTGCAAGCTCGAGTTTACCTTGAAAGCGTCAGTCTTGAAATGGCTTTTCAGCTAAAGATGTAAGACAGGAGCAACAGAACGTAGCCAGTCACCTTTGGAATAGATACTCTTGATATCTGCATACCGTTATCAGCGAAAAAACTTGCGAAAACTATAGATACAGTGTGAGTTGTTCATCACCAACCACCGAAATAATACCAATCGTAGTAAGTAACTGTTCATCCTCGCTGGTTAAAATGCTCGATAACTTCGTTAGAATTTTTGATTGTAGAATAACTACTTATCGAAAAACCCTGCCTTGTTCTCAAGCCTTTTCCTGCGCTATTTCTGATCACTTATTTACTGTGATTGGTATAATGATAAAAATGAAAAACCACTAGCAATAAAAAATATTATATCTAATCACTTTGCTAACTCAAACTTAGTAATCTCTAAATAATCACAATGCCCCAGCCCCCTCTCGAAAACATTATGAATGCGTTCACCCACTTGACTTTGGTATAATCTCACACCCTCTTTTAAGTTACAAAGACGATCATTCTGTTGTCCCGCCATATCCTCATCCCAGATTTCGCCAGAAAGAGTTATGTAGCTATCTCTACTATCAGATGTCATAAAAGGATGACTAGGTTCAACTTTCAAATTTAAAGTTGAATTTGTTGGGTTATTAGATGCTCTCTTCCAAACCTGTAAATTTACCTCTTGACCATTCATTTCCTCAATTACAATTTTACCGTAAAGCTCTTGTCCTCCTGGACCATTATCAGTATCTTTCACACGAATAGTAAAGTTAATATAAAATGCTTTCATACTTCCCTGAAGAAAACTGGAAGAATATATCTTGTTCTCACCGGCAGAAAAAGATAGCGACGAAAAACTAATAACACTTGCTAAAAATATAATTTTAAAAATATTCATTTCATAAAAACTCCAATATTAAAAGTAACGCTACAGACATTGAGATACAGAAAGTAATTGTTTCCGAAAAAAAATACCTCACTGGTATTTTTTTATTGCAAGACACACACTTCCCTTTAGATAACACAAAACCAAAGATTGGAATCAAATAATAATACTTAATTTTACAACCACAAGATTCACAATATGAAGGTTCCAAAAGTATACGCTTCCAATCAAAACCAAGTTTATATCTAAAAACACAGAGTTGATAAAAACTGACCAAACAACTGCTTAACATAGCAGTAATTAGAGCAAACGAAATATAGAATATCATTACGCACCGGAGATTGAACTACTAAGCATGAATGTTGAACCAAATATAGCCAAAACAACACTGGCAAATATTAATAGCGAAACAATATTTAACACTCCCGATAAATCATCAATACTTTTTAGCGTTGATTCGTTAGATTTATTTGAAATTTCCGTCAACATTTCAACAAAGCCATTTAATGAACTGTAAATAGTAATAATAAATATATCTTCTCTGGAAAAAAAACCGGTATCGAGTGATTCTTTGTAAGACAACCCCATAGATAAGTTTTTATACATTAAATCATAATGATATTTCGTCCAACCTTTGGACATTTCTGCCTTCTTCTCTATTGCATCCGCAATTGGTACACCTGATTTAATCAGTATCGATATATCCATTAAAAACTGTGAAGATTGCAGCTTTTTATATGTTTTGTAAGGCTGGATCTTGTCCAAAACATTATTTCTGAAACTACCTGTCAACAATGACAATGACTTTGACACAGTGAAGAAAAAAACAACCAGACCTGCAAGCAAGAAAAGGAAACCTGGTTGCATAAACCATAAACCAATGCTGTACACGTTGTAGGATAGACCAGGCCATTTTTCTAACGGAATTACCGCTTCAAAGGCTGGAAAAACTTTAATACTATACATAATTAAAACTAGAGCACAGGCAGCAATTAATATGATAGGTACTGTTAATGCCTTGGTTAGCTTTGCAAATATTTGTTGTTTTACTTTAACAGAACTAATAACTGATTCGAAACCTTCAACTAAGTCCCCTGCAACCTCTGACGATGCCAAAATAGATTGCTCTTCATCTGGAATAACCCCTGAAAACGCACTAGATATCGATGAAGAATCTTGAAGACGCTCTGAAATATAATCCACCTTTTTGAGGAAAGATTTTTTATAAACACTCTTCCCTGCTTTGTTGATTAAGCCTAATGACTCGAATAATGGCAAACCATCTTTCATTAAGTCCGATAACATTCTGTAGAGTTGAACACGATCACTGGTTGCTAATTTTTTCATCCATTTCTCTCAACATGCTGTCTTCAATTTCTCCATAGAAATTAATAAACCATTGATAATCAACGATCCCTTGCATCACTAGTAGAAATATTTTTTCTTTCATTAGGTAACCTTGATTCAGGTTGCCCCTTTTATTGTGCTTATCACGCCAGCATTTATAAACCTTGGTTGGGTTTCCACTGGCGATCTCTTGCAAAATATTTAGATCAGGTACCAACATTTCAAACACAGGCCTTCGTCCAGATGCGCCTGTTTGATTACACCGTTCACACCCTTGTTCACTTTTTTGAAAAAGCTTATGACCCAAATCATTAATGCTATGCGGAACCTTGCAATACTCACAAAGTAAAGGAACAAGAGATTGGGTTATAATCCCTGCGATAAATCCAGGAGAGGCCAAGCGATCACGCTTCACTCCTAGACTTTCCAAACGTTGAATCGCCGTAGTTACAGACCCAGCATGAACAGTGGTTACAGCGTAGTGCCCACTTTCAATCGCACCAGTCAATGCGGTAGCGGTCTGATCATCACGAGTCTCACCAATCATTAATACATCAGGGTCGCGGCGCATCGCCGATTTTAAAGCTGGTAAAAAAGCATTAGCGCCATCTTTCAGTCTAACCACTGAACTCTGTATTGCACCTTGAATCTTATATTCAACCGGGTCTTCAACCGTAACGAAACAAGCATTTCCGCTGTACTTTTTCGAATACATCCACTCAAGTACATTTTTAATGGTCGTCGATTTTCCCGAGCCAGTCACACCAGTTATTAATAACAGACCATGTGGAGCCTGCATGATGGCTTGCAGATCCTTATCTTCATCAGGAGTTAACTGCAGGATTTCTAAAGGATTTTTATCACTATCAATAGCATCGAATACTTGTATCGTTTCAGCTTTGATTATCCTTAATACCGCATGATAACAACCACCAGACTTACCAAATATTGGCATATGAGCATATCTAAAACGATACGAGCCTGAAGGTAATTCCCTAAGTATGTTGGCATCTTGTGGAATATTACGATTCCATGTTGACTCTTTGGTTGTAGCAAGAATGTTGTAAGAAACAAACATCATCTCATCACAACTTTCAGCTGATATTGTTTTGACCTTATTGAGTAGCCCATTTACTCTCAAATGTATAATGGCAACTTGATCATTTCGTTCAAAATGAATATCACTTGCCCCAGCCACAACAGCACTTTCCAACAGAGAATCTATCGTATCAACAATATCCGTATTATGTTTTGAAGCTCTACCAGATTGAGAATCAATAGCAGTAAATACTTTGTAAAAATCCGTATTTGAGATAATTGCCACAGACTTAGCTTTGGGCAAATCACCAAAATCATTACTAAAACATTCTAATATCAAGTAGTCAGAAACCGCTTGTTTACCACCATTATCATCCACTAAATAATAGTCATTTTCATTGTTTAACCAACAAATCATTAGACCATTTCTTCCTGGGATAGAAACACTCTTAGTGACATCTATGTTATTAAATTCAGTTTTTATTATTTCATCCATAATAATCAATAACTGTACTTAAATTTTTTGCCATTGTAGTTAAACACTACATTACTATCATCAATATCTATGGTTGAATTTTTAAATTTATCGCCTTGTGCTAGATTGAATTTTCTACCATAAAAACTAAATACTGCCATTTTCTGGCTATTTTGTAGCGATGTCACAGACAATAACCTAATGCCATTCGAATTGAATGGGCCGTCAGCTGGGTCATATACTTTAGCTTTACCACTGCTGCGGTTTAATTGCTTATCAATCTGCTTTTTCACTTCGATATTACTTAGCAATTCCTCATTAAGTGATTTTTCTATCTTTTCTTTCTCAAGCTTCAGTTTTAATAAGTTAATATCATCCATTAGCTTTGCTGTTTGCAACACATCTTGTTGATAAAGATAATTTTTATCACTGTTAATATCGCTTTCATCAGCAGCGTAAGAGTTAAATGAAACCACTAATGTTAATATATAAAATAATTTATTTTTCATTCGTTCCCCCTGCAATAAACCGTTCCACTCGCGCTATAAATACTTTCTTTATCAGAAAAACTTTTTCGTATAGCTGACACACCAACATTATCTCGAGTTAAAATATAACGAGACAAATAACTAATTTTCATCCAATCAAAATCTTGTACATTCCAGTCAATTCCATATATATCTAAATAGCTAGAATTTCCTTTAGATAAATACTCTTTACTTTGAACTAAAGAACGTGGCTGCTGGAAATTGAAAGAGGCTTTACCTACTCCATTACCCAGTGAAAAACCACTAATATCTATAAACTTTCTCATATCGAATAACGAGTCATTACAACTAGGAAAATCGTAATATTCTTTGTCGTTTAACACTCGCTTCATTCCAGTTAAACGTATTTCTTGGAAAATCAACTGATCACCAGACATAATAGTTTTAATGTTTTCATATCCCAGAGCTATTTTAGGGATACCTACATAATTCTTATTGTCTGTGCTTAACTTAAACTCACAATTTCCAGCCTGACATTTGAATTCGACAGGTTTCCAACCAAGCAGGTTTAAATTAGAAAATTCATTTTCCACTCGCTTATAATCTGGTATGGAAAAGGATAATTTCTCCTCAACCATTTCAATTAACTTTAAGTAGCCTTGTTTCGCCGATTTTATATTTTCAAGTTCCTTTTTTTGTGCAGCTTCAATTCTATCTCTTTCTTCTTGTTTCTCTTTAAAAATATAAGCACCTAAGCCACACCCCATAACAATAGATAATGCAACTGTAGATAGAGCATAAATTTTAGTTTTGCTAAGTGAAATTTGCATAAATTACCACATATAAAAGTATGTTAATGATAACAAGCAAGATACAGTAAAAAATCCAAATAAAATTTTCAATGCAGTACTCAAACGAATAGATATTTCATTCTTATTAGTCATATTTAGGTCATGCTTAGTCAATTCGATGACTTCTGTACCACTAATGTTAAATATATCTTTCAAAGAATCAACAAAACTTTCACTGCATATTCTATCTGAAAATGGCAAAATAACTCCATCTTTATAGAAAACACTGTATCTCTTCTTTTCACCCAAAATTATATAATAATGACCATCATTTACAATGTGGTTATTATCTATAAGAAACTTGGATAGCGGAATATTCTGTGCTTCATCTTTTTTTTGCAATTTAGTATTGATACAAAAATTAATCTTTCCTGAATCATCAGACTCACCACCAGAGAATATAAGATTATATATATTTTTTCTCTTATCTAGAAATTCAAGCTTTTCAGGGTGGCTATATTGCCATATTGAATCCATTATGATTTTCATTTTTTCGTATCTACCCTGACAATCAAAGCAACAATGTTTTTTGAGTCTGAGTCATGCATAGATTTACCCACTAGCCCTGTAAAATCACCTCGATTTTGCTGTTCTTCTGTAAATATTGCGGCAACCATTTCTTTGCCTTCTTCTATAATTAGGTTGTTTATATTCTCGTTTCGTGAAATATCCGGCAACTGAACAGAGTCAGCATCATCACCAAATGAAGCTATTTTATTCAATCGTTTCCTTGAATACCCCATGGTGATATTAATTCTACCATCAGTGAGAACTTCAGGAACGATCATAAATGACATCCCTGTTTCTAGAGTATCTGTTGATACTGTTTGTGCGGCCTCATTGCCGTCATCGCCAGGTACTCGGGTAATACTGCTAACATAACCGACTTCGTTTACTGCATTAACAGGAACGGGTTTGCCATTTAAACTAACCGCAACACCTTCACTCACAATTTTAGCACCACTGCGAAGTAATTCGGCCGTTAACGATCCACCAATACCATGGTCTTTATCAATAGCATAACCAAATAACACTGAGCTTACATCGTTACCACCAAAACCATTACTTGCCGAGCCATTTATGCCAACCGTTGAATTTCCACCTTGAATATCAGCGCCTAAAACTTGCAATGTTTTTTGGTCAATTGTCACAATTTTATACGATATTTTAACCTCTGTAGAGGCTAGCTTATTGTAACTATTGACAAATTCCCTCACACTGTCTAGCTCATTTTTTGATCCCGTCGCGGACAGTTGAGAAAATTCCTGGAAAATAGAATATTTAAATGACTCACTACCGTCAGCGATAGAATCTAGGTAACTTTTTACCTCACTCCACAAATCGACTGTTCCTCCGATAGCAATTGAACCAGAAAAACCACTGCCGCCGCCACCAGCCACTTGCGAACCAAAAGCATACTGTGACTCATTTTTCAAATAACGAGAATTGTAAAGCTTATATATTTGAGTCTTACTACTTCTTTTTACGATTTTATTTTTATCGATATCAATAAAAACATCATAAGCATCCGTCAAATATTTAATGTAGTCTTCGACACTACCTTCAAATTTAATAGATCTTTTAATATTGCCATCGCTACCTTTATCAAAAAATGAGACATTCATTCTTTTTGCTAAATCACTAAGTAAAATATCAATACTAACTGGACTAAAATGTGTCGTTTTTATATGCAGCGACCAATAACCATCAGGGTAAGAGCTATTATTTTTTAGATCCATATAATTAGAATCAGACACCGTAAAAGACGAAAAATCCTCTTCCAACTTTAATTTATTAGATTCAATATCTTCCGCATCACGGTTAATTGATGATAAATCTGCACAGGCAGATGAAAGTATTACCATTATAATGGTAAAGCATTTAGTCATTTTCATTTGTTATAACCAATATTTTATTTCTATAAACCGTCGCTTTAATTTTTTTTCCATTATCACGAATATCACTCACAACCTTCTTTACAAGGAACATGGGGTCTTTTGCTTGATATTTCACCCGGTAGCTTGAAATAAAATCTTCTGTATCCCATTTCATTTTATAGTCATAATCATTTAAAAACTCAATCAATGTGTATTTAAAACTGGCTCCTTCTTCTATCACCAGCTCTATATTTTTATCTTCATTACTTGTTATTAATTGATTACCTTGCTCTACACTTAATTCGCTACTTGCAAAACCAGATGCAGGTAGAAAACCTATACTAATAATAGGTATTAACATTAATTTCATCATGTTCATTTTTTACTTCTTTTCTATTTCATAGGTTTACTGCTTCGCTTCACACCAACGTAATGCAACAATTTGTAATGACCTAGGATTTCTGCCTTCATCACCGTTAACGTCATTGGGTGATCCTATAATTCCCGTCACATCCCAATAATGACCTTTATCCGTCCATCGAAAAAGCATCCCAGAAACAATTTCTGCCCTAGAATTTTGGCTGGAAATACTGTTCTGTCCATAAGAGTTATCATTAACGTCAGGAAAAGCACCATAACCACTATTTGAATAAGAACTCCCAACAATAGATAAATGTGTCGCTAAACCATTTCCTGCAATGTTAGGGCAGACAGGCTTATTTATTTTAATCGGCTGACAATTATTACCATCACTATTACAACTTCTATCAAATGCTTTTACTACAACTTCAACGGGTGTACGGTAATATTTATCACTGCTTTCTTGATCCGACGTTTGATAGACTAAATTTCCATCAGTGCGCAGATACTTGACAGCATCTCCCCCGCCATCACTGACATCTGAAATCATGGCTGACTGACAAATATAGTCATCAGCAGGTGTGCCTGCGACTACGTTCCAACATAAAGCTCTATCGCTCTGAATAGCGACCATACCGTCACTTCTTAACGCTTGTGTGCCCTCTAAGTCAAAAACAATAGCTAAGCCCATATTGGTCCTTATGCCACCAGGCAAGATCGTATGATCTGCCTGCACTTCGTGCGCATCAACCCCGGTATCGTAATGATCAACAGTGGCTGCGTTAAAATTAGCAATACGAATCTTCGCGTAAGCACTATTGTCCATGTCATCAATTTGTGAAACCTGTTGGCTTGCCACTTCAGCTAAAGTATAAATGTCGTTAAGTCCTGATAGGCCTTCAAGTCCATCAATAAAAATCGTGACTGATGTTGGTTTCACACCACGAATATCACTTAGACCGGTGTGATTAATAGAGAAAAAAGAACGAGCTTCTCCATCAATTTTTATCCCTCTCACCTTATAGGAAGACCCCAAATTAAACTCATCTTCAAGCCCTAGTGTGCAATTTACTCGTTCATTTTTAACCGGATCAGAGCCTCCACAACCATGAATAGAACCATTTACACCATTAAAAAAGTTCGCAGTGTCTATAGAGCTAGCAGCACTAACACCGCTTGCGGGTAAATAAATATATCCAAAACCGCTTAGTGAGTTTTTTAAATTTTTAATAGTATTATTAATTTTAAAAGTTTCTATATCACTTGAATTTGTACTTCGTACTTCGACTAAAGGCTCAAACATAACCTGAGTCGTCAGCTGATATATTTTCGCTATTTTAGCAGCATTTAATGTCCGAGACTGTGCATCTACTTGACCACGTTGTAATTGAGCCATATAGAGCATGATGAACCCAACGATTGAAACAGCAATCAGCACTTCAAGTAACGCTATACCACGTTGTATTTTCACTAGCTTTTAACCCAAAATAAAGTTTTACCAGCGCTTTACCAACAGCGATAAAGCGCTATATTTAGTATTTAGTACGCACCATAGAAAATTGTATTGTCGCCATTGGTACATAGCGCACCATATCCTAATGGGTCATTTGTCTTTGAGTCAGTACCCTTTAATGATTTAAGTACCAACGGGAAATTAAGAGTTGCATCTAAGTCAGTAGGACCCGTAGCGTTTGCGGCTGCAACTTCAAGATAAGCTGCATCTTGCAATAAAGGACCAGTTGCAATCTTTCTGCACAATGTATCAGGTAATCCTTCGATTGTGATAACAAAGGCACTACCACTGGCCGCAGACGGCAATTTCTGTATTGCAGCATACCCATAATTACTATTCGACATTGGGTTCCTTGCTGACTCAGCCGCTACAGCCCCTGCGGCAACCAATGTGTCGAGCACATTAGTTACATTACTATACCCACCAGAACGACTGAAAGCTTTCTTTATTGAGATCGACAAATCAGCAACTGACTTATTAACTAAACTAGCATTTTGTTCTTCAAATGTACGAGACGCTAAAGTTGCAACCCCAGCAGAGATTATACCTAGAATACCGATGGCAATAAGGATTTCTAAGAGCGCTAAACCCCGTATCTTTTTATTACTGCTACGAGAGTTCCTTGTTTTTATACTTTTCATTTTAAAAACCTACTTTTTATCAAATGGATGTTAATGTTAATTGTTGGACTGGTTAATTATTTGTAGATGATACTATAAATTATTTACCAAGCATTAATCCTGATAAAAGATGATTTAATAATGAAAAATAATGAAACCAATACCAGCAGCATTATATAATGGCCTAAAATAAGGTAAATAATATTAAATCTGGATAATAAATGCATATTAAACAGACCATTACACCACTAATTATCGTTGACTAATTTCTAAACCTTAAACACACCCAATAATGATATATCACTCATTAGTTTAAAATAAATGACATTATTAGCAAATAGTACTGTGGCTACTTAAGTAGGGAAAACTCCAGCTAGCCATTAATTAATAGACGAAAAAAAGGCTGAACCTTAGTTCAACCCTTTTTATATATTGGTAATGACTCTTTATATTAGCAATAACCGTAATTCATTAAGCGCTGGTAGCGACGCTCTAACAGCGCTTCTTCATTTAGTGGTTGTAAATCAGCTAACTGTTTTAGCAGTGTGGCTTTCATATTCGCCGCCATTTGAATTGGATCGCGATGCGCGCCACCTAATGGTTCTTCAATGATCTCATCAATCAGCTCTAGCTCTTTTAAGCGCGGAGCAACTAAGCCCATCGCTTCCGCAGCTTGTGGTGCTTTATCTGAGTCACGCCATAAAATAGAAGCACAGCCTTCCGGCGAAATTACCGAATAGGTTGAATATTGCAACATGTTCACGTAGTCACCCACGCCGATAGCCAGTGCGCCACCAGACCCACCTTCACCAACTACATTACAAATAACCGGTACTGTTAAACCAGACATTACTTTTAAGTTTTTAGCGATGGCTTCTGATTGACCGCGCTCTTCAGCGCCCACACCAGGGTATGCACCAGCGGTATCAATGAAGGTGATGATCGGCATTTTAAAGCGTTCAGCCATTTGCATTAAACGCAGCGCTTTACGGTAACCTTCCGGTTTTGGCATGCCGAAGTTGCGTCTTACTTTTTCTTTGGTTTCACGCCCTTTTTGGTGACCAATGACCATAACCGGTTGGCCTTCTAAACGGGCAATACCACCAACAATAGCTTTATCGTCAGCAAAAGCGCGATCACCTGCCAGTTCATCAAATTCGGTGAAGACATGGTTGATATAATCTAAGGTGTATGGGCGTTGTGGATGACGAGCAAGTTGCGCCACTTGCCAGGCACCTAAATCACCGAAAATTTTCTTTTTCAGTTCTAAGCTTTTCTTTTCTAACAGTTCGATCTCTTTATCTAGATCAACGGACTTATCACCACCATGGCGAGATACGTCACGTAGCGCCTGAATTTTTGCTTCAAGTTCAGCGATTGGTTTTTCAAATTCTAGAAAATTTAGGCTCATCTACCGATCCTTTTTGACTCAGCGTTCAACTCAATGACGCTGAATTTAGTTAAATTCGAGTTCTACCTGGTCGTTCCCAAGTAGCTGTTTCAATTCGTCTAACAATGTATCACTTGGCGTAACACGCCATTGCGTACCGAGCGTTAGACGCGCTCTCGCCTCTAAGCGCTGATAGTATACATTGACAGGTATGGTCCCTGCTCGGTGAGGCTCTAAGATCTGACTAAAGCGCTCAAAAAACTGGTCATCTATTTGCGATTGTTCAATCGATACCGACAGACCACGGGCATATTTTTCACGCGCGCTGCCCAAGTCCATGACTTCGCGCGCCGACATTTTAAGGCCACCATTGAAGTCATCAAAGCTGACCTGTCCAGAAATCACTAAAATTTTATCTTTTTCTAGCAGTTCTGCATACCGTTCTAATGCATCGGAGAATAACATTACCTCCATTCGCCCTGAACGATCGTCTAACGTCATGATACCAATCCGCGTGCCGCGCTTGGTGGTCATCACTTTTGCGGCAATCACTAAACCCGCTAAGGTAACCGACTGATCGCGTCGAGTGGGAGTTGCATCTTTTAATCGACAACTGGTGTACTTAGCCAGTTCCTTAATATGGGCATTTATTGGGTGACCGGTCAAATAAAGGCCTAATGTATCACGCTCTCCCTCTAACCACACTTTCTCTGGCCATTTAGCGACTTGGGTGTATTTATGTTCCACTTCTTCTGGTGCATCGGTTAGCACACCAAACATATCCACCTGGCCAAATGCTTCAGCTTGGTGATATTGGCTAGCCGCTTTTACCGCGTCATTTAATGATGCCATCATTGCCGCACGGTGTGGGCCTAAACGGTCTAATGCACCAGCATAAATCAATTTTTCAATGACCCGTTTATTGACTTTTTTTAGGTCAATGCGGGCGCAAAAATCAAACAGGTCTTTAAAATAGCCCCCCGCATTACGTGCTTCTAAAATCGCTTCAATCGGCCCTTCGCCCACCCCTTTGATCGCACCAATACCGTAAACGATGGCACCGGTTTCATCGACATTAAAGCGGTACAAACCAGCATTTATGTCCGGAGGTAATACTTTTAGGTTCATACGGAAACATTCATCGACCAAGCCAACGACTTTCTCGGTGTTATCCATATCTGCCGTCATTACTGCGGCCATAAACTCGGCTGGATAATGGGTTTTCAACCACAGCGTTTGATAAGAGACTAAGGCATAAGCAGCAGAGTGCGATTTGTTAAAGCCATAACCGGCGAATTTTTCCACCAAGTCGAAGATTTTCATCGACAACTCACCATCAACACCGTTTTTTATCGACCCCTGCTCGAAAACCGCACGCTGTTTGGCCATTTCTTCGGGCTTTTTCTTACCCATCGCACGGCGCAGCATATCCGCACCGCCTAACGTATAACCAGCCAGTACCTGAGCGATTTGCATCACCTGTTCTTGATACAAGATAATGCCGTAAGTCGGGTCTAAAATTTCTTTAAGTGACTCGTGTTGCCACTTTTCGTCTGGGTATGAGATCGCTTCTCGGCCATGTTTACGGTCGATAAAGTTATCCACCATCCCTGATTGCAATGGCCCCGGACGAAATAGCGCCACTAATGCGATGATATCTTCAAAACAGTCTGGTTGCAGGCGTTTGATGAGGTCTTTCATGCCACGTGATTCCAACTGGAATACCGCGGTGGTTTCTGAATTTTGTAACACTCGAAAAGAGGCAGCATCAACCAAAGGGATCGATTCGATACGAACTGGCTCTTTGCCTTCTCGTTGCAAACGCGGGTTTATCAACCCCAATGCCCAATCGATGATGGTTAAGGTGCGCAGGCCCAAGAAGTCGAACTTCACCAGACCCGCGGTTTCAACGTCGTTTTTATCAAACTGCGTAACGGGGAAATGCCCTTCGGCATCAGCGTAAATTGGGGCAAAGTCGGTAATAGTGGTTGGAGAGATAACCACACCACCAGCATGCTTACCCGCATTACGCGTACAACCTTCTAAAATGCGGCACTTATCGATGAGTTCTTTGACTTCTTCATCGTTTTCATACAGCTCAGGTAGCGCAGGTTCAGCTTTGAACGCTTTTTCGAGCGTCATGCCAGGATCGGCGGGGATCAGTTTTGAAATGCGATCAACAAAGCCAAAGGGATGCCCTAGGACTCGGCCAACATCGCGAATAACGGCTTTAGCGGCCATAGTACCAAAGGTGATGATCTGTGATACTGCATCACGCCCATACATTTCAGCAACGTGATCAATTACTTGGTCACGTTTATCCATACAGAAATCGACGTCGAAATCGGGCATTGAAACACGTTCGGGGTTCAAGAAACGTTCGAAGAGTAGATCGTATTCCAATGGGTCTAAGTCTGTAATTTTTAGCGCATAAGCTACCAATGAACCAGCGCCTGAACCACGCCCTGGCCCAACAGGAATATCGTTATCTTTCGACCACTGGATGAATTCCATCACGATCAAGAAGTAACCGGGAAAGCCCATATTGTTGATCACTTCAAGTTCTATCAGCAGCCGATCATCGTATTCAGGACGACGTTGAGCACGAATTTCTGGATCGGGGAATAGAAATTCAAGGCGCTCTTCGAGGCCCTGTTTTGATTTCATCACCAAGTATTCGGTTTCTTCCATCCCTTCCGTTGGGAAGGCGGGCAGAAAATATTCCCCTAACCTAACCGTGACATTACAGCGTTTGGCTATTTCAACGCTGTTTTCCAAAGCTTCTGGAATATCAGCAAACAATTCGCACATTTCAGCTTCACTGCGTAAGCACTGCTGAGGGCTATAATTTTTGGGGCGACGAGGATCGACCATGGTGTAACCATCGTGGATAGCAACACGAATTTCATGGGCTTCGAAGAATTCTTCGGTTAGGAATACCACTTCGTTGGTCGCAACCACTGGCAACTGCTTGTTTTCGGCCAATTCAAGTGCAAAGTGCAAATAGGTTTCTTCGTCAGCTCGGTTGGTTCGAATAAGCTCAAGGTAAAAACGATCCGCAAAATGAGTTTGGTAAAACTCAACGCATTTATCGACTAATGCGTGATTGCCTTTAAGTAATGCTTTGCCAATTTCACCGTTTTTTGCCCCCGAGAGGATGATCAACCCTTCGGCGTATTTGATTAACCACGATTTATCAATCACGGGTTGGTGCTGGACGTGACCCCGTAAATAAGCCTCGGAGATAAGAAGGGTGAGGTTTTTGTAGCCGACATTGTTTGTCGCAAGCACTGTTAGCTTGGTCAACTCATCAGCAAACTCTTCCGATTGCATAATGAAATCGGCACCGATGATTGGCTTAACACCACAATTATGCGCCGTGCCGTAGAACTTTACCAAACCACATAAGTTAGTGAAATCGGTCAACGCCATCGCAGGCATGCCCATCTCGGCCACTTTTTTTACAAGCGGTGGCACTTTGGACAAGCCATCGATCATAGAGTAATCACTGTGGACACGAAGGTGGACAAACTTGGGTTCTGACATTCAACTTATCCTAGATGCTAGGTTTGGTTCGATATTTGGCGGTTATTCTACGCGAATCTGATTGCGGCTTACACCTCAATCAATGCCGAGTACTCGTTTCACTGGCTTAAAGCTTTTGCGATGTTCGGCAATAACACCGTACTGCTCTATTGCGGCAAAATGCGCTTTGGTTGGATAACCTTTATGCTGGGCAAAACCAAACTGTGGATGCTGCTTATCTAACGCTTCCATCTCCTGATCTCGCACCACTTTAGCAATAATGGATGCCGCGCTGATTTCGGCTACGCGCATATCGCCTTTTACGACTGCAACACCATCCATCGGTAGCTTAGGTACTCTGTTGCCATCAATCAAGGCTAAATCAGGCTGTACATGTAAACCAGCAATGGCACGCTGCATCGCAACCATTGTCGCTTGCAGGATATTGAGTTCATCAATTTCAGCCGGTGAGCAGCGGCCAATTGACCACGCTAATGCCTTTTGTTGAATTTCAGGGAACAGAGCTAAACGCTTTTTCTCAGAAAGTTTTTTCGAATCATTTAACCCTGCAATAGGGTTGCTTGGATCAAGAATAACCGCAGCGGTGACGACATCACCGACCAATGGGCCTCGCCCTACTTCATCAACTCCGGCAATCAGATGATACCCTTGAGGATATTCGAAGGGTGGGAATTCTTTTTCTGCCATGGTTATGCTTTTCCTATCAAAGTCAAAACAGCTTTTGCAGCCTGTTTATCGGCATCTTTACGGATCCATTGATGCATTTCAGTAAAGCGTTCTATCAAGACGCTGTTGTCACCACTGAGGATTTTATCGACTGCAGGGTATAAAAACTCTGCTTCGCATTGATCAAGAATAAACTCTTTTACCAGCTCTTCTCCGGCAAGAATGTTTGGCAGTGAAACATATTCGGTAATCGCTAATTTTTGTACTAACCACCCTGTTAGGCGGTTAACTTTATAACCAACAACCATCGGTCTTTTCAGTAACATACATTCTAATGCTACGGTTCCAGAGGCAAGTAGTACCGCATCTGCTGCGGTAATTACATTGCGTGCAGTATCTTCAACAATCACAAAATCGAGCTCTGGTGCGGTGGCTTGCCAAATTTCTTCAAATTGCTGTCTACGTTTTGAGTTAACCGCAGCAACCACAAAACCAATATCTGGGTACTTCTGTTTTATTTGACGGCAGGTTTCAATAAAAGGCTTAGCAATTAACCCAACTTCACCACCACGGCTACCTGGTAATACCGCTAACCACTGCTTAGCAGCTTCTAACCGTAATAACTCACGCGCTGCCATTTTGTCAGGCTGAAGAGGAATTGTATCGGCCAGTGTATGACCGACAAATTCACACGCTACTTGATATTTGTCGTAAAACGCTTTTTCAAACGGCAAAAATGCTAAGACTAAATCCGTTGCGGCATCAATTTTAAAAATTCGCTTAGGTCGCCAAGCCCATACTGAGGGGCTGACATAATGAACGGTTTTAATGCCCGCTTTTTTGAGATCAAGCTCTAAGCGTAAATTAAAATCAGGGGCATCAATACCAACAAAGACATCTGGTGGGTTGTCTTTAAAATACTTGACCAGTTGGGCTTTGACTTTGAGCAAGCGCGGTAAACGACCAAGTACTTCAACCAAGCCCATTACCGCTAGCTCTTCCATCTCAAACAGAGATTCACAGCCTTGCGCCATCATTTTAGGGCCGCCAATCCCAACAAATTCCGCATTAGGGTATTGCTGCTTTATTGCTTTAATAAAGCCTTCACCTAACGTATCACCGGATAATTCTCCGACAACAATACCAATTCGTAGTGGTTTTTCCATTGGATGCATATTCTTTCCTAACAAGATGAGCTCAGCGTAGCGGTTGTGCGTCTAAAAGACAAAAGATCGCTAAAAAGTAGCGATCTTCAGATAGTTATCGAGATTCGACAAGTAATTAAGACACGTAGACTTAACGAATAATGCCACGCTCTGTCTGCTGTAACATATCGCTAAGACGCTTGATTGACGGCCACTCTTGCGCCATCTCAAGTAACACTGGTAGCACTTCAGTTTGCGTTTTTCCTGAACGATAAATCTCTTTGTATGCTTTTTGCAGCGCTCGAATTTCTGCTTTTTCAAAGCCATTACGCTTCAAACCAACCAAATTAAGGCCAAATGGTGAAGCATGGTTACCCTGAGCTAATACATACGCCGGTATATCTTGCACTACTGCAGAGCAGCCACCAACGTAAGCGTATGCACCAACGGTACAAAAAGGATGAATCGCCGATAAAGCCATCACTCCGGCATAATCACCAACTGTCACGTGACCGCCAAGAATGGAGTTATTGCCAATGTGAGTATGGTTACCAACAATAACGTCATGAGCGATATGGGCGTTGACACACAATAGGTTATCATTACCGACAACAGTTTGCGTTTTATCTTGCATCGTACCGCGATGAATTTGCACCGCTTCGCGGATAACATTGCGGTCACCGATAATTACGCGGGTATCTTCACCACCGTATTTTTTATCTTGGTTCTCTTCACCGATCACCGCATGTGGAAAAATGCGATTGTCTTCACCAATAACGGTATTACCTTTGATGACGACATGTGACATCACCTCGGTGCCTTGCCCAATACTCACGCCGGATGTGATGTAAGTAAAAGGCCCAACCGTTACATTCGCACCGATGATGGCACCGTCTTCAACCACCGCACTTGGGTGGATTTGTGCAGTTTCGTGAATCATATTAAAACTCTCTACGAGCACATTTTAGCTCAGCAGAACAGACTACTTCGCCATCAACTTTCGCCACACCATTGAATAGTGCAATACCGCGACGTTCTTTTAAAAATTCAACTTCAATAATCAGTTGATCGCCAGGACCAACAGGCTTGCGGAATTTTGCTTTATCGATACTGGCAAAATAATACAACTCATTTTCTTTTGGTGCACCGAAGGTTTTAAACGCTAATAAGCCAGTTGCTTGAGCCATCGCCTCAAGAATCAAAACTCCAGGAAAAACAGGCAACTTAGGGAAATGACCAGTAAATTGAGGTTCATTCACTGAAACATTTTTTAGACCCACCAAGTATTTACCTTCATCAAAGTCAATAACTCGGTCAATCAACAAAAATGGGTAGCGATGAGGAAGTAGCTCCTGAATTTCAGTGATGTTCATCGTTTTCTTTTCAGTAGTCAAAGTCATATTCCTATACAGTAAAACTTCAAAAAATTATTCAGCATTATAGACGAAAAAGGCTCGCAATTGGCGAGCCTTTTTCGAAATAGTGGAATTATGATTCCGCTTTTTGCTCTAGCTGCTTTTCTAGCGCTTTAAGGCGCTTATTCATATCATCAATACGATGAACGCGAGTCGCTGTTTTTCGCCACTCTTTATTGGGTTGCAATGGTATGCCTGAGGAGTACATGCCTTTCTCTGTGATACTACGCATCACCATACCCATGCCTGTAATCGTTACGCCATCAACCACTTCAATATGACCATTGATCACCGCACCACCACCGATAATGCAGTATTTACCAATTTTGGTACTCCCCGCAATGATGGTACCACCAGCTATAGCAGTACCATATCCGATGTGCACATTGTGTGCGATCTGCAATTGGTTATCGATAATCACGTTATCTTCAATAACGGTATCATCAAGTGCACCACGGTCGATGGTGGTACAAGCACCGATTTCAACACGGTTGCCAATGCGAACTGAACCAATTTGTGGAATTTTAATCCACTCACCTTTCTCATTAGCATAGCCAAAACCGTCAGAACCAATAACAGCACCGGACTGAACTAAACACGCACTACCAATTTGAACTTCATGGTAAATACTGACGTTAGCCCACAACTTGGTGTCGCTACCAATTTTAGCATTTTTGCCAATGAAGCATCCTGCGCCAATTGAAACGTTATCACCAAGCTCAACACCTGACTCAATCACGGCATTAGCCCCAACCGAAACGTTGTGACCCAACTTTACATCATCGGCAATGATTGCTGAGGCTGCTATTTCATACGCTGGTTTAGGTGTGATATCCAAGGCTTGTGCGACTTTAGCAAAAGCAACGTATGGGTCATTCACAACCAAAACGTTAGTTTTGCACAGCTCACGCTCAGAAGCCTTCACCATAATCACGCTAGCTTTGCATTCACCAAGGTGCTTACTGTATTTTGGATTAGACAGAAAAGTCACATGACCTTGCTGCGCTTTGTCCATTGGTGCGACTGCAACAACAGTCGCAGAGTCATCACCAAACGCTTCTCCGCCGGTGATAGTTGCCAATTCGGCTAAAGTCAGTTTTACCATAATAGTATTATTTTAGTTGCTTAATTACTTTCTCAGACAAGTTGTAGTCCGCTTTACCATATTGCATGGCTTGTACATCAACAACGATATCGTAACCTTCTTTCTCAGCTACTTTCTGTACGGCTTCTTGGATCACCATAAACAGTTTTTGTTTCTCTTCCGCTTCGCGACGAGCTGATGCTTTTTCTAGTGCTTGCGCTTTGATTTTGTACTTACTATCAAGTTGACCGATCTCGATGCGTAGCTTCTCAACTTCATCTTGACCTAGTAGTTCACCATCACGCTTCAACTTTTCGATTTTAGTCTGAGCTTCAACTTGAATCGTTTGTAGCTCTGCCGCCTTATCTTTAAACTCTTCCTGCAATTTTTGCAAAACGACTTCACGTTGAGGTAGAGCTTGGAAAACTTGCGCAGTATTTATATAGCCAACTTTTTGCGCTGCCTCAGCTGCTTGTGCAAAGAAAGAAGAACTTAGTACTACAAGGCTTACACTAGCCGCTTTAATGATTTTATTCAAAATATTTTCCTTTGTTAGAAGGTTCTACCAATAGTGAAAGTGAAGAATTCTTCGTCGTCACCTTCATAAGATTTAATCGGTTTAGCAAGAGAGAAAACCAGAGGCCCCATCGGTGACATCCACTGTAATGCTACACCATAAGATGAACGGTAGTTCATTGGATCAGAATAATCATAATAATACTCGTCACCATAACTTAATTTAGTGTTTTGGTAATCAAATTCGGTATCCCAAACGCTGGCCATATCGTAAAAAATACTGGTACGAATTTGGCTGCGATAGTCATCTGAAGCAAATGGTGTCGGCACGATCAACTCGATACTTGCCAGTGCAATAGCATTACCACCAACGGAATCATCCGTTGCCGTATAACAACGGTTGTTACCGCCATTATTACCATTACAACCCGTGGAGTCATTATAAACAGCCTTTGGACCTGCCGTGTTTGAACCAAAACCTCTAAGGGTAGTGAAGCCGCCCGCGTAGTAGTTTTCATAAAACGGGAAGAGGTTATCTTGGCCATCGGTTTGACCATAGCCGTTACCATAACCTAAACGCCCCCTTAGTAAGAGAGTAAACTCATGCTTTTTCGTCAATGGGTAGTACTGACGAATATCATACTGTACTTTGAAATACTTGACGTCTGAACCTGGTACGGTCATTTTATAGAACGCACGCTGATGATTACCCGCCGTTGGGAAAATACCGCGGTTCAAGTTATTACGAGTCCAAGAAATATTGAGGTCAAAGTCATCGGTAATTAGGTTACCGTCCTCATTACGATTGCTCGCTTGAGACTGCAAGAATTGGCTCACTTGAACATATTCATCGATATTACCGATGTTGTTATGTGTGTACCCAATACCAAATTCAAAACGATTGAGTTCATCAAATGGGAAACCCCAAGTTAGGTTTGCTCCGTAACTTTCGTTGGTATAGTCAACAATACCAGCTTCTGATGCTTCAAATTGGTTGTAGAAAATCTTACCGCCTAAACTGACACCATCAAGGTTCCAGTATGGGTCTCGATAATCTAGGCTAATGTTCCTTTGATAATCATTCATCATGGCATTAATACCAACACGATTACCAGAACCAATAAAGTTATCTTGTTGCAGACCAACCTGGAAACTAACACCAGACTCTGTGCCGTAACCAATACCAAAGTTTACACTGCCTGAGTTTGCCTCTTTAACGTTGTAAACTAAATCAACTTGGTCTTCACTACCAGGAACACGCACCGTTTGGACATCAACTGTTTCAAAGAAACCTAAACGATTCAAGCGGCCTTTACCCGTATCAATCGCTTTTGAATTGAGCCAGCTTCCTTCCATTTGACGCATTTCTCGGCGCAATACTTCGTCTTTGGTTGAGTTGTTACCCACAAAACGAATATCACGTACATAAATACGATTTCCAGCTTCAACGTTGACAACCAAAGATACTTCTTGAGTTTCATCATCGAATTCAGGAATACTTCGCACTTGTGGGTAAGCGTAACCCGCTTCTCCAAGTGCGCGCTTAACATCTTCTTCTAATCTCGTCACCAATGACCCGTTATACGTTTCACCTGCGGCAAACGGAACCATCGCTTCAAACTCAGCTTCTTTGCCTATTAATTCCCCACGGAACTTGACGTCTTTGACTTGATAAGCTTTGCCTTCGTTGATCCCCAGCGTGATGTAAACACCTTTCTTGTCTGGCGAAATAGCCACTTGTGTGGAATCAACCTGAAACTTTAAATACCCACGATCAAGGTAAAAAGAGCGCAGTGCTTCGATATCCGCGGCCAACACTTGCTTTTGATATTTGTCATCAGCAAGGAAATTCCACCATGCGATATCAACATTTAAGTTAAAGCGAGAGAGCAGTTCTTTATCAGTGAAAACTTCATTACCAATAAAGTTGATTTGTTGGATTTTCGCTGAAACCCCTTCAGTGAAAACAAATTTGAGGTCAGCACGGTTACGCGGTAAAGGTGTTATAACCGCCTTAACGGTTGCGTTGTATTTACCGACGCTGTAGTAAAAATCTTCCAGTCCTTTTTCGATATTGCTCAGTGTGGTGCGGTCTAACGCCTCACCAATTCGAATATTGGAAGCATCTAAGTTTTGCTGTAATTGCTCTTCCTTGATCGCTTTGTTACCAGAGAATGAGACACTGGCAATGGTTGGGCGTTCTTTTACTTGGACAATAAGAACGTTGTTATCTCGTAGTACTTGGACGTCTTCAAAGTTACCTGAGGCATAAAGCGCTTTGATAATATCCGCAACATCTTGTGCATCAACCGTATCACCAATTCGAACTGGCATTTTGAGTAATGCAGCACCGAGCGCAACACGCTGAAGACCTTCAATTTGTATATCTTGGACTACAAAGTTCTCGGCACTATTCGCGGAGAGACTTGTTGCTAATAATGTCGCGAAAAGGATCTGTTTCATTGCCATATTTATTCTTGTTATTCCTTGCTACTACCTTTGCCTAGTGCTTATCAATCACAGGCGAGTAAAATCATTAAATATTGCCACAGCCATCAAAGAAAAGATGATCGCCCCACCAATACGGTATCCCATCTCTTGAACCTTTTCAGGGACTGGACGGCGAATAATCGCTTCAATTGCAAAAAACAGTAAATGCCCACCATCTAGCATTGGTAAAGGCACAAGGTTAATAATCCCTAAGTTGACGCTGATCAACGCCAGAAAACCTAAGAAGTAAACTAAACCGTAATCCGCTGTTGCTCCTGCACCTTTCGCTATCGAAATAGGTCCACTAAGATTGTTCAGACCCACATCACCCACCACCAATTTTTTCAACATGCTGATGGTCAAACCGATCACTTGTTCTGTTTTTTCAACCGCTCTACCGACTGATTCAAATACACCATATTGCAGCTCAAATCGATAACTTTCCGGCCATTCTGCGACTTTAGGAGCGATTCCAGCAAAACCAATCGTTTTACCTTGCGGTAACTCGCGAGTATCCGGTATTAGCTTAACTTTAACTGGTTGACCATCTCGCTCAACCGTCAGATTAATAGCCCGGTTAGGATTGCTTTGAATTAACTCTACCACCTGTTGCCATTGTTCTATTTTCACACCATTGGCTTGAATAAGCGTATCACCAACTTGCAACCCTGCTTTTTCACCGGCCCCACCTTGAGACACGTTGGTCAAGGTATGTGAAATCTCAGGTACAAAAGGTTTAAAACCTAATGCTCCCATAGCAGACTCTGTTTCTGGGTTAAAGTTCCAAGAGTGCAGATCTAAAGTTTTGATTTCTTCAAGACCAATTCTATCGCTAGAACTGACTGTCAGGGTTAATTGCTCATCACCAATGTGGCCAATAAGGCCCATATTCACAGATTCCCAATCTAACGTTTCAACACCAGAAACCGCTTTAATCTGCATACCTGATTCAAGGCCCACTTGTGCGGCAATTGATTGAGGAGTGATATCACCAATGACAGGTTTAACGGCTGGTACGCCAATTAAGAACACAAGCCAGTAAGCAAAAATGGCGAAGAAGAAATTAAAGGCAGGTCCAGCGCCAACGACGGCTGCCCTTTTCCATAATGGTTTTTGATCAAAAGCGAAAGGTTTTAATTCTGGAGCTACGTCATCAACTCGGCTATCGAGCATTTTGACATAACCACCTAGAGGGATCACTGACAGGCTGTATTCGGTACCGTCACGGGCGACTCGGCTCCAGATCGATTTACCAAAACCAATAGAGAACTTTTCAACTTTGATCCCACAGCGGCGCGCAACCCAAAAATGACCGAATTCATGAACGGCGACAAGTATGCCTAATGCAATGATAAAGGATATAAAATTCCATAAAATGCCACTCATGATAAACGCTCTTTTATTGTTTGGTAGGCAAGATTGCGAGCCATTCTATCTAGCTCTAACAAGCTTTCCAAGTCATAGGAATGTAACTGGGTATGTGTTGCACACACTTTTGACAATACGCGTTCATTAACCCGTGCTATATCGGTAAATCGAATTTGCTTATTCAAAAAAGCGTCAACCGCAATTTCATTAGCAGCATTGAGCGATGTGGTCGCATGCTGACCTTGATAACAAGCATCGATGGCTAAGCCTAAGCATGGGTAACGGTCGTAATCGACGTCCATAAAACTCAACTCGGATAGCTGAGTGAAATCAAGTGCTGGCACACCGGCATTAATTCTCTGAGGATAAGCAAGTGTTAACGCAATTGGGGTAGCCATATCTGGTTCTCCCATTTGAGCTAATACTGAACCATCGCGATATTGCACCATTGAATGAATAACCGATTGCGGGTGGATCAGCACTTTTAACTGCTGCTGTGATGCATTAAAGAGCCATTTAGCTTCGATGTACTCCAAGCCTTTGTTCATCATGGTTGCTGAATCGACAGAAATTTTTGGCCCCATTGACCAATTAGGGTGTGCGATAGCCTGCTCTGGGGTGACATCGGCTAATGCATTCAAATCACTGTATCGGAAAGGACCACCAGAGCCAGTCAGCAATATGTGTTGAATACCATGTGCTTGCAAATCACAACGACCAAGTTTGGTTTGTATTTCAGAGGGTAAACATTGGAAAATCGCATTGTGTTCACTGTCCACTGGCAATAATTCAGCGCCATATTGTTCAACGGCATCGATAAACAGTTGGCCAGACATCACCAACGCTTCTTTATTCGCTAATAAAACCCGCTTACCGGCTTTTATTGCCGCCATAGTCGGTAATAAGCCTGCCGCACCAACAATCGCAGCCATGACAGTATCAATTTCATCTAGGGCTGCGACATCACACATCGCCTCATCACCAAATAACACTTGAGTGTTGAGATTGAGTGATTTTAACTGAAGCGATAACTGGTCTGCTGCAGTTTGAGTCGCCATAACCGCGTAAGTGGGATGCCACTGCTGACATAACTCACGCATTTTATTGACGTTACTTCCTGCCGCTAACGCAACGACAGAGAATTGCTCAGGGTTTTGAGCAACAACTTTTAGCGTACTCGCACCAATTGAACCTGTTGCACCGAGAATCGTTAACTTACGCATAGCAAAGACCGTGAAGTAAGCATAAGGCAAGCATACTTGCCCCATGCATTAGAAAATAAAATACAGAAGAGCAAAAATAGGGAACGCAGCAGTAAGGCTATCAATGCGATCCAAGACACCACCGTGCCCAGGAATAATATTGCTGCTGTCTTTAATTCCAGAAACACGTTTAAACATGCTTTCAACTAGATCGCCCAATACTGAAATAACCACGGTTAATAGTGTTATCACCACCATGGATACTGGGCTTGAAAATTCAATATTAAACCAATCTGCCGTGAACCACGCGACGATAAGAGCGGTAATAACCCCACCGATCAAACCTTCGATGGTTTTATTTGGACTGACGGCTGGCGCCATTTTGCGCTTACCAAAACTTTTCCCAGCAAAGTAAGCGCCACTATCAGCGGCCCAAACGATCAGGCAAACGAACAGCACTAATTTTGCACCGTGGTAAGGATCACTTGAAAAGGATTCTGCGCGTAGAAATAGTACGCTCCAGAAAAAAGGGAGTAAGGTCAGCACACCAAATAAATGTCTTAACGTCTTGGAGTTTTCCCACCACGAACGAGACTTCGGATAAGTAATAGCTAAGAAGCTCGAAAACAACCACCAAACCGCGCCGATACCAAGAATCAGATAATGGATGCTCGCCATATCGTTTAAGCTGGTTACATCAGGAGAAACGAGTACGTAACTGGCAGCGCCAGCGACTACGGTCGGAATAGCCGCTAAGTATCTCGATTTAGCATCGACAAACTGAGTCCATTCCCATACACCAATTATCGCGACGACAGCCAAAGCGGCCATAAACAGGGGAAGCGACAGTTTAAAAATCCCTAGTATCACCAGTGGGGCTAAAATGAGCGCTGTGATAATTCGTTGCTTCAAACTAATGGATCCTTTATTGCTGTTCCATCAATGCCTTGATTTGCTCACCGGTACAGCCAAAACGGCGCTCACGATTAACAAACCAAGTCACTGCTTCAATTAAACTTTCTTCGCCAAATTCTGGCCAGTAAATAGGAGTAAAATACATCTCGGCGTAGGCTAACTGCCAGAGCATAAAGTTACTGATGCGACATTCACCACTGGTACGAATGAGCAGATCAACCTCCGGCAGATCAGACATGGTTAACGACTGAGTGATTAAGCTCTCGTCAATCTCTTCCGCAGTCAATTCTCCATTGGCCACTCTGGTGGCAATATTGCGCATAGCTTCAGTAATATCCCATTTACCGCCATAGTTTGCAGCGATATTAACCACCATGCCACTGTTTGACGCCGTTAGTGCTTCCGCTTGAGCTATTTTAGCCTGCAAACGTGAACTAAAGCGTGTCTTGTCGCCAATCACTCTTAAACGCAAATTATTTTTATGCAGTTTTTTTACTTCCGTTGATAATACAGAAATAAATAACTCCATTAACACTCCCACTTCCTCTTGCGGACGTCGCCAGTTTTCACTGCTAAATGCAAACAACGTTACCGCTTTGATACCTAACTTAGCCGAAGTTGAAATGGTTTTTCTGACCGCTGCAACACCATTTTTATGACCAAAAACACGCGGCTTACCTTGAGCTTTCGCCCAACGGCCGTTTCCGTCCATAATGATAGCAATATGTTGAGGTAATATATCGGAGCAGAGGGATGGATTTTGCATAAGAAATTAATTGATTACCAAACTGAAAGGGCAAAATAGCATAAAAAACGCTGCACTGTGAGTACAGCGTTTTTTGAAGGGATAAAAGTTATTAAACTTCCATTAACTCTTTTTCTTTAGCGGCAAGAACATCATCAATCTTCTTAATGGCTGCATCCGTTAGTTTCTGGATGTCATCTTGCGCTTTGCGATCTTCATCCTCTGAAATTTCTTTGTCTTTCAACAGACCTTTCAGATCACCATTAGCATCACGACGAATGTTACGAACAGCAACACGACCGCCTTCAGCTTCACCGCGTACAATCTTAACTAGGTCTTTACGACGCTCTTCCGTCAATGGTGGAAGTGGAACGCGAATAACGGTACCTGCTGACATAGGGTTTAGACCTAGGTCAGACATCAGAATTGCTTTTTCAACTTTCTGTGTCAGTTCTTTATCAAATACAGTAATAGCAAGCGTACGTGCATCTTCTGCTACCACGTTACCTACCTGATTCAACGGTGTTGCTGAACCATAATAATCGACAGAAATACCTGAGAGTAAACTTGGGTGAGCGCGACCAGTACGTACCTTAGAAAGGTTGTTTTTCAGGGCTTCTACGCTCTTATCCATACGCTCTTGAGCGTCTTTCTTGATTTCGTTAATCACAATATCACCTTAATTCTTATCTGTTTGGAGTGATTATTCAGCAGTGCTAATTAGCGTGCCTTCCGCTTCACCCATTACCACACGACGTAATGCGCCTGGTTTGTTCATATTAAATACGCGGATTGGCATTTTATGGTCACGCGCAAGTGTGAACGCTGCCAAGTCCATAACTTTTAGCTCTTTTTCAAGCACAGTTGTATAAGACAGCTTATCATACAGCTCTGCGTCAGGGTTTGCCACTGGGTCTGCACTAAATACGCCATCTACTTTTGTCGCTTTTAGAACTACGTCAGCTTCAATCTCAATACCGCGCAAACATGCAGCAGAATCAGTGGTGAAGAATGGGTTTCCAGTACCTGCCGAGAAAATAACCACTCGACCTTGACGCAATTGACTAATCGCATCGGCCCAGTTGTAATCATCACAAACGCCTTTAAGAGGAATAGCCGACATCACACGAGCGTTCACGTAAGCACGGTGCAGAGCATCACGCATTGCTAAGCCGTTCATAACTGTCGCAAGCATACCCATATGGTCGCCAACAACACGGTTCATGCCAGCTTCAGCTAGACCAGCACCACGGAATAAGTTACCACCACCGATAACAACGCCAACTTGAACACCCAGTTCAACCAGTTCTTTTACTTCCTGAGCCATACGGTCAAGTACCGTAGGATCAATACCAAAACCTTCTTCGCCTTGTAGCGCTTCACCGCTAAGTTTTAACAGGATACGTTGATATGCTGGTTTAGGGTTCGTAGTCATGAAGCTTACCTTCCAATAGAGAGTTGTCGATTAACGGTCATGGTTTGAAACTAAATATCGAATTCCAAATCATCACAATTAATCTCAAGCTGCCATTCGTAAAAAGACCGCAGCCTTGGCTACGGTCTTTTTTTAGGCAAAATCGCTAGGATTAACCTTTTTGAACCATTGCAACTTCTTCAGCGAAGCTTAGTTCTTGAGCTTTCTCGATACCTTCACCAACTTCTAGACGAACGAAGTTAGTTACTGTTGCGCCTTTAGCTTTCAGCATTGCGCCAACAGTTTGAGAAGGATCCATGATGAACGCTTGACCTGTAAGAGACACTTCACCAGTGAACTTAGTCATGCGGCCTTCAACCATTTTCTCAGCGATTGCAGCTGGCTTACCAGATTGCATTGCGATTTCGATTTGAATTTCACGTTCTTTAGCAACAACGTCAGCTGGTACATCTTCAGGATTAACGTACTCAGGCTTAGCAGCAGCAACGTGCATTGCTACGTGCTTGATAGTTTCTTCGTCAGCATCGCCAGCAACAACAACACCGATACGGTCGCCGTGACGGTATGAACCCACTTTAGCGCCTTCAATGAATTGAACGCGACGGATAGTGATGTTCTCACCAATTTTAGCAACTAGAGCGATACGTGCTTCTTCAAACTTAGCTTGAAGTGCTTCGATATCTAGACGCTCAGTAAGAGCAACTTCTAGAACTTCATTAGCAAAAGCTAGGAAGCTAGAATCTTTAGCTACGAAGTCAGTTTGGCAGTTTACTTCTAGAAGCGCAGCAACGCCGTCAGCTTCTTTGATAAGGATTGTGCCTTCAGCTGCGATGTTACCCGCTTTTTTAGCTGCTTTAGCCGCACCGCTTTTACGCATGTTTTCAATCGCTAGTTCGATGTCAGCGTTTGCTTCAACAAGTGCTTTTTTACATTCCATCATACCTGCGCCAGTACGCTCGCGCAGTTCTTTTACTAGAGCAGCAGTTACAGTTGCCATTCTCTATTCCTCAGTTGATTCTGGTGGTAAAAATCAGGGGCCGATTGTTTGGCCCCTGATGCTAACTATAACTTAGTCAATGCATCAATCGTGTGACACATAGACGACTAAGCGTGACTCAGAGCCGCTATTATTCAGCTTCTACGAAACCGTCTTTTGCAGCAGCAATTGCAGCTGCATCTTTGTTACGACCTTCGTTAACCGTTTCTGCAACAGCGTTTAGGTAAAGCTGAATTGCACGGATTGCATCATCGTTACCTGGGATAACGTAGTCAACGCCGTCTGGGTTAGAGTTAGTATCAACAACAGCGTAAACTGGGATACCTAGGTTGTTTGCTTCTTTAACTGCAATGTGCTCGTGATCAGCATCGATTACAAACAGTGCGTCAGGTAGACCGCCCATGTCTTTGATACCACCAAGAGATTTCTCTAGCTTCTCCATTTCGCGAGTACGCATTAGAGCTTCTTTCTTAGTTAGTTTATCAAAAGTACCGTCTGTAGATTGAGCTTCAAGCTCTTTTAGGCGCTTGATTGACTGACGAACAGTTTTCCAGTTAGTTAGCATGCCGCCCAACCAGCGGTTGTTAACGTAGAATTGGTTGCTTGCGATAGCAGCTTCTTTAACAGCTTCAGATGCAGCGCGCTTAGTACCAACGAAAAGAACTTTACCTTTTTTCTCGCCAACTTTGTGTAGCTCAGCTAGAGCTTCGTTGAACATAGGTACAGTTTTTTCTAGGTTGATGATATGAACACGGCTACGAGCACCGAAAATGAATGGCTTCATTTTTGGGTTCCAGTAACGAGTCTGGTGACCGAAGTGAACACCAGCTTTTAGCATGTCGCGCATTGATACAGTTGCCATTTTAAAATCCTCTATGGGGTTAGGCCTCCACATCCCCCATGAATCCGACCCCTAACATCTATCCACTTAATGTAAATAGTTTTACTGTTGGAGCACCCCGGAACACGTGTCGGAATGTGTGTGATTTAAAGATAATGTGAGTGGAATGAATATGGGTTTCGCCAAAAATGGAGAAAACACACTTCGATTCCGGCGCGCTTTATACCATATTTAAGCCTTATCTGGCTAGAAAAAAATCCCTTTTCGCTTGTACTACTTTTATTCATTTTATGAAAATAAGTCTTACTTACAGAAAGGGACTTCTTGCGATTCACCGACGCACTGCTAGAATAACGCCCATTAGCACACGCCGTGCAAAAGAATGAATTAGAGAAAACCGATGTCTGTAAAAATAAAAAATGCCGAAGAAATAGCGAAAATGCGTGTAGCGGGTAAGTTGGCTGCTGATGTCCTAGAAATGATCGAACCGCATGTAAAAGTCGGTGTGACAACAGAAGAACTCGACCAAATTTGCCACAAGTACATTACTGAAGTTCAGCAAGCAATCCCTGCGCCACTGGACTATCACGGTTTTCCTAAATCAATTTGTACTTCTATTAATCATATTGTCTGTCATGGCATTCCAGCCTCTCAAGACGAGCAGTACGGTCAACTACAGCGCCCTGCGGTTCTAAAAGATGGCGATATCGTCAATATCGATATTACCGTTATCAAAGATGGTTACCACGGTGATACCTCTAAAATGTTTCTAGTCGGTGAAGTTTCACCTTCTGACAAACGCTTATGCCTTGTGGCACAAGAGTGTCTTTACATTGGCATGAAAAAAGTTAAACCTGGCGTTCAGTTAGGTGAAATTGGTACGGCGATAGAAAAGCACATTAAAACCAACAATAAAAACAATCCTCGCTTGAAGCTTTCTATTGTTAAAGATTACTGTGGGCACGGTATCGGCTCTGAATTCCACGAAGATCCACAGGTTGTGCATTATAAAAATGGCGACAGAACCGTATTACGTGAAGGTATGATTTTCACCATTGAACCAATGATTAATGCAGGTAAATTTGGTTGTCGCCTTGATGAAGAAGATAACTGGACAGTTTATACCGCTGACGGCAAAAATTCAGCGCAATGGGAACACACTATTTTAGTGACCGCAACTGGCTGTGAAGTGCTTACGCTGCGTGCAGAAGAGTCGATTCCTCGCTTAATGAATAACGCCTAATCACTCGGTTACGAATATCCCTGCTCGCAGGGATATTTTTTTATCGGTAGCGATTTGATACAGTCTCTCCACGTTGTGAATTTTCACTAGCATGGATTGCCGTTATGCCTTTTCAGTCACCACTGACCTTCTCCGATTCACAGATCACGATCAGTGAACTCAAACAGCAGCTTGAACATTTTACCGACTACCAGAAAAGCGAATTTCTAAATCACCATCCAGTGAACGACTTAGTGCTTGGTCGCTCTGAGTACATGGACCAACTGCTTTATCGCTTATGGGAATACTTTCAGTTTAATCAACTTGTTGATATTAGCTTAGTGGCGGTTGGTGGCTATGGCCGTGGCGAACTTCATCCACTTTCTGATATTGATATTCTCGTTGTTTCAACAACAACCTTGCCAGCAGAGCTTGGCCTTAAAATCAGCGAATTCATTACGCTATTGTGGGACTTACGCTTAGAAGTAGGTCATGCCGTTCGCACAGTTAAAGAATGCGCAGACATTGGGCGTGAAGATTTGACCGTAGCGACAAACCTTCAAGAAGCTCGCTTGTTATGTGGTAGCAACGACACCTTTCATCACTTAAAAATGCAAATCCACTCCGAGTCATTTTGGCCCAGTGAAACCTTTTACCGTGCCAAAATTCAAGAGCAGAGAGACCGCCACGCACGCTATCACGATACAACTTACAACCTTGAGCCTGATATCAAATCAACTCCGGGCGGTTTAAGAGATATTCATACATTAAGCTGGGTTGCGAGACGCCATTTTGGTGCTACCTCATTATTGGAAATGAGCCGCTTTGGTTTTTTAACTGACGCAGAATATCGTGAATTGGTGGAATGCCAAGATTTCCTATGGCGCGTACGATTTGCGCTACACATTGAGTTAAAACGCTATGACA
The DNA here is from genome assembly GCF_029478545.1 of Vibrio sp. 1180_3. Lineage (NCBI taxonomy): Bacteria > Pseudomonadati > Pseudomonadota > Gammaproteobacteria > Vibrionales > Vibrionaceae > Vibrio > Vibrio sp. 1180_3. The sequence continues at coordinate 84,131 of NZ_SJFM01000001.1, forward strand.
ACCGCCTCACTTTTGCCCATCAAGCTCAAGTAGCCGAGCACTTAGGATTCACTGGTGAGGGCAACCGCGGTGTAGAAATGATGATGAAAGAGTTCTATCGCACACTGCGCCGCGTTGCTGAACTCAACAAAATGTTACTGCGTTTGTTTGCTCAAGCCATCCTCAATAACGGTGAGGAGATACCTGCCGTCATTTTAGATGACGATTTTCAACGTCGCGGCAACTTGATTGAAGCGCGTAAACCAGCTCTTTTCCAAGCTCGTCCAGAAACAATTTTGGATATGTTTATTCATATTGCCAATGACTCGACCATTGAGAGTGTTGCACCTGCAACGATGCGCCAATTGCGTACTGCTCGTCGCCGCTTGAACAAATTCCTACACACTATTCCCGAAGCTCGTGAAACCTTCATGGCGTTAGTACGCCATCCCAATGCACTACATCGTGCATTTAGCTTGATGCACAAATTAGGGGTACTCGCAGCTTATTTGCCACAATGGAGTCAGATTGTAGGACAAATGCAATTTGACCTTTTTCATGTTTATACTGTTGATGAACACAGTATTCGTTTGCTCAAGCACATCAATACTTTTAACCATGCCCAAAATCATGACAGGCATCCGATTTGCTGTGAAGTCTACCCTCGCCTTCAGAAAAAAGAGCTACTGATCCTCGCCGCGATTTTCCACGATATTGGTAAAGGTCGTGGTGGTGACCATTCTGAAATTGGTGCAACCGAAGCGTACAATTTTTGTATTGAACATGGTTTATCCAAACCAGAAGCCAAACTTGTGGCTTGGTTAGTGCAAAATCACCTTTTGATGTCGGTCACCGCTCAACGGCGTGATATTTATGACCCAGATGTCATCACAGAATTTGCCAAAAAGGTCCGTGATGAAGAGTATCTAGAACATTTAGTGTGCCTAACCGTAGCCGATATTTGCGCAACAAACCCAGAGCTCTGGAACAGTTGGAAGCGCACGTTATTGGCTGAACTTTTCCATTCAACTCAACGCGCATTACGCCGTGGCTTAGAAAACCCCGTCGATGTCCGTGACCGAATTAGACACAATCAACAACTGGCGTCAGCATTACTGCGCAAAGAAGGTTTTAATGCGCGAGAAATCGAAGTGCTCTGGCAACGGTTTAAAGCTGATTACTTCTTACGCCATACCCACAAGCAGATCGCCTGGCACTGTACACACTTACTGCGTCATGAAGACTCAAGCCAACCACTCATTCTGCTTAGCAAAAAAGCAACTCGAGGTGGCACCGAAGTTTTTGTGTACACCAAAGATCAACCTGCCGTGTTCGCCACCGTAGTCGCTGAACTTGACCGACGCAATTTAAGTGTCCACGATGCGCAAATCATGTCGAGTAAAGATGGCTATGTACTCGATACATTTATGGTTCTAGATCACAACGGTGAAGCAATTGATGAAGATCACCATGATTTTGTTATAGAAAATCTGCTTAATGGTCTGAAAGCAGGTTGGCAAGATAAATTGAAATTACGCCGTACACCACGCAACTTACAACATTTTAAAGTGAAGACCAGAGTCGATTTCTTACCAACAAAAAGCAATAAGCGCACCTTAATGGAATTTGTTGCACTTGATACACCGGGGTTACTCGCAACGGTTGGTCGCACGTTTACCAATTTAGATATTCATTTGCATGGAGCAAAAATCACCACCATTGGCGAGAGAGCGGAAGATTTATTCATTCTAACAAGCTCTCAAGGAGGAAAATTAAGCGAAGAAGAGGAATTAAGTTTACGCGAAACGCTAATAAAAAATGTCTCTGAACTTGCGCCAAATTAAAAGGAGACGGAAAGCGATCTTGCCCACAAGTTGAGGTATTGGTGGGGTTAGGAACTATCTAGCGATGATTTAGCCTGCTACATTGAAACAGGTCGTTGATGTGTCACATAAAATAATAGAGGTCGCTTATGTTTCCATACCTCATAGGTTTAGGTATTCAAGATCCTAAACAAATTGAGCGCTATTCACTTCGTCAAGAAGCACATAAAGATGTGTTGAAGATTTACTTTCATAAGCAGAAAGGTGAGCTTTTCGCTAAAAGCGTAAAATTTAAGTACCCCCGACAGGTAAAAAATGTCTTAGTCGACAGTGGTAGTCATCAGTATAAAGAAGTTACCGAAATCAACCGTAACTTGACGTTAGTGATTGATGAACTGAACAAGATAACGAAACCAGCAACACAGGCCGAGATAGACCTTAAGCAAAAAATACTCACTGATCTGCGTCATTTAGAAAAAGTCGTCTCCAGCAAAATTTCTGAGATTGAAGCCGATTTACAGAAACTTAAATAACACCCAATTTATAACCAAGAAAAAAGGTTCCATAGGGAACCTTTTTTAAAGCCACCCGGCATAGAGCCCCACCCAATACAGTGCAATTGCCGACATCAACCCGGCAACAATATCGTCAAGCATGATCCCTAACCCACCATGAACTCGTTTATCTAACCAACCGATAGGCCAAGGTTTCACCATATCGAAAAAGCGAAACAGTATAAAACCGGTGACCAGCCACTTCCAATCAAAAGGGGATAAGTTAAACAGTGGCACCACCAACATGGTTATCCAAAAACCAGCAAATTCATCCCAAACAATCGAACCGTGATCATGAACCTGCATATCATCAGAGGTCACTTGGCAAATTTTAATGCCGACCAAACAGGTTATCACTACGACGCTGGCATATAACACGGTAGGTAACTGCACAAGCAGTAAGTAAAAAGGCACACTCGCCAATGTTCCCATTGTACCGGGTACTACAGGCGATAGACCACTGCCAAACCCTGTAGCTAAAAGGTGCCACGGATTTTTCAATGAAAGACGAGATAGCGGATTGGTCATAAATTCACCTTAAAATGATCATAGCCATTGAGCTGCCAATTAAGCACTTTACCTTGATGATGTAATTCAAATGTACCTTGTGGACGGATCTGTCCAATACAACTCACTTTACAACCACAATGAGCGAGCGCACTTTCAATGGACCCTTTGTTCTGTTCTGGAACGGTAAAGCACAGTTCGTACTCTTCGCCACTGGTCAAAGCATACTGCTGCGCTATTTCAAGATTGCCGACAAACTGCAACAGCTCTTGTGATAAAGGTAACGCTGCAACATCAAGACTGACGCCAACCTGAGAGCGTTCGAGTATATGTTTGATGTCTGAAATCAGACCGTCAGAAATATCAATGGCTGCTGAAGCCAAATTCAGCAATGCCTGACCTGCCAGTATCCTCGGTGTCGAAAGATAGTGGCGCTTTTCTAACTCAAGCGCAAATGGTTTAGCACGTAACGCATTGTTAAGAATAACATCCAACCCCGCCTTGCTATCGCCAAGATCACCGGTGACATATACCCAATCGCCCACTTTAGCACCGCTGCGAAGTAACGCTTGTTCTTGAGGAACAAAACCTTGCACCGTGAGCGTTAAACTTAATGGCCCTTTGGTGGTGTCACCACCAATCAGTTGGATATTGTAGTAATTGGCAAGTTCAAAAAAAGCATCGCAAAATGGCTTTAGCCATGCCTCATCGGGATTTGGCATCGTGAGTGCAAACGATACCCAAGCGGGTGTTGCTCCCATTGCAGCAAGGTCACTGATATTAGAAGCTAGCGCTTTATGTGCGACCCAAGCAGGGTTCGCATCTATCAAAAAATGTGTACCCGCCACCAAAGTATCAGTACTGATCGCAATACGAACATTTTCAGGCGGTTTAACTAATGCGCAGTCATCACCTAAGGCGAGAAATACGTCTTTACGTTGCGGTTGACGGTTAGAAAAATAGCGATTAATTAAATTAAATTCACCGGACATGCCAAGTTTCCTGCCCTTAGTTTTTATTATTGTGGCATTCCTCGTTGCTAGAGCTATACCCTTTCGACTGAAGTTGCAGCGGTGTTGGCTACGTTCGCTCCCCCCAATCACATAGCTTATCTATGCTGATGGGGATGAACTCACTTGCCACCTACCTGCAACTTCAAGTGGTTTGGGTATATAGCAGAGAAATATTGTCATAAAAAAGGTCAGCATATGCTGACCTTTTTATTTTTAAACGACTAATTATTTTTTGCGTACGTGAGGTGCGGCTTTATCAAGTACACCATTCACAAACTTATGGCTATCTTCAGCTGCAAATACTTTAGCTAACTCAATCGCTTCATTGATGACCACTTTATAAGGAACATCTTCACGACGAGTCATTTCGTACATGGCTAAACGAAGTAACGCCAATTCCATCATGTCCAAATCCTGCATAGGACGAGACACGAAAGGACGCAATTTGCTATCTAGCTCTGTGTGGCTTAGCACTACACCCGTGAGCAGATCACGGAAATATGCAACGTCGGTTTCTGGAGCCGTTAAAGCAGGCTCTGCAGCATGATGCTCTTCTTCATCATACTTACCACCCGAGAGGAATTGCTCTTCGACAGTGGCTACATTTTCTTTTGTAATTTGCCAAGAATAAATTGCTTGTAGCGCAAATTGACGTGCATTACGACGTGCGGCTGGTTTCACACTGGCCCCCATTAGGAATCGATTTCAGAAAGAACGTTAATCATCTCAAGCGCGCTTAGTGCAGCTTCTGCACCTTTGTTACCAGCCTTGGTTCCTGCGCGTTCAATGGCTTGATCGATAGTATCAACAGTTAGGACACCGAATGCGACTGGAAGGCTGTATTCCAATGACACTTGTGCCAAACCTTTATTACATTCACTGCATACATAGTCAAAGTGTGGTGTACCACCACGGATAACAGTACCGAGAGATACGATTGCATCGTATTTACCTGTTTTTGCAACACGTTGAGCAACAAGAGGTAATTCTACAGCACCAGGGCAGCGAACAACGGTAATGTTGTCTTCGCTAACTTGTCCGTGACGCTTTAAAGTATCGATTGCACCAGAAAGAAGACTTTCGTTAATAAAACTGTTGAAACGAGAAATAACGATAGCAATTTTTGCATTTGGCGCTGGGAAGCCACCCTCGATCACTTTCATAAGCTTTCCTTTAACTATATTCACAAGTGAGAATCGCCGGATTCTAGCACAAATTTGTGAGCAATATCTAATGGAAATTCGGCTTAGCGTTCAAACCAAACACCAAACTCTAAAAATAACAAAGGAAGCCTTTCGCTTCCTTTGACTAACAGAACCTTGCACTATCACATTCAATTTAGAAAAAACGCGCTAGATTCAGAAAATTATTCACAGACGTATTCGATAACGTTAAGTCCAAAACCACCCAGAGCATGATACTTTTTATTCGCCGAAGATAGCAGACGCATTTCACTTACACCTAAATCGGCCAACATCTGCGAACCGACACCGACACGGCGTGATGTGCCCTGTTTTTTCGCTAGCGTTGGTGCTTCACCCTTATCTTGTTGCTCGAACATTTTAACACGATGAATCAATAAATCGGTTGACTCTTCATTGCCCAAAATCACCAACACACCACCTTCACTACCAATGCGTTGCATTGCCTTGTCTAACGTCCAACTACGCTCTGCATTACGATCACTGCGTAGTAAATCGGTAAACGTATCTTGTAAATGCACACGCACTAATGGTGCTTGTTGTGCTAGCGTCTCTTTTTTCAATGCATAATGAATTTGATTATCAATGATGTCACGGTAGGTAAAGAGCTCGAACTCACCATATTCAGTTGGTAATTTGCATTGCGCGACACGTTCAATGGTCGTTTCGGTGTTATTACGATATTCGATTAAATCCGCAATAGTGCCCAACTTTACGCCATGCTGCTGTGCAAAAACTTCCAAATCAGGACGACGCGCCATTGAGCCATCTTCGTTAAGGATTTCCACAATCACAGAAGCGGGTTCTAACCCAGCAAGGCGCGCTAAGTCACACCCGGCTTCAGTATGTCCCGCACGAGTTAATACCCCACCTTCTTGTGCCGCTAGCGGGAAAATATGCCCCGGCTGCACTAAATCAGACGCTTTGGCATCTTTCGCGACCGCAGCTTGTACTGTCACTGCACGATCAGCCGCAGAGATACCTGTCGTTACCCCTTCAGCAGCCTCAATAGAGACGGTGAAATTGGTTGTGTACTGGGCGTTATTATCTTGCACCATTGGTGGCAAGCCCAAACGCTGGCAACGTTCTTTGGTCATGGTTAAACAGATCAAACCGCGACCGTATTTAGCCATAAAGTTAATCGCTTCAGGGGTAACATGTTCAGCGGCCATGATCAGATCGCCTTCATTTTCACGATCTTCGTCATCCATCAAGATGACCATTTTACCTAGACGAATATCTTCAATAATTTCTTGTGGCGTACTAATTGACATAATCTCTTCCTATGACTGGATTACTTTCCGCTGCCTGCCCATATCAAGGCAGTAATGATATTGCCGCTTAGGCAAAACCATTTTGCTGTAAAAATTCCATGGTGATTTTAGATTCCGGTGCATCTTCACCGCGCTGAACTTGAAGTAAACGCTCCATATAACGCGCAAGAACATCCACCTCTAAATTCACTTTACGTCCAACATGAAAATCATTGATAGTGGTTTCTTCTGATGTGTGAGGAACAATAGTCAGTTTGAAGGCGTTTTTCCTTAACTCATTAACGGTCAAACTGATGCCATCGACAGTGACTGACCCTTTTTCCGCCACGTACTTATTCAGTTCCTTCGGCATTGCGACCCATAATTCTATGGCTCGGCCAACACTGTTACGCTCAATGATTTCGCCAACGCCATCGACGTGTCCTGAAACAATATGACCACCAAAGCGTGTGGTAGGAAGCATCGCTTTTTCTAAATTAAGTTTGTCACCAACTTGGTAAGCGGTGAAACCTGTCTTATTTAGTGTTTCGAGGGATAGATCTGCGCTGTAATAGTGAGGGCCAAAATCAACCACTGTCAAACACACACCATTGGTAGCAATGCTGTCACCTAGCTTTACATCAGCCATATCAAGGTTGCCAACGTTAACCGTAACACTGATATCTTCACCTTTTGGTGTTATGGCAGCGAGCGTGCCCACTGCTTCTACAATTCCTGTAAACATCTTATTTATCTTTTAGTTTCGGTACAGCTGTGATCCGAATATCCGGCCCAACTTGTCGTACATCTTTAATTGTTAACTCTAAGGCCTCGGCCATAGAGGATAACCCTAATGTACCAAATAAACCTCGGCCATCGCTGCCCATTATTTTAGGGGCTAGATAGAGAATAATTTCATCCACCAGATCTGCTTGCAGTAATGACTTAGCAAGCGTTGCTCCGGCTTCAACCCACAAATGATTAATATTGTGTTGCTGAGCGAGATATTCAAAGGTTCGCGTCAAATCAAATTGATCATTTTGATTGAGTAACGTTCGATGATCTGCCGTTAGCGAGATGATTTCACTTGGCTCATGGAAAAGGTTGAGTGAGGCATTCAGCTGTTTCTGACGATCTAAAATAACGCGGATCGGTTGACGAAGTTCAGTGTGGCTGTAGCTATCTTGAATCGATTCTGGTAACTCATTCCAACGAACCGTTAATGAAGCATTATCTTCGATAACGGTTTTACTGGTTGATAAAATGGCCCCACTTTTAGCACGAAAATGCTGCACATCACGCCGAGCCGCTACCGAGGTAATCCACTGACTTTGCCCATTACTGAGTGCGGTTTGGCCATCTAAGCTTGCGGCCATTTTCAACTGTACAAACGGTATGCCCGTTTGCATACGTTTGATGAATGCGGGATTAAGTGCGATAGCATCCGCTTCTAACAACCCAACTTCGACCTCAATCCCCGCATCTCGCAGCATTTGAATTCCACGCCCAGCGACTTGCGGGTTAGGGTCTTGCATTGCACAAATCACCTTAGCAACTTTGGCTTTGATCAATCCCTCGGCACAAGGTGGTGTTCGACCATAATGCGAACATGGTTCGAGAGTTACGTATGCCGTCGCGCCTTCAGTACGATCACCAGCCATGCGCAAAGCGTGAACTTCAGCATGTGCTTCTCCAGCTCGATAGTGGAAGCCTTGGCCAACAATTTCATCGCCTTGGGTTATCACACATCCAACATTGGGATTAGGAGCGGTAGTAAACTGGCCACCTTTCGCAAGTGCAATCGCCTGCGCCATCATTTGATAATCAAACGGAGTAAACATGGCAGTTAGTCTTCCAACTTCGCGATTTCTTCGCCAAATTCACGAATGTCTTCAAAGCTGCGATATACAGAAGCAAAACGGATATAAGCGACTTTATCGAGTTCTTTTAGCTGATCCATCACTAAGTTACCAATCATTTCACTTGGTACTTCCCGTTCTCCTGTCGCGCGTAACTGAGACTTAATCATGCTGATTGAAAGCTCAATCGCATCAGCACTAACAGGACGTTTTTCGAGTGCGCGCTGGATACCACCGACCATTTTATCTTCATTAAATGGTTCACGATTACCGTTCGACTTAATGACTTTCGGCATCAATAATTCAGCTGATTCAAACGTAGTAAAACGCTCATTACACGCTAGACATTGGCGACGACGACGTACTTGATGGCCATCTGCCACTAGGCGCGAATCAATGACTTTGGTGTCGTTCTCTGAACAAAAAGGACAATGCATATCACCTCCATAGCAATGTGCATTAGTGTAACGGAATTGGTGGCGAAGTTGAAAGCAAAAGGGGCCGCGTAGCCCCTTTTCAACCAATGTTTAGTAGGTTTTGTTAACTGCGACACCGAAGTCATTTATTGACGAGATAAGTAGTTCGCTTTTCCAACCCATTTATAGCTGGTGAGCTCTTCTAAACCCATGGGGCCACGAGCATGCAGCTTCTGTGTTGATACTGCCACTTCAGCGCCGAGTCCAAACTGCGCCCCATCGGTAAATCGAGTCGAAGCATTAACGTAGACTGCCGCAGAACCAGCCGCATTAATGAAGAGTTCGGCATTAAACAAATCGTTAGTCATTATCGCGTCAGAATGGCTCGCATTATGATCACGCATATGAGTGATAGCTTGCTGAACATCACTCACCACCTTCACGCCCAAGGTATAACTTAGCCATTCGGTATCGAAATCACCATCAACAGCCTCTCGCAATTGCTTAGCATCACCCATCAAGGCTTTAGCTTTTGGTTCTGCAACAAATTCGACTTTGTCGCTTAAGCGCTGCACCAGTTTGGCCAAAAATTCACTCGCAATCGATTGGTGCACGAGCAATGTATCTAACGCGTTACACGCAGAAGGGCGTTGTACTTTAGCGTTTTCAATCACATCCACCGATTTGTCTAAATCAGCCGACTGGTCGACAAAAATATGACTGATACCAAACCCACCAATAATTACCGGTATTGTGCTATTTTCTTTGCACATTTTATGCAAGCCAGCCCCACCGCGAGGAATGATCATATCGACATAGTCATCCAACTTCAGTAGCTGTGAAACAAGCTCACGATCTGGCTTTTCAATGTATTGCACGGAAGCGGCAGGAAGCTTTGCTTTCTCAAGCGCAAGCTGAATAACTTTGACCAACTCCATGTTGGAGAAAAAGGTTTCTTTACCACCACGTAAAATACTGGCGTTCCCTGTTTTTAAACATAAAGCCGCAATATCAATGGTTACATTAGGACGCGCTTCGTAAATAACCCCAACCACACCGAGCGGTACGCGGCGACGCGATAATGACATACCATTTTCTAGTACTTTACTGTCAATTTCACTACCGACAGGATCATTAAGGCCGATCACATTACGCACATCGCTGGCAATCGCCTTAAGACGAGATTCATTGAGTAACAGTCGATCAAGCAGCGCATCGCTTAAACCAGCGTCACGACCAAGCTCAATATCCTTCGCATTTGCAGCAAGAATGGTTTCAAGATTGGCTTCTAGCTCATCAGCTATGATGGCGAGCGCAGCATTTTTTTGTGCCGTTGATGCTGTCGCAAGGTGAAAAGCCGCCTCTTTGGCCGCTTTTCCCATGTTGATTAAGTCCACGAGTCTCTCCCTCAATTATTCTTGGATCACGACCAAATCGTCGCGATGGATGACTTCAGAACCGTAATCGTGGCCCAAAATCAAACCGATATCTTTACTGTGTTTGCCGGTTATTTTCGCTAGATCTTTACTTGAATAAGCAGCGATCCCTTTGGCGATCAACATACCGCGACGATCGGTGACACGCGCTACTTCTCCACGTGCAAATTTACCTCGTACCTCAAGCACACCCTTGGCGAGCAAACTGCTACCTTTGCCTACGACAGCATTCACAGCACCATCATCGATCACAATGTCACCCGAAGCAGCAGGGCCGGCTAGGATCCAACGTTTACGGTTTTCTAACGCTTCAATACACGGTAAAAAACGTGTGCCTTGCGGCCTATCACTCAATGAATCAAAAATCACGTTATGGGCACGACCGGCCGCGATAATCACTTCAATACCGGCACGACGTGCAATATCTGCCGCTTGCAGTTTGGTCGCCATACCACCAGTACCTAATGTAGTGCCACTGCCACCAGCAATTTTGCGTAAAGTATCATCAATGGTCTTAACTTCTTTTATCAGCTCTGCGTTTGGATCTTTGCGTGGATCAGCCGTAAAAAGACCTTTTTGATCAGTCAGCAACAACAGCTTGTCCGCACCACACAAAATACCAACCAATGCCGATAAATTGTCGTTATCGCCAACTTTGATTTCACTTGTAGCCACGGCATCGTTTTCATTCACCACAGGGATGATGTCATTATCGATTAAGGCATTGACGGTGTCACGAGCGTTAAGAAAGCGTTCACGGTCTTCAAGATCAGCGCGAGTAAGAAGCATCTGGCCTATTTTGATACCGTAGATAGCAAAAAGTGACTCCCAAGCTTGAATCAACTGGCTTTGCCCTACCGCAGCAAGCAGTTGTTTACTTGCCATTGCGTTGGGCAGTGCGGGGTAACCAAGGTGCTCTCGACCTGCGGCAATCGCACCAGATGATACAATCACCACTGAGTGGCCTTGTTTTTTCAGTTCGGCACATTGGCGTACAAGCTCAACCATATGAGCTTTGTCTAACGCTAACGTACCACCGGTTAGAACACTGGTCCCTAGCTTCACAACGACGGTTTGAAGTTGCATTGCTTTTCCGCTTTGTTGATTCGTTGTCATGATTTCTTCTGAAATGGAAAACACATAAGAAAGGATGTTTTAACAATCAAAGCAAAAATTCACAAGTAGAAAAGGTGCTAAAAAGCACCTTTTTACTCGCGAGAATGGTAAGAGAAAGGAAATCAGGCGAATTCAGCAGAATCTTCAGTAATCTCAACCGACAATTCAAATCGCTCATACAAGGTCGAAACCAATTTTGCATGAAACTCTTCTTGAGTACGTTTTACTTCTGATTGTACTGATTTGGGAATCGTATCGGCATCCCACGTTCCAGCCAAGTTATAGCGTCCTGCATGATACTTAGCGTCAAACCCAGACTCTGTTTTGCTCAGCTCCAACCACCATCCCCAAAATTCTCTTTTCTCTGGGGATTTTTTATCGTTAACACAGGCAGAAAGACAATCAAACAAGTAGTGCTCCTCTCGGCACTGCCCTTCACGTAGATAAGGACCGATAGCCTTTAATGCGGCCAACAAACGATAATGAGTCGGGGCTTGGGTCATCTCTGACATATGACTCTCCATTTCAATGTTAAGAATGATCATTATTTTTGATTGTTCATATGCTTGTTAAGGCATACTTACATCATGCTTAACTAAATTAGAGGAAAAGTCACCTAAATAGCTCATCTTCTAACCACTTTATCGCTAAATCGAGGGATTGCTCATATCCTTGTGAAATTGTTTTGCTTTTTATCTGCTTAGCTTTGCCATATTCACTAAACAACGCAACAAGCTGGTTATCTGAGTAAGGTGAAATTGGATCGCCCTCTAAGCCCAACGCAAGAATAGGCACTTTAGTGCGACGACTCGATAAGAACCCTTGGACTTTCAGTGACCAAGCCATCATTTGCCTAGAGAGGCTATCAATATCAACGGCCTCCTTCCCTAAGCGTGAAGCCAAAACATCTAGATACATCTTAGGCATTTGCTTTAACTTGGTTGGAGAGGTGAAAATATCATGCACTGGAGCCCCTAACGAGACACATGCTTTGATCTTATCCTGTTCTAAAAAAGAAAGTCTTATCATTGAATTACCACCAAATCGAAAACCAACAAGCCCGACTTTTTGATGGTCAACCCAAGGTAGACGCGATAATTCGTGCAACACCGCTTGGTGTAAGCATGAAGAATCTTCAGTTAATGGCCAATGAGAACTGTGACCAACAGAAGGCATATCGATGGTGATCATCGCAATATCGCGTGGAGCTAAATAATCGCGGAATAGACGCCACATATCCGTTTGCAAACTGTCTAAGCCAGCACTCACCATGATAACGGGATGAGGTCTATCGGTATTAGGTAAATGAAGGTTAACGATGATCTTTTTATTTTTGTATGGTACTTCTATTTGCTTAATAACGTAACTCGTCAGTTTTGATGCTTCACTATAAGCGCTGTTAGCTAGCACTTGAGCCTGCAAGGACAAGTTATCATTTTTCAGATGAGGGTAACCGGCAATACTAAAACACAAAGACGCAGAAAAAAGTTCATTTGCCGCCTCCTCACTTTGCTTGTTATTCGCCCTTTTTTGATGACGCATACCAAGCTTTGTCCACTCATAAGACCAATTGCCCCCGTGGTATCCCATCACCGTATCCAACCACTCGTCATGTGTTCTTGAGTGCTTCGATGAAGCGATTTTTGCCAGTACTTCTTCTTGCTCTACCGGATCGATCCCCTGCCAAATCCACTGCAGACGCCTTAGGTTACGATACCAAGCATACCCTTCCTGCTGCTTTTTATTGTCCAAGACTTCTTGGCTGCTTGGCATATAGCGAATGAGTGCCGAGGTTTCTTTCGCTTGTTTATGCTTTTGGAATAAGGTTTCAGAGAGATTTTTGCTTTTAGGTTCAGACATAAGCCGATTCTGTTGAGAGCGATAAGGTTATAGTAATCAAAAAAAAGGCCCTATAAAGGGCCTTTTTCAAATAAACACAAAAAGATTTATTTTTGTTTACGATTGATAGGTTCAGCGTATTGAATCGTCATATCCCAAGGCTGTTCGATCCAAGTGTCTTGAGCAATATCGACAACATAGTCATCCAATAAATCAACACCTGAAGGTTTAGCACAAACCGCAATTAATTTAGCCTTAGGGTACATTTCACGTAATTTACGAGCTGTATCACCACTGTCAACTAAGTCTTCAACAATCAAGAAACCTTCACCATCACCTTCTGGTGCTTTAATGACGGTCATATCACGCTGATGATCATGATCGTAACTAGAGATACAGATGGTATCAACGTGACGAATTCCCAATTCACGAGCCAAGATTGCACCAGGTACTAAACCACCACGACTGACAGCCCAAATACCTTTCCATTGTTCTGCAGGCATTTGCTTTTCTGCTAATTGACGGCAGTAAGTCTGCATGTTGTCCCAAGTGATAACGAATTTATTGCTCATTGTTATAAACCTAATTGTTATAAATCTAATAATTTAAATAATCTGCCTGCCATTACGCAGAGGCGATGTATTTGAAGATGAAGATAGCAGCCATAACCCACACACTCATCGATACACTGCGCCCTTTGCCACTAAACAGCTTAATGGCTGCATAGGCGATAAAACCAAGTGAAATACCTTCTGCAATAGAGAATGTCAAAGGCATCAGTAAACAAGTGACAACGACTGGAGCCGCTTCAGTCAGATCGCGCCAATCAATACTCACTAGGCCAGAAAGCATCAAAATGGCCACATAAAACAATGCACCTGACGTTGCATACGCAGGGATCATTCCAGCTAATGGCGAGAAGAATAATGCAAGTAAGAATAAAATGCCAACGACCACGGCGGTTAAACCTGTACGACCACCCGCAGAAACACCAGCGACACTTTCAATGTAAGAAGTGGTGTTAGACGTTCCCAATAGCGCACCAATAGAAGTCGCGGTTGAATCGGCAAGCAGTGCCTTATTCAAGCGAGGAATTTTGCCATCTTTACCAATTAAATCTGCTTTTTGTGCCACACCAACCAAGGTACCAGCAGTATCAAATAAATCGACAAACAAAAAAGCAAAAACCACTGAAATCATACCAACTTCAAAAATGGCTGAGAAATCAAGCTGTAAAAATGTTGGAGCAATACTTGGTGGTGTCGACATAACACCATGCCATTGCACATCACCAAATATTAAACCAAGGCCAGTTACCGCTAGAATAGCGATCATAACGGCACCTTTCAGACCACGGTGCACCAAAGCAATAGTTAAGAAGAAACCAATGGCACCTAACACCGCAGGTAATGAAGTAATCGCACCAACAGACACTAATGTTGCCGGGTTATCGACCACAATTCCTGCATTTTTCAATGCAATAAAAGCAAGGAAAAGGCCAATACCCGCTGAGATGCCTGTCCGCAATGACATAGGAATAGATTCGATAATCCATTCACGAATTTTAAATATGCTGAGGAATATAAACAGGATCCCAGAAACAAACACCGCCGCCAAAGCAACTTGCCATGTATAACCCATGCCAAGCACAACCGCATAAGTGAAGAATGCGTTCAACCCCATCCCTGGAGCTTGGGCGATTGGGTAGTTTGCAACAAAGCCCATGATAAAACAGCCAATAGCTGCCGCTAAACAAGTAGCAACAAATACGGCACCGCGATCCATACCTGTATCCGCTAAGATCGCAGGGTTAACAAAAATAATGTATGCCATCGTAAGGAAGGTGGTAATCCCTGCGATAACCTCAGTGCGCACGTTGGTGCCATTTTCACTGAGTTTGAATAGCCTTTCGAGCATGATCGAGTCCTATAAAGGTAAAAAGTAAACGGTTGCGTAATCGATTGGCTGTGGATTATAGAGACATCAGATCACAAATTCCAGACGCAATTTGTTTTGATATGAAGGAAATTTGGCTGTCAATATGAGTTAAATCCCATAAAAACAAGGGATTTTGATTGCAAATTCATCAATTTATTAGGATGGTTAGCGCAGTGATTTGAAGTAATAAAGCCAAATTACAGATAAAAAAACGCCACCTCATTGAGGTGGCGGCGAATCATCTAAGTCAAATTGACTGTCAAAAAATTCCAATATATAGGGGGTGAACATAACGTTCAGATAACATGCTTTGAGTCTTAGTAACCAAAGCTTGTTGGGTATGCAAAGTTACTTGTATAAACAGATTTGTTTAGCCAGAACATTGCAGATGGTAAACCTTTCATAACTATCACCTTATTAAATCAATTGAATATTACTTGATTTCTCGGTTCCCTGGAGGCGATAAAACGGACTCATCCTTTGAGCATTTTTTCTTCGCTTTCGAAGTTGGTTACAAATATACCACCAAGAAATTAAATTACAACCACTTTGGTGATTTGAATCACATATTTTTCTTTTATTGATCTGTGTCATTCATTTTTGGTAATTAAATTACATTAATGTCAATTTAATCATAAGTACTAGTCGTTATTAATAAGAGCCTAAACACCTATTTGTAATCTCCTTTGTACACTATGTACGGTCCAACAATGATTTCACTCAAATAATTCCTCTCAAAGCAGGCTACTCGCCTATTGCCTAGAGTGGTATGCTGTGAATAACAAAAGTCACGCTATGATCAATCAATCTCTATCCAGAGAATCATCTTATTCACCTTGATCTGGCAAACTCAAATAAAAGGAGCCTTCCGTGTCTGAGTTCTATCCTGAAATCAGTAAGTTATCATCTACACCTATCTGGCAATTTTTCGATAAAATCTGTGCTATTGCACATCCCTCTAAGCATGAAGAAGCGCTTGCTCAATACATTATTCAGTGGGCAACAGAGCAAGGCTTAGAAGTTCGCCGCGATCCAACCGGTAACGTTTTTATTAAAAAACCAGCCACTCCAGGAATGGAACATAAAAAAGGTGTCGTGTTACAAGCACATATCGATATGGTGCCGCAGAAAAACGAAGATACGCAACATGACTTTGCTAAAGATCCTATTCAGCCTTACATCGACGGTGAGTGGGTAACAGCTAAAGGTACAACCTTGGGTGCTGACAACGGCATTGGTATGGCTGCTTGTCTATCGGTTTTGGCTTCTAATGAGATCAAACACGGTCCTATTGAAGTACTGCTGACAATCGATGAAGAAGCGGGGATGACTGGTGCTTTCGGTCTAGAAGCAGGTTGGCTAGAAGGCGACATTCTTCTGAACACTGACTCAGAGCAAGAAGGCGAAGTATACATGGGCTGCGCAGGCGGCATTGATGGCGCAATGACATTTAGTATTGAACGTGATGCCACGCCAAGTAACTATGTCACTCGTCAATTGACATTGAAAGGCTTAAAAGGCGGCCACTCAGGTTGCGACATCCATACTGGTCGCGGTAATGCTAATAAACTGCTTGCTCGCTTTTTAGCTGGCCACGCACAACAACTTGAACTGCGCCTAGTTGAGTTTCGTGGTGGTAGCTTGCGTAACGCGATTCCTCGTGAAGCTTTTGTCACTGTTGCCTTACCTAAAGAAAATGAAGCAAAGCTGGATCAACTATTTGGCTTCTACACAGACCTTCTTAAAGAAGAACTTGGACGTGTTGAAACCAGTATCGTTTCTTTCAATGAAGTGCAAGATGATGCTAAAACTGTATTTACTATCGCAGACCAACAGCGTTTTATTGCGGCGTTAAATGCATGTCCAAATGGCGTGATCCGCATGAGCGATGAAATTGAAGGTGTGGTTGAAACGTCACTGAACGTTGGCGTGATTACTACGGCAGAAAATAGCGTAACAGTCCTGTGTTTGATCCGTTCTTTGATTGACTCTGGTCGCAGCCAAGTTGAAGGTATGCTGACCTCTGTCGCTGAACTTGCTGGTGCTCAGATTGAATTTTCTGGCGCCTATCCTGGCTGGAAGCCTGATGCAGATTCTGAAATCATGGCTATTTTCCGTGATATGTATGAAGGTATCTACGGTCATAAACCAAATATCATGGTTATCCACGCAGGACTTGAATGCGGCCTGTTCAAAAAACCTTATCCTGAAATGGATATGGTTTCATTTGGCCCTACAATCAAATTCCCTCACTCCCCAGATGAAAAGGTAAAAATCGACACTGTGGATCTTTTCTGGGATCAGATGGTTGCTCTACTGGAAGCCATCCCAACCAAAGCATAATTAATGACTTTACCGGGCTATCTAGCCCGGTATCTTGTTTTCACTTGATTTCTATCAAAAAAATTTATCGATAAGAAAAAATTTATTCATTAGCGCACACTTTAAGCCACTGTTAGAGTTCGCCCCCTTGAAGTTCCTAGAGTTATTCACCACACTCTCTTCTAGCGATTACAGCACGTTGTTGTATCGATGATAGCGCTTAATCCTTAGCGTTATCTTTAATTCTCAAAAAGATTGAAACTGCGATGAAAGAAAAAATGATTGTCGGATGGCGGGAAACTCTTTGCCTTCCAGCGTTAGGTATTGAAAAAATCAAAGCAAAAATAGATACCGGAGCTCGTACGTCTTGCTTACACGCATTTAAAGTAGAAAGCTTTACTAAAAAAGAAGCGCCTTGGGTTCGCTTTTGGATCCACCCTTTACAGCGGAATGATGAAAAAGTCGTCGTTTGTGAAGCAAAAGTGGTAGATGAACGTACCGTACGTGATTCAGGCGGCCATGAAGAAACACGTTACGTGATTGAATCTGAAGTCAGTTTAGGTGGTCAAATATGGCCAATAGAGATCACCTTAACCAACCGTGAAAACATGGCTTTTCGCATGCTGTTAGGCCGTACCGCTATGCACAATAAGATTGTCGTTGACCCAACACAATCCTTTTTAATCGCTTTCGAGGAGCACAAATAATGAAAATTGGTATTCTGTCACGTAACTCTTCGCTTTATTCAACCAAACGTTTGATTGAAGCGTGTAAAGATCGTGGTCACCAAGTCAAGGTTATCGACGCGTTACGTTGCTATATGAATATCAATTCAGACAAGCCAGAAATTCACTTTAAAGGTGAAGAGTTGGCGGGGTTTGATGCGGTTATTCCTCGTATCGGCGCTTCAGTTACTTTTTATGGTACTGCTGTTTTACGTCAATTTGAGATGATGGGAGTCTATCCTGTCAATGAATCGGTTGCGATCAGCCGTTCTCGAGACAAACTACGTTCAATGCAACTATTGTCGCGTAAAGGTATTGGTATGCCGATCACTGGCTTTGCTAGCAAGCCCGATGACGTTAAAGACTTACTCGAAATGGTTGGCGGTGCTCCAGTGGTGATTAAATTACTTGAAGGAACACAAGGCATCGGTGTAGTGTTAGCGGAAACGCGCAAAGCAGCAGAAAGTGTCATTGAAGCATTCATGGGCCTTAAGGCCAACATCATGGTGCAAGAGTATATCAAAGAAGCGGGTGGCGCTGATATTCGTTGTTTTGTGATTGGTGATAAAGTCATTGCAGCAATGAAACGTCAAGGTGCTGAGGGTGAATTCCGCTCAAACCTTCACCGTGGTGGTACAGCTTCTTTAATTAAGATTACCCCTCAAGAACGACGCACTGCTATCGAGGCTGCAAAAATAATGGGACTTAACGTTGCTGGTGTTGATCTATTAAGATCAGAACGTGGCCCACTTGTCATGGAAGTAAACTCATCTCCTGGTCTGGAAGGTATTGAGGCCGCAACTGGTAAAGATATTGCAGGGATGATTGTCGAATTTATCGAAAAAAATGCGGCAACAAAAGGAACAAAAACGCGTGGCAAAGGTTAAAAAAAATAAGGAATTTGAATTTCTGGGGGGAGTCATTCCCCCAGGAACACGGAAAGCTATCGAACTAGAAGCCGCTAAGCTTTATACACACTCCCCTTTATCCATTCCCATCGAAATCATAAACGGAATTTCGTCAGGTCCAACACTCATGGTCAATGCCGCTATTCATGGTGATGAACTCAATGGTGTTGAGATAGTACGTCAGTTGATTAACTCAGTTGATCCTTTGAAACTTAAAGGAACGCTGATCGTTGTACCCATTGTAAACGTATTCGGTTTCATCCATAAATCACGTTACTTACCTGATAGACGAGATCTCAATCGCTGCTTTCCCGGTAGCGAAACAGGCTCTTTAGCCTCTCGTATGGCACACACATTCTTTTCTCAAGTCGCACTGCGCTGTGACTACATTATTGACTTGCACACGGGGGCGATTCACCGCACCAATCTGCCACAAATTCGCGCTGACCTATCGAACCCAGAAACATTACGTGTGGCTCAATCTTTTGCGACGCCAGTGATTATCGATTCGCCACTGCGCAATGGTTCACTGAGAAGTGAAGCTGAAAAATCAGGCATTACGGTACTAACCTACGAAGCAGGTGAAGCCTTAAAATTTGATCCTCTTGCTATCAACGCAGGCATTGTTGGTGTCAAACGAACCATGCAATCTATCGGTATGATGAGAAAAAGCAGAAAATCGATCCCGACGTCGATCATTGCAAAATCAACCAGTTGGCTACGAGCTGAAAGCGATGGCATTTTAAGAACCGTAGTCACCTTGGGTGATAAAGTAGAAAAAGGCCAAGTTCTGGCTTATATCAACTCACCATTAGGCCACGTTGAGGTTGAATTAAAAGCGAATAAAGGTGGCATTGTCATTGGTCAGCAAACTTTGCCTTTGGTTAATGAGGGCGATGCGGTTTTTCACCTTGCATACTTCTCACAAAGTGATGATATGGTTGAACAAGTCGTTGGAGACTTCATTGAAGAAGTCGCAGATACCGATTTAGAACCATTAACTACAGGTCACATTACCCCACCTTCAATGGTCTAGCTCTAAATAAAAAGCACGCCCTTTTCAATAAGGGCGTGCTTTTCACTCATTTTATTTCGATTTAGCTAAACGATGCCCATATCACCGTAGTCACTAGAACTGGGCAAACAAACTTCACATACCACGGCCAAATTTTACCAAACCAACCCAATTGGAATTCAGGGAAACCTTGCTCAAGTTCTTTGACCTTGCTGTGGCGATTCCATACCCAGCCACCAAACAGACAAAACATAAGCGCAGCCATAGGTTGCAAGTACTGTGTAGCTAACATCGCGACCAGCCCAAATAGCTCAGCAAAGTTATAAACAATAATCACACTGATGCTGGCAATCGCACCACCTAAAATCCAGCTTGTTGGTGTTCGCGCTGTATTAAAACGCTCACTCACTAAAGCAACGGGGCATTCCAACATTGAAATAGAAGAAGTTAATGCGGCAATTGTCAAAAGGGTAAAGAACACTATCGAAAATACTTGCCCTAACCATCCCAAACTATCAAACATCAGCGGTAACACAGTAAAAACTAATGTATCAGAACTTAGCAATGAGCCGTCTTCAGCATAGATCTGCACACCTTTATGCATGGCAACAAACATAGCTGGCAATACCACTAAACCGGCGATAAAAGCAACAGCGGTATCAACAAGTGTTACGTTAAATGCCATCTTAGGTAAGTTTTCTTTCTTACTTAAATACGAACCGTAAATCAGCATCGAACAGCCCCCAATGGTCAAAGAGAAGAATCCTTGTCCCATTGCAGCTAATAATAACTGCTTGTCCCAAATTTTAGAGAAATCAGGGATCAAATAGTGCTGTAACCCCTCCATTGCGCCCGATTGAGTCATGATGTAAATAAATAAAACACCAAACAATATAAATAATGCGGGCATCAAGCGAGTAGACCACTTTTCTATCCCTTGTTTGACTCCACCTTGGACAATGAGAATCGTCAAAACATAAAAAATAAGCGTCCCGAATAGATTTCTCTCAACGCTAAAGCCTTTAAACCAAGCAGTCATTTCAGCCATACCGAGCAGATCTGTGACCGCGCCAAGGAGAAAGCAAATTAACCAACCACCTACAATGCTATAAAAAGCAAGCACAGCGCTAGGAACACTCAAGCCTATCCAACCAACAACGCCTCCGATAGCCTTGGCGACTGGATTAGCAGTGAGTGAACGCATACTATCGACAGGGTTTGCTTGCCCAAAGCGACCAATCGCCATTTCAACAACGAGCATAGGGAAGGCAACAACCATAATCATCACTAAGTAGACCAACAGAAAAGCACCGCCGCCATTACTGGCTGCTTGCGTTGGAAAACCCCAAATATTACCAAGGCCAACGGCTGCACCCGCTGCTGCTAAAATAAAACCAAGGCGAGAACCAAACAGTTCACGAGAATTAGATTGCGTCATACCACTCACACAGATATCAATAAACTAGCAGACTAGTACACTAATGCAAAGCGCGATAATGAGCAATTAGATTGCCTATTTATTAAGCAAACAATCGACAATTAGAATAATGGTCGGATGTAAATATTATTGAACAGAGAGTTGTGTTTTGGGGTTTGCTTGAAACTTTTGCACTAGATAACGTCCCCTACCCTGCGCTTTTGCAGAGTATAACGTTCGATCAGCAGCGTGATAAAAGTCTAAATAATCATTGAGCTTAGGAGTATCAATTTCAACACCACCAACACTGATTGATAAAACGTTATTTGATGGTGAAAATTGATGCACAATATGCAGTAACTCAACGGCATTGACTAACTTCTGGCCATACGATTCACTGTCTATTTCCATATCACTTGCCAGTACCACACAAAACTCTTCGCCGCCAAAACGAGCAACAAGTTTTTCCCCACGACCATCAAACTCAAGACTGTCTAAACACTCAGCCACCGCTTTCAACGCTTTATCACCGTCTAAGTGCCCATAGTTGTCATTAAAAAGTTTAAAGTGATCAATATCGATTAAAAATAGTGTGATGTATCTAAACTTATACCGAGTTATATAGCTTTTAAAAACCTTTTCGAGGCGGCGTCGATTGGCAATTCGCGTCAGCGGGTCATGTTCTGACTGCCATTTCAACTCAGTGCGGCTTGTTTCTAACTCCGTCACTATCTGGTTGAT
This sequence comes from Vibrio sp. 1180_3, assembly GCF_029478545.1. Taxonomy (NCBI): domain Bacteria; kingdom Pseudomonadati; phylum Pseudomonadota; class Gammaproteobacteria; order Vibrionales; family Vibrionaceae; genus Vibrio; species Vibrio sp. 1180_3. Next base: position 106,194 of record NZ_SJFM01000001.1, read on the forward strand.
CGTCCGTGAAAAAGCTTTCATCTCTTTGGATATAAATGTGCCTTCATGCGGCATTTTTCCGCCTGAATTTTGAAATTGATCTAATACTTTATTGGCATCTGTTATCGGTTTGACCAGTTTATTCACAACAGTCAGGTTGAAGAAAAACATCAAGACAGAAAAGACAGCCAGCATCGACAATTCTTGCCAACGAATAAAAGTAGGGATCTTAACGCTATGATTGACTTGAATTAATACCGTTGAGTGATTACGGTAATCGAGCATTTCGAGATAACTGACGTTAGCAATAGGCTGAAGCAGGACATCTTGGTTAATTGCCCTAACCAGTATATCAGTGCTGATTCCTGTCGCTTGTTCAATTCCATTTAAAAACTTGTCATTAATACGCTTTAAAAATATCAAATAGCCTTTATCACACTCAGAACCACCGCTGTTACAAACCCTTGAAGTTCCTATAATAAATGGTGCATCATCAATAACAATAAAACGAATGATAGGGTCGACAAAACTTTGCTCTTTTCTCATCGCCTCAGCAAGAAGATCACCAAAACGATAACGTATTGAATCATAGTTGATTTCATTGCCCGTTTCGTAGTTATACCTTAACCCCCAAACCAGCTGCACATTAGAATCAAAAATAAAAATACCATTCAATGAGTTAGATTCAAAAGCATGGATACCAATATCATCTTGAACAAACTCCTCCGTTGGATTGCGAATAAAGTCTGCCATTTCATTCCAAGCAGCATAATCGGCTAATGAAGCTCCTAACTCCGCTTTTGCCATATTAATAACAGTTTGAACGCGTTTGACTTCACCTTGTTGTAAAGACAAAGCATGGTCTACCTCGCGGTCATAAGACCACATATACTTAAAAAGCAGGTAGCATAAAACGAACAGTACAACGACTGTTACCGATACCCAAGCTGTTAACCATTTTAGACTAAAATTATTAAGCAATGTTCAAACCATCAATCACTGTAACGAAGTTAGGATACGAAAAAGACACGCCCTAAGTTTAGATGGTAAACACCTGATAATCTTTTAGTTCAGGTATTTTTTGATGCAATTGTTGTTCTTGCTCAACCATATTGTCGAGAGACTCACAAAAATCTTCGCTCTCTTTTTGGATTTGAGTGGAATGCTCATTAATTCGCACTGCGATCTTGTCTTTAAGTTCAGCCATGGTATTTGCCAGTTCGGTTAGATTTAACCCACCCTCTTGCTGCATTTTGCTCGATAGCGCCTCGAATGCGCTTGCGATGAACTCTTGATTGAACAAAGCCTTGGCCTTTTCAAAATCTTCAGCCCATGTTTCACTCATCGATTCAAAAGTTTGAGCTGGTAACACTAAATCATCACCTTGGTAATAACGACTTTCAATATCGGCAAAAAACTCTGTCATTGACTGCTTAACCTTATCGAAAGCGTTTGGTGAATCAATACTGGCCGCAACATCATCAAGAATATCATTAGCTAAAGCGAGACCATCACTGGCTAATTGCTTCGCTTTCGGCAATGCCGTATTGATATCTTCTTGATATTTCTCCAACGCTGATTGCTGTTCAGCATCTAATTCGACCCTCTCACCATGAATGTATAAGTTATTCTGGTCATCCATCAGCACTTTATCGGTAGAGGTTTTAATGATCTCAACTTTTTCGCCATTCAAATGAACTTCATGACCAACATTCACTCGACACTGTGCGGCCCATAACGGCGAACTTAGCAGCATCGACGCTAGTAATATTATTTTTTTCATCGTTCTATCTCATGAGTAACATTGTGGGGAAACATATCAAAAACAAACATTCAATGAGTTAATAACTTGTCAGCAAATCACACCATTGCATCAATAGTTGCCAATACAATTTAAACCAGAAATAACCTAAGTGTGGTTGTTATTAACCAAATAAAGTTAGAAAAAACTCAGTTGCTTATTTAGTTCTTCAGGTTTTAACATCACTGTTAAGCCTAATAATCGAATTTCTCTTCCATGCTGACGCTGCAAAATACTTTCTAATAAATGCCGAAAATCATCCAATTCTAAGCTGGAATGTAGATGCTCGATAGTGGTGAGCTGAAAGTCTGCAAACTTAACTTTTATACCTTGCTTTATAATGGACTTATCCGGGCTAACTTTACGAAGCCTCACTTCTAATTCAGGATAAAGTTTAGATTCAATTACATGCCAACACTCACTATAGGTTGAAATATTCTCACTGAATGTTCGTTCAACACCAACCGATTTCCGCTCCCGTTGAGTCACTACCTCTCTTGGATCTATGCCGTGGCTTTTTTTCCACAACGAAGCACCTAGTCGTCCAAACTGACGCAATAATTCTCGATAATCACTTTGCTTTATATCTTTACATTTATAAAGCCCCGCCAGATGAAGCTTTTCTAGACTGACCTTACCAACTCCTGGGATTTTTTCTAACGGCAATTCATCCACTACTTGCTGAACCTTGTCGGGTGGTATCACAAATTGTCCATTAGGCTTATTCATATCAGAGGCGACTTTCGCTAGAAACTTTATTGGAGCCACACCCGCAGATGCCGTCAGCTGTAGTTCATTCCAAATTTCATCACGTATTTTTTGTGCAATGAGTGTAGCACTGCCTTGGCAGTCGCATGAATCACTCACATCCAAGAAAGCCTCATCTAAAGATAGTGGCTCTATGACTGAGGTATATCGCTGAAAAATTTGTCTAATTTGTACAGAAATATCTTTGTAAACAGACATTCGCCCAGGAACCACTAACAAATTGGGACACAATTTCAAAGCGTGTGCGGTAGGCATAGCAGAGCGCACACCAAATTTTCTCGCTTCATAATTGCAAGTACTTAATACGCCGCGCTGCTTTTCATGCCCACCAACCGCCAAAGGGCGATGTCGATAGGCTGGATTATCACGCATTTCTACCGCAGCAAAAAAGCAGTCCATATCAATATGAATGATTTTTCTAACTTTATCTTCCACTTCTAACAACCGCCAAAAACTGTATGCATAGACAGTATATTATGACTATTGATAGATTGGAATTTTTTGATTATTTAAAAAGCAAAAGCCTGCAACAATGCAGGCTTTTAAATGTAGTGATTGCACCAATTACGCAATGCGATCTTTTTCCCACGCGGCTAATTTCTCAGCCCTAGCGGCGGCTTTTGCTTCTCGCTTTTTACGTGCATCACATGGTTCTGGACAGTTACATACTTTATCAATCCCCACAGCACCAAGCCCACCACAACTGCCTTTAACTACTTTCTTTTGAAATACGTAGCCAACTGCCATCGCGGCAATCACACATAAAAAAACACCGAATGTAATGAAAAACGTACTCATGGTTTACTCACTTTTATTTAAATAGGGCTTAAAAGCTGTCGATGCAATCTCTTTAAACCCGTTGTCTGTTTTCACAATCATAAACACTGGGATCTGCTGTTGCTCAGCCACTTCCATTCCCTTGACTTCACCAAGTACCATTAACCCGGTAGCTAAACCATCAGCGGTCATTGATGAAGCATCAAGCACGGTAACCGACACGACTTTATGATTAATCGGCTTACCCGTTTCAGGATTAATGATATGAGAATAACGAATGCCATCCTGTTCGAAGTAATTACGATAATCACCAGATGTTGCTATCGCCAAATCACCAGGTTCAATAATTTCTTGAATCGTACGCTCATCAATAGTGGGTTTTTCAATAGCAATTCGCCAAGGGACGCCATCTCGGTTTAACCCTTTCAAGCGCATCTCACCACCGACTTCAACCATGTAATTTTTAATACCTTGCGACTGAATGTAGTCAGCAACCACATCAACTCCCCAGCCTTTCGCTATTGTAGATAAATCGACATAAAGATTAGGAAGATCTTTACTCAGTGTAGTACTTGTTGCCGATAAATGTTCAATACCGATGTTTGCCATTCTGTTTGCTAATTCGGCATCAGTAGGCACAACATCAGGTCTGGCTTCTGGGCCGAACCCCCATAGATTAACCAGAGGCCCAACAGTGACATCTAGCGCACCTAAAGTCAGTTGATTCAGTCGGATTGCTTCTTTCACAACAATAGCCGTTTGGCTCGATACAGTGAAAGGCGTTGTCTCCTGAAACTGGTTAAAGCGGCTTAACTCTGAATCTTTACGATAAGTCGACATTTGATCATTGACTTGTTCCAATAAACGATCGACTTCTTTTTGTACACTTTCAGAGCTCGGAATGCCGTCTGCTTTAATGTATTTAATATTGTATGTGGTACCCATCGTCGGGCCGCTAAGATGCACTTGCTCGACTGGTTTTTCACAACCCGCCAACACAAGTAGAGAAGCTAACGCAACAAGCCATTTTTTCACTTGTTTACTCCTATCAATGAAAAGTGGATATAGGAAAGAAGTCGCATTCCTATTTGCTATATCAACTCAATCAACCATTATCGATTGTAGAATTTGAACCTTTTTAAAAAATTATCAAACTTCAATTACAATGAGAATAAAAACAAATGGCTGACCCCTAAGAGCCAGCCATCACTTAACTATCGAGGTAAATTAACCACCGAAGTCATCAAGAAGGATGTTTTCATCTTCTACACCAAGATCTTTCAGCATGCCGATAACCGCAGCGTTCATCATTGGTGGACCACACATGTAGTATTCACAATCTTCAGGAGCTTCATGATCCTTAAGATAGTTTTCGTATAATACGTTGTGGATGAAACCTGTGTATCCGTCCCAGTTATCTTCCGGCATTGGGTCTGAAAGCGCACAATGCCATACGAAGTTTGGATTCTCAGCCGCTAAGCCATCGAAATCTTCCACGTAGAACATTTCACGTTTAGAACGAGCACCGTACCAGTAAGACATCTTACGAGTTGACTTCAAACGCTTCAGTTGGTCGAAGATATGAGAGCGCATCGGCGCCATACCAGCACCACCACCGACAAAGACCATCTCTGCATCAGTGTCTTTCGCGAAGAACTCACCAAATGGCCCAGAGATCGTACACTTATCACCTTCTTTTAGTGACCAAATAAACGATGACATTTGACCTGGTGGTACGTCTGGATTATTTGGTGGCGGCGTAGCAATACGCACGTTCAACATAATAATACCGAACTCTTCTGGGTAGTTAGCCATTGAGTAAGCACGGATGATATCTTCATCTACCTTAGACTCGTAGCGGAACAAGTTAAACTTATCCCAGTCGCCACGATACTCTTCAGGTACATCAAAGTCTGAGTATTTGATGTGGTGAGCTGGCGCTTCAATCTGAATATAGCCACCCGCACGGAAAGGTACGGATTCGCCATCAGGGATCTGCAGCTTAAGCTCTTTGATGAATGTTGCCTTGTTATCGTTAGAGATAACGGTACATTCCCATTTTTTAACACCAAAGATCTCTTCTGGAAGTTCGATATCCATGTCAGTCTTAACTGCAACCTGACACGCTAAACGCTCACCCTCACGAGCTTCGCCTTTAGTAATGTGGTCAAGCTCGGTAGGTAGAATATCACCACCGCCAGATTTCACTTTAACGCGGCACTGACCACAAGAGCCACCACCACCACAAGCAGATGATACGAATACACCAGAACCAGCTAGCGCGCTAAGTAGCTTACCACCTGGCGTGGTTACGATGGCTTTATCAGCATCGCCATTAATTGAGATTGTAATGTCACCTGTTGGTACTAGCTTCGATTTAGCGAATAAAATCACTAATACGAGTGCTAGAACAATCAGAGTAAACATCACTACACCAAGAATAATGTCCATTGACTATTCCTTTATTGTTGCGGTTTACCCGACTTACAGTTGAACACCGGAGAAAGACATAAAGCCTAACGCCATCAAACCTACCGTGATGAAGGTGATACCCAAACCACGTAAACCCGGAGGCACGTCTGAGTACTTCATTTTTTCACGAATGCCGGCAAGAGCGACAATTGCAAGCATCCAACCTACACCCGAACCGAAACCATATACTACTGATTCTGTGAAGTTATAATCACGTTGAACCATAAAGGATACACCACCAAAGATGGCACAGTTTACGGTGATCAACGGTAGGAAAATACCTAATGCGTTGTACAAAGGCGGGAAGAAACGATCCAAGATCATTTCTAGAATCTGTACTAACGCCGCAATAACACCGATAAAGGTAATGAAGTTAAGGAATGTCAGATCGACGCCTTCAACCAAAGCATTCTCTTTCAGTACTAGGTTGTAAACTAAGTTGTTCACTGGTACTGAAATAGTCAGAACCACAACAACCGCTACACCTAAACCAAAAGAGGTCTTTACTTTCTTAGATACCGCAAGGAATGTACACATACCTAAAAAGAAAGAAAGCGCCATGTTTTCGATGAAAATCGATTTCACTAGCAAACTAATATAATGTTCCATGACGTCCTTACTCCTTCGCTTCTACTTGTTCAGGTTTGAACACACGAATTGCCCAAATCATGAAACCAATGAGGAAGAATGCCGAAGGGGCTAGTAGCATTAAACCGTTGGGTTGATACCAACCGCCGTTGCTTACTAGAGGTAGCACTTCCATACCAAATAGCTTGCCTGAACCTAGAAGTTCACGGAAGAAACCAACAGTAATCAATACAAAACCGTAACCAAGACCGTTACCGATACCATCAATAAATGACGGAATCGGTGCAGATTTCATCGCGAAAGCTTCCGCACGGCCCATAACAATACAGTTAGTAATGATCAAACCAACGAATACTGAAAGCTGCTTAGATATATCATAAAGATAAGCTTTCAATATTTGGTCTACTACGATAACTAACGAAGCGATGATCGCCATTTGAACGATGATACGCACACTGTTAGGAATGTGGTTACGGATGCTTGAAACGAAGAAATTAGACAATGCGGTTACAAAGGTTACCGCCAGTGTCATTACAAATGCCGTTTCGAGTTTGGTCGTTACCGCAAGAGCAGAACAAACCCCAAGAACTTGTAGCGCGATTGGGTTGTTATCCAATACTGGCGCTAGAATGCTCTTTTTAAGATCTTTTGCGCTAGACATTAGTTCAGACCTCCGTCACGAACTTTTGCTAGGAATGGACCAAAGCCCATATCACCTAACCAGAAGTCAAATGTGTGTTGAACACCGTTGCTGGTTAATGTGGCGCCTGATAGACCATCAACACCATGCTCAGAACCCGCTGGAGCACCACCTTTAACAATTTTAATTGCTGGCTGGTGGTTTTCATCAAACAATTTCTTGCCAATGAATTGAGCACGCCATGATGGGTTTTCAACTTCACCACCCAATCCCGGAGTTTCACCTTGTTCATAGTAAGTAATACCAGACACGGTATTACCATCGGTTTCTACAGCCACAAATGCGTACATCATTGACCACAGACCATTACCATGAATAGGAATAATCACTTTAGAAATCTCATCGCCATTCTTCACTAGGTAAACAACACCCGTGTTAGCACGACGAAGAATTTTCGCTTTATCTTGTTCAGCTGTTAGCTTGATAGACTCTGCTGGTACTTTTGCAGCTTTACGTTGGTCGTAATTAGCTGCATCACCTTCAACAAAATCACCGCTATCAAAGTCAACAAGACGAGGTTCAATGTACTGAGCAAATAGCTCAGGCACAGTACCTTCGGCTTGAAGACCTGCCATTTCAACAATTTTGCTTTGCTTATCAAGCACTGCGTTTGCTTTTTGCTTATCACGCAGGCCAACCGCCGCTGTCGATACGATGATTGAGCACACTAAGCTCAATGCGATAACAACAAACAGCGTCTTTTTAATGCTATCGTTATTACTTGCCATAGCGCGCTAGTCTCCGCTTGATGTTCTTCTCAATAACCACGTGGTCGAACAGAGGTGCAAATAGGTTCGCAAATAGAATCGCCAGCATCATACCTTCTGGGTATGCAGGGTTAACCACACGAATCATTACACACATTGCACCAATCAGAATGCCGTATGCCCACTTACCTTTATTGGTAAATGAAGCGGATACAGGGTCTGTTGCCATGAAGAACATACCGAACGCAAAACCACCTAACACTAGGTGCCAATGCCATGGCATGTTGAACATTGCATTAGTGTCTGAACCAACGACATTAAACACTGTTGAGATAGCAATCATACCGATCATAACACCAGCGATAATGCGCCATGAAGCAATGCCCATGTACACAATAAACGCCGCACCAATCGCAAGAGCTAGTGTTGAAACTTCACCAATAGAGCCAGGGATGTTACCAACAAAAGCATCCATCCACGTGATCGCTTCACCGGTTACTTTGTTCATTAGTGCGCCATTACCGCCTTGAGCCCATTGGCTAAGAGCAGTTGCACCAGAGAAACCATCAGCAGCAGTCCAAACGACATCTCCTGAGATTTGAGCAGGGTAGGCAAAGAACAAGAACGCACGTCCCGCAAGTGCAGGGTTTAAGAAGTTACGACCTGTACCACCGAAGATCTCTTTCGCTACAACTACACCAAAGGTAATACCCAAAGCGGCTTGCCATAAAGGCAATGTTGGCGGAACAATCAAGGCGAAAAGGATAGAAGTAACGAAGAAGCCTTCATTTACTTCGTGCTTACGCACCATACAGAACAAGACTTCCCAGAAACCGCCGACAAGGAATACCGTTGCGTAGATTGGTAAGAAGTACGTTGCCCCAAGTAACATCATACTGCCCCAACCGGCTTCGGCACTTAATGTGCCACCAAGCATTTCGGTTAACCAGTAGTGCCAGTTTCCACTGATAACACCAGCCAGTTCAGCGCCAGTATATAAGTGGTTTAGAGCAGTAATAGCTTGATGACCAACGTTATACATGCCCCAGAACATTGCTGGGAACACCGCTAGCCAAACCATGATCATGATACGTTTTAAGTCAACGCTATCACGAACGTGCGAGCTTCTTTTTGTTACTAAACCAGGCGTGTAGAAAAGCGTTGCCGCTGCTTCATACAAGGCAAACCATTTTTCATGTTTACCACCAGGCTCAAAATGATGCTCGATGTCTTCAAGAAACTTTTTAAGGCCCATGAAAATTACCCTTCCTTCTCAATCTTATCTAGGCACTCACGAAGTAGTTGACCATATTCGTATTTGCCAGGACATACAAAGGTACACAATGCGAGATCTTCTTCGTCTAGTTCCAAAGCACCTAAACGCTGAGCGCTATCGATGTCACCGGCACATAGATCACGAAGTAGCAATGTTGGTTCCATATCTAATGGCAACACTTTTTCATAGTTGCCGATTGGCACCATTGCACGATCACTACCATTGGTAGTCGTTGTCATATTGAACAACTGACCTTTGAATAAGTGACCAAGGAAAGAACGAGTTACAGAGAATTTATTCTTACCAGGCATCGCCCAGCCAAGAAAATCTTTGTCACGGCCTTCACGAAGGACGGAAACCTGAGAATGATAACGACCAAGATAAGCATGTGGACCACTAGCATGAGTACCCGAAAGTACTGAACCAGAAATCACACGAACCTCACCAGGCATCAATTCGTTATCCGTTAGCTCTTCAAGGCTAGCGCCGATCTGAGTACGAATAAGACGAGGGTTATTTACCACAGGGCCAGCAAGTGATATTACACGGTCAGTGTATAGCTCACCGGTTAGGAACAATTTACCAACAGCAATGACGTCTTGGTAACCGATGCTCCACGCCACATTTTCAGCACTAACTGGATAGAGGAAATGCATGTGAGTACCAGCAAGACCTGCTGGATGAGGACCATCAAAAACATGTTCTTCAATGTTTGATTGAGAAGATCGCGGCAGACTGGTACCTGATTTACAAACGTAAACCTTACCTTCTGTTAGCGTTGAGAGAATATCAAGCCCTGCAACGAACGATTCAGACTGTTCGTTAATGATCGCTTCAGGTTTTGCCGCTAATGGATTTGTATCCATTGCTGTGACAAAAATAGCCTGAGTTGAAGACTCAATTGCTGGAACCTTGCTGAACGGACGAGTACGCAACGCAGTCCAAAGACCAGACTCAACTAACTGAGTTTTAACCGTTGCACGGTCAAGACTTGCCAATTGGTTGGCTTCGAAGTTATCAAACGTGATTTGCTCATCACCTGCTACTTCAATCACTACAGATTGAAGAACACGCTTAGCACCACGATTCACTTCAATAACTTTACCGCTTGCTGGTGAAGTAAATTTCACACCGGGATTCTTTTTATCTTCGAAAAGAATTTGAGCTTTCTTTACTTCATCGCCTACGCGAACATGCATTGTAGGACGCATGCCGACGTACTCTTCGCCAAGCAAGGCGACTTTAGTGATGGTTTTACCATCATTAATCACCTGGGATGGAGTTCCTGCAATAGGAAGGTCCAAACCCTTTTTTATTGTAATCATACGCACTTGCACTATTTTATCGGGAAAAAGATTCTTTTAATTTGCGTAAATTCAAAGCTTGTTTATCTTTCATGGTCGTTCTTGGAAAGAGGCCAAATGAAAGTTAAACCAGCCTTAGACACGACATTTATTTGTGTCCGCTTTCGGCTTGTTTAAAACGCCAAAATCGCAACATCCTTTTAATAATCTCATCACATACGATGCGACAGATCCATTAGGTGCGGTAGTCTAGCATTTTTTCGGAACTCGATGCCACGACCAATCCCCTGATAACGGGTTTTATTTCGAAAATATTGAATATCAAAGGCTAGCGAATAGTCATAAGTTTGAAGCATCGCACAAATAGTCAATTCCACAATCTAACTAGGTGTTTATTTTTAATCACCAATTGAAACAACCTGTCTTAACCTGCCTAACCTAAGAATTTGTTGTCACACTGTTAATATTCAGCTCAAAAACAAATCAAACACTCACCAAACCAATCAAACATCCAATGATTTTTTATTTACCGCCCCCCATGCACATTGGGCTATCAGACGCGCCACTTGTCTGTTCTTTCCATTCTTGAGGGGTGTAAGTATGCATTGATAATGCATGGATATGGCTCGCCAATTCTTCCGCGAGTACTTGGTTAACTTGTCGATGTCGAGCAATCAAACGAGCGCCCTCAAAAAGTTCACTCGCAATGATCACTTTAAAATGACTTTCAGAACCTGCCGGAACATTGTGCATGTAACTTTCGTTTTCGACTTTTAAATAGTCAGGGTTAAACGCTTGGTGCAGCTTTTTTTCAATGATGCTTTGAATCATACCTTTTCCTTATCACGTCAAAGGATGGACGAGATACTTAAATACGGAACATAACGTTGATTAGTTTACCTAGACCACTAGGATTGAGAAAGGTTTTGGTTTCTTGTTTCCTTGCCATTTGCGACAATGTGGCAGCAATTCACACAATGACATACACACATGATGAAAACAGAGCTAACGTTGCATGAACGCTCATTGAGCTTACATCGCTTCCCTAAACGTGCCAATGAAACATTACAAGCATGGGACGCCGGTGATGAATATGTAATTAATTACGTTGAGGATCAAGGTTTAGATGCTGGCAAACGGATTCTGATTCTAAACGATAGTTTTGGCGCCTTATCGTGTTGGTTTTCACAAAATCATCACGTCACCATGATGAGTGATTCTTTTATATCTCATCGTGGGACATTAAAAAACTTACACAATAATGGTAGTAATGAAATCGAGTTGCTCACTACTATGGATGACATTCCACAGCATATTGATCTCGTTTTATTTCAATTACCTAAAAGTAATCGTCATTTAATATGGCAGCTTGTCCAATTGCGCAATCAGCTCCCCGCAGGCTGTCCGGTGATAGCAGTAAATAAAGCGAAAGAGATTCATACATCCACACTTAAATTATTTGAAAAATATTTAGGTGAAACGACCACATCCCTTGCATGGAAAAAACATCGTCTCGTCTTTTCCGTCCCCAATTGCACACCGATTCAAGAGGTCAACTCTTTCGTCGAGTGGGATGTTGATGGCGAATCAATTCATCTTAAAAATTTACCGAATGTCTATTCTGGTGAAAGCCTGGATTTAGGTGCGCGCTTTTTGCTGCAGCACTTGCCTCAAGACCCGAGTCTGCGTCATGTTATCGATCTCGGCTGCGGCAATGGCGTCTTATCAGTCAAAATGGGACAACTCAACCCTCAGGCCCGAATTACCTGCGTTGACGAAAGCTTCATGGCGGTCGAATCTGCAAGACAAAACTTGATGGATAATTTGGGAGAAGATCGCAATATTCAATGTATTACTAACAACTGCTTGGATGGATTTAAACAAGACAGTGCATTTTTAGTATTGTGTAACCCGCCGTTTCATCAGCAACAAACCATTACAGATCACATCGCTTGGCAGATGTTCTGTGATGCAAAGCATGTTCTTAACAAAGGTGGACAATTATTAGTGATCGGTAATCGTCACCTCGGCTACGATGTAAAATTAGCAAGGTTGTTTGGCCAAGATCAGGTTAAAACTGTCGCAACCAACAATAAATTTGTTATCTTACAAGCAACTAAATAGGCAAAGATAGGAAAGGAAATAACCATGAAAAAACTGGTTCTAGCAGCCTCAATCGCATTACTCACCGCTTGTGCTGCGCCTCAACAAGAGCAAATTAACTTTATGCCGACCGCCACAATGAGCAAAAGTGACTTAGTAAAAGACGCCACTTTTACTTTTGTGAGCAAAGACGTACGTTCAGCACAATATGTCGCTCTTGTGGATAATGGCCGCTCAAACATCGAGCCTATTCACTCTAAACAAAATGTGCGTATTGCATTAGAAAACGCATTGTCTGAACAATTTGGCTCCCAAGGTTTCCGCTTAACCGTTAATAGTGAAAATAACGTCACTTTAGAGATCCAAGAAGCTCTGGTCACGGTAAAACACAGTGTGATGGCCAATGAAATGGATGGCAATGTGACGCTAGAGATAACCGCCGAAACGCCTAAGGGTAAATTAGTAAAAACCTTCAATGGCACCGCCAAACGCTCTGGAAAACTCAGCGCATCTAACGAAGATATTGAAATGGTACTCAATGATGTCGTCAACTTAGTGCTTAAAGAAATTGCCAATGACAGTGAACTGAAAAGCTACATGCAGGAGCGTTTTTAATGTTACGTTCACTTATCACAACCTTAGCACTGGCCAGTTGTTCAGTATTTGCAGCACCAAACGTGCAGTTTGAAACCAACTTAGGTTCATTTACTGTCGAGCTTAATCAAGAGAAAGCGCCAGTTTCGGTAGCCAACTTTATCAAATATGTTGAAGATGGTAGTTATGTAGGAAGTCAATTTCACCGTATTATCCCTGGTTTTATGGCGCAGGGTGGCGGCTTCGATGCGGATTTAAATCAGCTTGATACCTACGCCCCGATCAAAAATGAGGCAAATAACGGTTTAGAGAATGACGCTGCTACCATTGCTATGGCTCGTACCAATGATCCAAACTCAGCGACTCGCCAATTTTTCATCAACCTAGTTGATAATGATTTTCTTAACTATGGTGCTCGCCCACCAGGCTACGCCGTATTTGGTAAAGTCACAAAAGGTTTTGACGTTGTAAAAAAAATGGCGCAACAACCCACCCATTCAAAAGGTAGAATGCAAGACGTCCCCGTTGAGCCAATTGTGATAACCAAAGTGACATTAGAAAAATAACCATACCAACGCCGATTTCATCGGCGTTTCACTTTCTGAAAATAACCACACTCACGTTACTTTCATCATAAGGATTTGTTTTATGCCTTCAACTACTCCAGCCTTAACGTGGATGGAAACCATTCGTAGCTATCTTGATAAGCGCTTGCTGTGGGTATTTATGATGGGCTGCTCTAGCGGTTTCCCTTGGGTTCTTATCGGCTCCAATATGTCTGGTTGGTTAAAAGATGCTGGCTTAACTCGCGCCGCTATCGGTTATTTTGGCAGTGTATTTGCGGTCTATGCGATAAACTTTTTATGGGCCCCATTAGTCGACCGCGTTAAGCTACCGCTCCTCACTCCACTGCTTGGCCAGCGGCGTAGTTGGGTCTTCTTTTGTCAATCGATCATTCTTGCCTGCACATTATTTATCGCAGGGGTCAACCCGGCCAATGATTTAATGTTCACGTCAATGCTAGCATTGGCTATTGCGATTGCTTCAGCGACTCAAGATATCGCTATTGATGCATTTCGTATTGATTCATTTCCAAAATCGCAAGCCAGTAAACTTCCTCAAGCTTCAGCAATGGCGGTGATGGGATGGTGGACAGGTTATTCACTCCCAGGCTACCTTGCTTTTGTTAATGCCGATGCTATTGGTTGGAATGGTGTGTACTACGGGATGGCTGTTTGCGTGGCCGTATTAATGCTGTTTACCCTACTTGTGGGGGAACCAAAAACATTACGTGAAACTCTGCAGCGCCAAGCGGAACAAAGACATAGCGAAGTGGTTGGTTCTAAAATTGCTGCTTGGTTTACCGTGACCGTTGTTGAACCATTTTTAGACTTCTTCAAACGCAACGGTGTTCAAGTCGCACTCACTTTGCTGTTGTTCGTGTTCTTATTTAAGATTGGTGAAGCCTTCCTAGGCCGTATGTCGATTCCTTTCTATAAGGAGATCGGCTTTAGCAATGAGCAAATCGGTCATTATTCGAAGCTCATTGGTTGGGGAGCAACATTGTTCTTTACCTTAGTCGGTAGCATGTTCAATGTTAGATTTGGTATTGTGCGTGGCTTGATGATCGGCGGTATCGCGATGTCAGCTAGTAACCTGATGTTTTCATGGATCGCGCAAGTTGGGCCAAATGAGCATCTATTCCTTGCCACCATCATTGTTGACAATTTCACCACAGCCTTTTCCACCGTTGCGTTTGTTTCCTTCCTAACGGTGCTCACTGGGCAAGCTTTTTCTGCCACTCAATATGCACTGCTGGCTTCACTCGGTAATTTAGGCCGAACGACCTTGGCTTCATTTAGTGGTGAGTTAGTGGATTACTTAGATAATTGGTCAATATTCTTTGTAGTTACCGCTTTGATGGTCATTCCAAGTTTGATCATGCTTTACTCACTGCGTCATTACTTTACCGATTTACTCGATAAAGCTCGGCAAAGAGATACAGATGAAAGTCAGCAGCAACAAGAAACTCAACTCTAATCCTTGCCCATATTCTGTTACTCACAGATGATGTTGGATTACGAGGAAAAACTACTTGGCGTTGCAGTAGGCGGCAAGTGAGTGAATCCCCAATTACATAGGCATGCTATGTGATTGGGGTGACCGAACGTAGCCAACACCACTGCATTGTTAGCGCTATGGATAAAGCCCTTTACCAAATAAATTAAAGACTCTCGCTACACCTTGCGTGAACAACATCGGTTCGGTTAAGACTGTCAAACACAAGCAATCTTCACTCGCCTTAGTATAAGGACTGTGTTTAACACTAGCATCACGCTGAATAAAAGCCCCTGTATCGTAGTGGCCATCTTCATCACTAAAACCACCGTGTAGAACAAGCGTTGATTCAATCCCTTTATGAGTGTGTTGTGGAATATGAACATCACGATTGATGTACATAAAATTAACCCGTGCTTCTTCATCGAGATCAAGATGAGCACTGAACACCTTGCCCCCATAACTTCGCCACTCACCCATTCGGTCAAGTAAGTTACCAAGTGAACTAGGTAACTCGAACCTTTTACCGTTAACTTCAACATATTTAGGTGGGCGCTTCATCATCGCTGATGGGCTAATGGTCTCTAAACACACGATATTGTCAAACATTCGATCAAAATCTGTCACGGCTATTGACTGTTCACCGATCGGTTGTGAATTCGATTCAAAAGCAGCTCGAGCATTCACAGCTTCAAACTGTTCGACCACGTTGCGGCAATGAGCACAATGTTCGATGTGAGCTGATACCATAAGGCCGTGCGCGGCATCAATCGAACCATTGGCATAACTTTTAAGTAACTCGTTAGTTGGATGATGGCTCATAACTGCTCCGCTTGAATCGATTGTCTTAATTTTTCTACAGCCAATCGCAACCGCGATTTGACTGTACCTAAAGGAATGTTAAACATTTCAGCCACTTGCTGCTGTGGCAGCTCTTCTAGATAAACCGCTTTCACTATTGCTTGCTGAGCCTCAGGAAGCAGGGTTAAAAACTTCAGCACCTGTTCTTTGAGCATTTCATGCTCGGGGCTGTAATGTTCCACCAAATCCGGTGGGCAATAATCAGTTGGCCAAATATCATCAGCATAAACGTGCAACTCCCGCCCTCTTTGCTTGCGTAACAAGTCAAAGCATAAATTTCTGGCGATAGTATATATCCATGTAGATAACGCACTTTTAGCACTGTCAAATAGATGCGATTTTTGCCAAACCGCTGCCATGGTTTCTTGAACCATTTCTAAGGCGACTTGTTCATTGCCGACATGTTTATAAGCAAATTGCTGCAAGCGTGGGGAAAAATAGTGAAACACGACAGCAAACGCTTGTTTGTCTCTCAGTTTTACTCGCTCCATACACTCGGCCCAATCTTGCTTGGTATAGCGCTCTGTTGGTTGCACGTTATGTTGAGAATCACTCATGATGCTACGCTCTTTCCTTAGAAGTCTCATTTTTTTGAAAAATGATTTTGACCGTTAGACTCTATGTACGAATGATAAGGCTAAATCGATCACTCTTGTAACTATAGCTTTTCTTTTATCACTTCGTTAATGAGAGACTTCGATCACTCCCAAAAGAAAATCTAACGCATCGCTCGCATCTTGCTGTTGTATTAAATAATCAAATTGTTGGTTAGATAAGGGAAGTAATTCTAACCACCGCTGAGCAACCCAACTTGCATCATCAAAAAAGCAGAGGGGATACATTTCAGCAAGCTTAGGAAACTGTTTATAAACCTTCTGTAATTGTTCACTTAAATAAAACTCATGCTTTTGTAGTTCCCTGACTGACCAATTCGGCAAGCTCGAAACTTGAGCAACTCTCAATCCATCAAACTCTGTTCTTAGGTTAGTTATCTTAAAACGCTTGATGCCTAAAACCGTTATTCCTAATAGCCCATCATCAAGTGCCTCAAAATCAACAATTTTTACCAATATCCCAAACTCAGATAAGTAGCTTGACTTATTTTTCGCTTTATTATCAAACAAACAAATACCAAACGTAGAGTCAGTTTGACAACACTTAGTGACCATTCTCTTGTACCTTGATTCGAATATCCTTAGCTTCATCTTCCCTTCTGGCAGAACGACTGAGGCTAGAGGGAACAACATTAGTTCTTCCATTATTCACCACTCTTCATAATTAATATCTATCAATACGATACCAAGCAAAAAACGATCACTAACCAAAAATGTTGGTTTATCGATTTGCATAAAACAATGACAACGCAATCGATAATGCGACAAAAATCACATTAACAATGCAATAAAATGAAATAATAATTTAGTTCCAAACTAAAGATCAAAATAGAGATCTTAATCACTATTTTCATGCAATATTTAGCGACCAGTCACTTTCAATTGAGAATTTTATCGCTATCATTCCGGCCAATTGAAAGCACTACAGAAATATCTGTTTGCTGAATTTTTAAAATACATAGAGAGTCCCCCTTATGCGTAAATCACTTTTAGCTCTAGGTGTTGTAGCGGCAGTATCTGCAGTTCCAGCTCAAGCAGAATACTTATTTGGTTTTGGTGGTATGTACATTGATTACCAAGCTTGGAACCACGGTATCGGCAACGACGCATCAAACTTTGATCAAGAAATATCAGAACGCAACCAAGCTGTAATTGGTATTGAAGGTGGTGCTGTATTTGATTGGGGTCAAATTTACGGATTCTACGATTATGAAGGTGTTGATCGTGCTGGTGATGACCGTGGTGCATCACTAAAAGGCACTATCCACTACAACTTAACTGAATCAGGTGTATCTCTTTACGCTCAAGTGTACAACACAGATAAAGATAAGGGGCCTGTACTTCACGAACAAAACCGTGTTCTTGGACTTGGTTATACAGGCCTTAAAGGAGATGGGTGGGGTTTCACTCCATTCTTAGGTCTACATCAAATCAATACAGAAGGTGGCATCAGTGGTAACAACGGCGGTATGTTTGGTTACGTTGGTTACTACAACACTGATATAGCAGGTCAAAACTTTACGTTCGCTACTTGGAATGAACTAGAGTTCGCTCGTAATAAAGAATATGCAGATCTACAAAGCACTTATATGGCTAAAGGTGATGGCTCGGAAAGCTGGGGCTTAAACGGTAGCATCAATGCGATGTGGAATGTAACGAGTAATTGGTCAACTGGCATCTTATACCGTTATACAGTAAATAAACTTGCACGCCGTGATTACCAAGATATTGTTATCTACCGCGTACAATACAACTTCTAATAGTTCGAAAAATAACATTAAATGGCGCTCTTGAGCGCCATTTTTATTGCTTTCCATTTCTACCTCATTATCCTTGGCGCAAAGTCAAAAATAGAGAGGTATCATGAATATTGTCGTGCTTGGCCCGGGAGCTATCGGCTTACTATGGGCAACTCAACTTCATCAAGCGGGGCACCGCGTCTCTTTATGGGGAAGAGCACCACATCAACACCTCTCTATTATCCAAGATAACAACCTAACAGTGAGCTTCCCTTACTGTGATAACAACGCCTTAAAAAAGGCGGACTTATTACTGATTACCGTCAAAGCATGGCAAGTCGAACAAGCACTGCTCCCTCTATTAGCGCAATTAAACCGCGACACTATTTTACTATTTATGCATAACGGTATGGGGGCGGTGGATAACATTGCAGCCTTAATTAGTGAATTTCCATTACTATTAGCCACGACTACTCACGGCGCATTAAAACCATCAATCAATCAGGTGTTACATACTGGTAAAGGCGTGACTCAATTGGGGGCTTATAACACCAAAGGCGAACAATGCCAGTTTTTGGTGGATGTCCTTGCACATGCATTACCAGAAGTTATGTGGAATAACACCATTGAAGAAGCCTTATGGCATAAGCTTGCGATTAACTGCGCAATTAATCCGATTACCGCGTTAGAGCAATGTCGCAATGGTGATTTAGCCAATCAGCGCTTCCAACAGCAACTTGAGAATATTGTTGCAGAAGTGGCTTCTGTGATGAACGCTGAAGGCTTTTCGGTCACACCGTCATCGCTCCTGACTAAGGTTAAACTGGTTATTCAAGCCACTGCCGTGAACCACTCTTCAATGCATCAAGATATTTTCTATCAGCGGAAAACCGAGATAGACTTTATTACTGGCTATTTATTAAAGAAAGCTGAGAAACACCAACTCTCAACAACAGAAAATAGTAAGCTATACCACGCAATTCAACAGATAGAACACAGTTGGGAAAGCCAATGAGCAAACGAATTTTAGTCCCGATAGCACCGGGCAGCGAAGAGATGGAAGCGATCACCATCATCGATATGATGGTCAGAGCGGGCTACCAAGTCGTTGTAGCCAGTGCCGCTTTCGACGGACAATTGACAATGAAAGCCTCTCGCGGAGTAACGTTAACCGCAGACTGCAAATTGGTAGATGTGGCCGATGAAGAGTTTGACGTCATTGCTCTGCCTGGTGGTATTGGTGGCGCAGAGACTTTTCGCGACAGCCCGCTGTTAATCGAAATGATCAAGCAGCAGCATTATGATGGTCGCTGGTTAGCCGCTATTTGCGCCACGCCCGCCTTGGTCTTTCAGCATCATCAGCTTTTCCCACAAGCTATCATGACTGGGCACCCTGCTTTTCGCGAGCACATTCCCACCGATTTATGGCGAGATAAACGCGTAACCCTTGATGTAAACCACAAGTTGATCACTAGCCAAGGACCAGGAACGGCGCTTGAATTCGCAATGGAGATCATCATTTTACTCTCTGGTAAAGCGCATGCATGGTCAATTGCAGAGCCAATGGTGACGCTGCCAACGCTGCATTATCACGAGTTAGGTGAACGATAATGTTTGACGTGCAAACCATTCGCGAACAGTTTCCTGCGTTAAAACAATCGGTGAATGGAGAAACTCTGGTCTATTTAGACAGTGCCGCCACAACGCAAAAGCCACAAATAGTGATTGATACCCTCACCCACTATTACAGCGCACAAAATGCGAACGTACACCGTGGCAGCCATAGTTTAACGGCTCAAGCCACCAGTCAATTTGAAGCCGCGCGCGATAGCGTGGCGCAATTTATTGGCGCGCAATCAAGTAAAGAAATTATTTGGACTCGCGGGGCGACAGAGGCGTTAAACCTCATCGCGCAAACTTATGCACGTAATACCCTGCAAGTAGGTGATGAAATCTTAGTCAGTGAGATGGAACATCACGCCAATATTGTTCCTTGGCAAATTGTCGCGCAGCAGACTGGGGCTAAAGTCGTTAAAGTCCCAATGACAGCAGACTGTCACTTTGATCAACACGCTTTCAATAAACTACTCACGAACAAAACGAAAATTGTGGCAATCGCTCAAGTCACCAACGTAACTGGCACGTACCAACCGATCGAAGCGGTGATTGAACAGGCGCATCAAGTGAGTGCCATTGTAGTGGTTGATGGCGCACAAGGCATTGTTCATGAGTCAGTCAATATGGCGCAATTACAGGCTGACTTTTATGTATTCTCCGGGCATAAGCTTTATGCTCCAGCGGGTATTGGTGTGCTTTACGGAAAATTATCTCTGCTTGAATCCATGCCACCATGGCATGGCGGTGGCAAAATGGTCGAGAAAGTTTCCTTTGACGGTACCACTTACTCCGATCTTCCCGGCAAATTTGAGGCAGGCACACCGAATGTAGCCGGAGCCATTGCACTGGCTAAAGCGATTGAATGGTATCAAGGCTGTGATCGAGAAGCGGTTGAAGCGCACCTGCATCATTTACAAGCACTCACTTACCAAGCGCTGCAACAGCTCGATGATATTCGCGTCGTTGGTTATCAACCCCACGCCAGTGTGATTAGTTTTGTGATGGAAGGCGTTCACCATCAAGATATTGCCACCCTACTTGATCAACAAGGTATCGCACTTCGAGCGGGACATCATTGTGCTCATCCGCTAATGGATGCACTAGGTTTAACGGGAACAGTAAGAATTTCGTTCGGTGTTTACAACAACGAGCAAGATGTAGAAAAATTGATCGCTGCGCTCACCAAAGCGGTCGATATACTGTAATGCACTCCCCTTTATTAGGGGAGTATTTTTAGATAGGGAATACTTTTAAATAGATAGTACTGTTAAATAGATAGTACTAAGCGACACTTTTTATCTTCTCGATAATCGCCTTCAAACCATTGCCACGTGAAGGGCTTAAGTGAGCGATCAAACCGAGCTTGTCGAAATAGCCATCAATATCAAATGATTGAATTTGCTCAGAACGCTTACCGTTATAAGCAGCCATCACGAGTGCAATTAAACCTCTCACGATACGGGCATCTGAATCGGCGCAGAAAAACCAAACTCCATCGATTTCTTCGCCAACTAGCCAAACTTGGCTTTCACAGCCCGCAACCGTCACTTGTTGAGATTTCAACGCTTCAGGCATTTGAGGAAGCAATTTCCCCCACTGGATCACTTGACGATAGCGGTCTTCCCAACCTTTGAAGTTTTGCATAGTGGCGACAATATCATCGGCATTTATATCACAACCAAAGGGAGAGTTAGGGAAAGTACTCATGACCGTTACACCTTATGTTTCTGAATTAGCTTTTCAACAATTCGTCCCACTGCAACAAAACCAAAAGTTGCCGTCACGACCGTTGCCGCGCCAAAACCACTAGCACAATCCATCCGTTTCGGTCCTTCCGCGGTTGATTTCACCGCACAAACGCTACCATCGGCTTGCGGATATTTAAGGTGCTCAGTGGAGAAAACACAATCTATACCAAATTTACGCGCAGGGTTAACCGGGAAATTGTGCTGACGACGCAACGTATCTTTTAATTTTTTAGCTAGCGGATCTTGAATCGTCTTCGTTAAATCTGCCACTTTGATCTGTGTCGGGTCAACCTGACCACCAGCGCCCCCAACCGTAATCACTTTGATTTTATTACTACGGCAATAAGCAAGCAGTGAAGCTTTCGCCTTCAGGCTATCAATGGCATCAAGCACATAGTCAAACTCTTTACTCAAGTATTGATGTTGATTATCTGGAGTAATAAAGTCATCGATTAAGTTCACCACGCACTCTGGGTTAATCAGCTTTACTCGCTCAGCCATCACTTCAATTTTACTTTGCCCAACCGTACCGCTCATTGCATGAATTTGACGGTTGATATTGGTCACGCAAACGTCATCCATATCGATCAAAGTTAACTCACCAATACCAGTACGGGCTAACGCCTCGACAGCCCATGACCCAACGCCACCAATACCAATCACACACACATGAGCGGCGCGTAGAATATCCACCTCGTGATTGCCATATAGGCGACGCGTTCCGCCAAAGCGTTGGTTGTAGTTATCAGAAGCTGGGGTATCGAGTTCGCGCATAAATAGAAGTCCGATTAAATCGATAAAAACACAAAGAGTGCGATTTATACGCACTCTTTATTTAAAAGTCTAGCTTCCCTGTTAGTGACTTGAATCATCCGTTAACAACGTTGTAGCTTCAAATCATCATAAGGTAGTCACGCCGCTATTGTAGCTTTTCTGGTGGTAATGCCCAAGGAGCTTGTGTCGGTGAATTTTCTAATCCGAGCTTCCAAACGCGGCCAAAATGTTTGTAGTGCCCAGCTTCAGTTCCAGCGCGTTCCCCCATGCCATGATACAAATCTAGGTGGTTTTGCTTCACCGCACCACCAGTATCTAACACAATAAGAATACGCAATTGATGCGCTCCACTCCAAGTACCGTCGGCATTCAATAGTGGCACTTCGGCTAAAATTGGCGTACCCATTGGGAAAATAGAACGGTCCCCCGCCACTGACGCCATCGGTAATAATGGGATACCAGCCGAGCCAGTCACAGGCGCTGCGGCTCGTGGTTCAAAAAAGACAAACGATGGGTTTTGCTCAAGCAACTCTTTCACTGTCACCTCATCGTTAGCAAGTACCCATTCTTTTATGGCTTTGAGGGACATTTTTTCTCGTGGCACTAAACCACGATCAATCAACACACGCCCAATACTGACATAAGCTTTATTATTTTTGCCGCCGTAAGCGAAGTATTCTAAGCTATCGTCATCTTCAAAATGCACAAAACCACTGCCTTGAACTTCCATAATAAATGGGTCAATCAAGTTCGCGGCATACCCTAATTCCAACCCTTTGCCAGCCAAAGCACCATCATAAATCTGTGCTCGCGTTGGACAATCAATATCGCATTGCGGCAAAGAGTAGACTGGATATTTAAAGGTCGCGTCAGGGTAGTGACGAAGCTCCATTACAGGAGAAAAATAGCCAGTAAAAAGCACATTACCTTGTTTGTCACCACCACCTAATTGCGCCGCTTGAATACCAAAATTGGCAAGATCTTTAGGCTCACCACTTTGCAGTGCCCACTCACTGATCTGCTCGTATAAAGGTTGATAAATTGCAGCCATCGACGGTGAGTTGCTGATCACTTGCTCACTTTGCTTAGAAAACTCGGTGAAATCACGAGGCGTATTCGAATCAATAACCGTCGTCTTATTGAGTATTTGCGGAAATTCACCATCATTATATTGTTGCGCGCGATCGGTTGGTTGAGCACAACCGGCTAAAAGCGCAATAACGACAAAAGGGAGAATGGGTTTAATCACAGGAGTCATCCATTATTTTTCATTAACTGGAAGCATGACAAACTCCCACCCAAACCGCAATTAGCGAATTGTTAGCGAAGGTTTTTTTTGTGTTTTTCTGACAATTGGAAAGTAGGATTGTAGTGCTCTGACGATACAAGCGTCATTTCAGAGTACCTTTCATTGAGCATTTTGTAGCGATAGTGTTCATCGCCAATTTGATACTCAATATAATGGCCATCAAAATCAAAAGAAGTAGCTAAGACTCGCCCACCACTCATTACGCCTTGTTTACTCAGCTCAATATGTTTGGCCGCATAGGGGGCGACATTTTGCTCAACCCAAACACCATACACCTGCTCTTTGGGGGTTAAATAATCTGAGATACGAGAAAAAATATCACCATATAAAGAGAAAACGGAAAGCGTTCCCACCAATGCTAATGCCATTAATACTCGTTCTATTACTTTTCTTCTACGCAAATGAGTTCCCTGCGTGACCAGCTCTATGGTTTGATCTTCTATCATCTTATCTCGGTTCGAAATCTTATTTTGGCCACGTTAAGCCTTTGTACTGCAAGTACTCTAACCTATTCATTATGACAGAAAAAATTATGTCTCAAATAATTGCAGCAAACTCAAAAAACCACTTGCCGACAAAGGAATAAAAAGTCACTATAAAAGCATAATTAAACAAAAAGAGTGTTCCCATCGTGAAAATTCGTAGTACTGCTCTCGTTAAAGGTTTTAGACAATCCGCACCTTATGTTAATGCCCATAGAGGTAAGATCATGGTTGTCATGTTAGGCGGAGAGGCGATCGCAGACAAGAATTTTACAAATATAATCAGCGACCTAGCTCTTCTTCACAGCCTAGGGGTAAAAATTGTATTGGTCCATGGCGCTCGCCCACAGATCAATCATATTTTGGCGAAAAACAACTATACCACGCCTTATCATAAAGGTATTCGAGTCACCGATGAAGACGCATTAAGTTTAGTTATGCAGGCTGCTGGTCAATTACAGCATGCCATCACAGCGCGCTTATCAATGAGCCTAAACAACACACCAATGGCTGGCACTCAACTTAACGTCGTTAGTGGCAATTTTGTCATCTCTCAACCTTTAGGTATAGATGATGGTGTCGACTATTGCCACAGTGGCCGTATTCGCCGTATTGATATTGAAGGCATTAATCGCATGCTAGACCAAGGCTCTATTGTGTTACTTGGTCCTATCGCTAGCTCAGTCACAGGGGAATGTTTCAACTTACTTTCCGAAGAAGTCGCGACTCAAGTCGCTATACGACTAAAAGCAGAAAAACTGATTGGCTTTTGTTCAGAACAAGGGATCATCGATGAACAAGGTAATGCGATTGCCGAACTGTTTCCCGCAGACGTTGAACAACTGCTACAACGTTTGGAAACCGACATTGACCACTCTCAAGACAGCAGCTCTGGCACGCTGCGTTTTTTAAGGGCATCTGTCTCTGCATGTCGAGCTGGTGTACCGCGCAGTCACTTAATTAGCTACAAAGAAGATGGGGCTTTGATTCAAGAACTGTTCTCTTTTGATGGTATTGGTACACAAATTGTTATGGCGAGCGCTGAACAAGTGCGCTTGGCACAAATAGACGATATCGGAGGAATTTTCGATCTCATTCGTCCTCTAGAAGAACAAGGCATCTTAGTACGTCGTTCTCGTGAACAACTAGAGCAAGAGATCCATAAATTCACCATCATCGATAAAGATGGCTTGCTGATTGGTTGCGCTGCGCTTTATCCGTACCCAGAAGAGGGGATGGCAGAAATGGCTTGCGTGGCAATTCATACGGAATATCGAGATGGCAACCGTGGACTATTATTGCTTAACCACATGAAGCAACAGGCAAAGAACATGGGTCTAGATAGGCTTTTTGTACTGACGACACACAGTTTACACTGGTTTAGAGAGCAAGGTTTTAATGAGGTTGGTGTGGAA
This sequence comes from Vibrio sp. 1180_3, assembly GCF_029478545.1. Taxonomy (NCBI): domain Bacteria; kingdom Pseudomonadati; phylum Pseudomonadota; class Gammaproteobacteria; order Vibrionales; family Vibrionaceae; genus Vibrio; species Vibrio sp. 1180_3. Next base: position 131,880 of record NZ_SJFM01000001.1, read on the forward strand.
TCATTGCCAATTGCTAAGCAAAGTTTATACAACTATCAGCGTCGTTCAAAAATTTTAGTCCTGCACCTTTAACGTCAGTTTTATCTACTATACCCAAACTACTTGGAGTTGCAGGTAAGCGGCAAATGAGTGCATCCCCATGATCATAGATAAACTATGTGATTGGGGTGAGCAAACGTAGTCAACACCGCTGCAACTTCAAGTAGGAAGGGGATAATCGGTCAGTATACTGTTAAATAAACACATATAATTTAATGCAAACGATTTCATTGTTTTGTTCATAAAATAATCGCTTTATTTACCTTGTTATTGTGTGTAGAATCCGCCGACATCATTAGATGTGTACATTTAATGAATAGCTCAGGAACTTGGCTTCATATGTAGATCTCAATAAATTATAACCGCTGTTAGCCCGCACGATCATGCGCTGACTTATACAGAGGTTTTAACGAACAAGAGACTAAATGGCTTGCACGGATTGCTTTTACTACTCACGTACTTAAGAGCAAAACTCTATGAAAACGATCATTTGTAACTCACTACAAAGCTTTTGGGATATGGGAGACCACCAGTTTCTCGAAGGACACAATGTCCACTGCGTATTCCCAGCAAACAACAAACTACGAGGCTTTATTCTCAGCTCTCAAGACCGCTACAAGATAAAGAGTATCTCATTCACTCATGCCTTTGCGTAAATTAGCGCTCGAAAAATAGCAGATTCACGCACCAGAAAATGCAGTAAGCATTATCTGGTGCTATACCCAAACTATTTGAAGTTGCAGGTAGGCGGCAAATGAGTGCATCCCAATGAGCATAGATAAACTATGTAATTGGGGTGAACGAATGTAACCAACACCGCTGTAGCTTCAAGTGGGAAGGGTATATTAACTTCAATTAATTCTTTAGCCTTGCCACTAAGCCACTCGCGCGCTCAGTTTTGACTTTGATCCCTCGCTTCATGGTTGCCATATCAGCAAATAACATCAATTGTTTCTTAGCCCGTGTGATCCCTGTATAAATAAGCTCTCTGGTTAGGATCGGGCTAAAGTCAGGCGGTAGGATCATCAAGGTTAAATCAAATTCACTGCCTTGTGATTTATGAATGGTCATTGCGTAGGCCGTTTCATGTTCGGGCACTCGGCTTGGTAAAATCGCTTTTACACTGCCGTCAGGTAATTCAAAATAAACTTTTAGACGCTGCTGCTCATCGCTGCTATCGCGCATACAAATCCCAATGTCACCGTTGTAAAGCCCTAAGCCATGATCATTGCGCGTCACCATCACAGGACGGCCGTGATACCACAGCTCATCTTGAGCTTTAATCAGCTTACGCGCAGCTAATGCACGTTCAATGCGTAGGTTTAGCCCGGTAACCCCAAAATCACCTTCCCGAATTGCACATAACAATCGACATTGATTAAAACAATCAAGCACAGCTTTGGCTTTTTGTGCTTGAGTCTCAGGTACTTTGGTGCTGCTATCAATCACCACCTCATCAATACGAGTCAAATAACGACCGTATTGTTTAACTAAGGTTTGCAGCATGAGGTTGTAGTTTTCGCTACTGAGCGAATGGTGCGTAATATCGGCATAATCGCGTTTGAAAACTTCATCGACCATGGCCAGTTGCCCAGCATTGATCGCTTTGGCAAGCTGACCAATACCGGAACGCGCATCAAAACGGTAGCTTTTTTGCAGCATGCACAAACTATCTGAAACATGACTTTCTTGAATGTGAGCATTCAAAGTTAAACGTTGATATCCCGTTAGCTGTGATAATAGCTGGCTATGTGAGCGGCTATAGCCGTAGTCTAAAAATGAGCAAATATCACCCAACACGGCTCCGGCTTCGACTGAAGCAAGCTGATCTTTATCCCCCAGTAGAATCAAGCGTGCGTGTTTGGGTAGTGCATCGACCAATTTGACCATCATCGGCAAATCGACCATGGAAGCTTCATCAACCACCAAAATATCAAGGTGTAATGGGTTGCGCTGATCATGTCGAAATTCAACACTGTTTGGAATCGCCCCCAGTAAGCGATGAATAGTACTCGACTCAGTCGGAATCGCAGCTTTGAGCTGCGGTTCGACCGCAAGTTCTGACACTGCTTTACCAATCGATTCCGTTAAACGCGCAGCGGCTTTACCGGTAGGAGCCACTAATTTAATCGTTGGCGTTTCACCGTGTTGCTGGGCTTGAGTAATCAAGGCGGCCAGTAGTTTGGTGACCGTGGTGGTTTTACCGGTTCCCGGGCCGCCAGAAATGACCGCAAAGCGACGAGTTAATGCCACAGCGGCCGCAACTTTTTGCCAGTTAACGCACGAAGCCTGCGGAATTAATTCCTCCAATGAATACAATTCACTGACGCTACTAGCCGAGCTAACAACGCGATCAATAGCACTCCAATCGAGCTCATCAGCTGCGATCACATCGAGAAAATCACACACCAATTGCTGACGCACTACCGCATTACTGGTATCGGGTAATTTCACGAGTGCGTTGAACAAGAAATGATACTGACGAGCAAACAATATATCGAGCAACGATTTGAGCTTTTGTACATCGGTAGGCTTTAAGCTCATTGGTGTTCCAAAGCTTGTTAAACGCTCAGCCAAAGTCACTTCATAATTCCAATAACGGTGCAGGTATAATCGCTGCCCATCAAACATTAATGGTACCGCTTCACCGCGCTCGCCTACCAACGACGACGTTTTCAACAGTTCAAGCCAATCAATCGTCAGTAATTGTTGATTCAGCAAGGTTGCTGCTTCACCAAACAGCCCCAACTTGGCTGCAAGGTCAATGCTTTGCACTGAGGAAGTTTCCGTTAAAGACAAACAGATATGTCCTTTGGCTAATTCACTGCTTACTACAGCGGCGATAAAACCTAACGCTTCACTTTGCTCTGTGGCGAATTGTTGACGACTTTTTTGCTCAATAAAGCGAGCAAATTGATAATCCAATTGACGAAGTGAGCCTTTCTCTGCCAACTGCTTAAGTGTCATCATCAAAGTGAGTTTCATAGATCTAACTCCATTTGACCGGCATTGGTTGCACGTGCATCAATCACCTCTCCATCAATCAATCTATCCATCTCATCGAGCAGTTCAAAACTGGGCTTGGTTGAGAAAATCCCATGTTCAGACTCACCATCCATACCGCGTAAAAAGAGATAATAGACGCCACCAAAATGGCTATGATAATCGTAGTTCGCTAAACGACTGCGTAAGAAACGATGCAATGCTAGCGCATAAATTTGATATTGCAGGTCATAACGATGATCGGCCATAGCCACTTTTAGACGCTCGCCATGATAAGCCGCTACTTCATTGCCCAAATGATTCGATTTCCAGTCCAATACGTAATACTTACCTTGATGCTCAAACACCAAATCAATAAAGCCTTTCAACATTCCTTGTACGCTATAAAATCCGAGATCTCCCGCTTTTGCTGATAAAGGATCATGACGCTGAATGACACGGTTCAACGCTGGAGCGGTGAGCACTTCAATCGGCAAAAGGAATTCCATTTCAACCAAACGCTGCTCGGCACTCTTTTGGTTCAAACGAAGTGTTTTGCCATCTAAGGGCGTATCTAACACTGTATCCACCAGCGTTTGTAATATTGGTAGCCACTCAAGATCAATTTGCTCTCGTTGCATCAACTCAATAATTACTTGCTGATTGGCATCGCTACTGGCAGGCTCAGTAAATTCGACCTCTTCAAATAATGAGTGTAAAAAAGTGCCTGGCGTTGCACCGCGTGGGAAGGTAAAAATGGAACGTTCAGGCTCAAGTAATAAGGTTTCATCTTGCTCGTCGGCAGAATCGATATCAAAGCCTGAGATTTCAAGGGTCGCGTCATGGCTAACATGTTTCGAGCCTTGTTTGACCAGTCCTGAATAACTGGTAATGCGCCATAAGCGATCAATCTGTGCTTGCAGAGTTTTAGCCGTTAAGAGCGGTGTTGCTCCATCGGATGCTTTAAACATTTGATCCTGTGGAGCGGGCGGCTCTTCAATCACCACTTGCTCATTAACCTGTGCACTCAATGCAGAGCTCAATTGGGCAATTCCCGCCTCTTGCCCATTTTGCAGTAAATAGCCTATTGCACTTAAATGGACGCCGGTCGGCTCTTTGGTTGATCGGCCATTTCGCAGCGGCGCAATGCCAATAAAACAGCCGTAGACGGCGCGAGTTAATGCCACATAAATTAAGCGCAGATCTTCAGCTAAACGCTCTTTATCGGCTTGCTTAATCGAGGCATCACAGGCTGTAATATCGAGTACGGTTTCATCATTCGCGGCATCATAATATTTGCCCTCACTGGCTTCTCGGTAACTGACCACAAACGGTAAAAAGACCAAGTCATATTCCAAACCTTTTGATTTATGGATGGTGACAATCTGCACCAAATTACGTTCAGATTCCAAACGCTGAATTTGCTCATCACCACCACCTAAGCCATTTTCCGCATCACTGATGGCTTGCGCGAGCCAACGCAGTAAACCGTGGTCACTATCGATTTCTTGGCTCGCTTGTTGTAACAATTCGCCAATGTGCATGAAGTCAGTCAGTGCACGTTCACCGTCCTCTTCTTCAAGCCAACGCTCGGCAATATGGCGCTTACTCATCACACTGCGCAGCATCGGCAGCACACCACGCTCAATCCATAATTTGCGATATTCTTTAAATTCGTTAACCGCGTTTTCCCACACCATTTCATCGTTGTTTAAATCATCAAGGCTAGCGGCATCTAAAGCAAAAAGTTGCGAAGCCAAACTGGCACGTAGAGCACGGTCGTTTTCTGGCGTCAGGACCGCTTGCAGCACGCGTTGTAAATCTTGCGCAACGGCACTGCTAAACACGCTGTCTCGGTTCGACAAATACACACTGGCAATACCTTGTTTTGCCAATGCTTCTTTGATCATTCGCCCTTCATTACCAGTTCGCACTAATACCGCAATATTCCCTGCCTGCACTGTTTTCTGCGTTTTTCCATTTTCAAAATACGCTTGCTTTTGTTGTGCTGCTGTCAAAATGGTTTGAATTTGACTTGCGCACGCTTGCGCCATGCATTTGAGGTATTCGCCTTTGGGTAGCGGTTTATCCTCCGCAGCTTGCAACCAATAGGTTAACGCTGGTTGGGCTTTTCCATTAAGCCACCAGTGACGCTTTTCTGCATTCGGGCTCGCGTTGACCGCCAAAAAAGGAATGTCCTGGTCGTAAATAAATGGGCTATCGGCTGTGGTGAAAATTTGATTCACCGCCTTAACCATATCAGCGCTTGATCGCCAGTTGGTGCCTAAGGTGTAATGCGCGCTCACTTGTTTTCGCGCTTTAATATAAGTAAAAATATCTGCACCACGAAACGCATAAATAGCCTGCTTGGGGTCACCAATCATAAACAAACCACATTCGGTTTTAGGCAGATAAATACGGCTAAAAATACTGTATTGCAGTGGATCGGTATCTTGGAATTCATCGATCATCGCAACCGGGTAAAGGGTACGAATGCGCTCAGCCAGCAAACCCAGTTCATCGTTATCCATTGCAGCAGAAAGCTGAGTCAACAGATCATCAAACGATAACCATTGCTTTTGTGCTTTCGCTTTGGCAAGCATCGTGCGGCAATGAGTAATCGCGTGCGCCAGCAGCGGTGCTTCTATACTGATCGGGGTTGCAAGAAAGTCATCAATAGCGGTAAACATTGCATGCTGTGGAGGATTGCCCTTTTTAGATTTAGCATCCAACGCACTTTGAGCAAACTCTTGCAGCTCTGTAGGTACGCTCAGTTCATGGCTAGGATTACTCGCCCACTGCGCCAAGAAAACCAGTCGTTTGTGAAGCGCTTTTTTCGTCGCAGCGTGTAAGTCTGACTCATTGATACACGCTTCAAATTCATCACACACAGTCAACCATTGCTGCTTTAGTGCTTCAACGCGCGCAAGAGACGATTGATAGAGCGCCGCCAAGTCATCTTGCATGGCATCAATGGACAACTTAAGCGGTGAACCTGTTAGGTAACCGCCTATTTTTTCAAGCAAGACCGCTGGCGATGACCACAAACGGCGAACTTCCGCAGCCAGGTTGATCGGTAACGGATAAAATTGACGGCGCCAATAATCGGCAACCACTTGCGACTTGAGATGGCTTTCATCGGTGACAAATTCATTATTAAAACGACTGCCCGATTCAAAAGCATTTTGGGTTAACATCCGTTGGCAAAAGCCATGAATGGTATAGACAGCGGCTTCATCCATCTGTCTTTCGGCTTGCAGTAAAATTTGAGCCGCTTGTTTATGATCGCTGATGTTCTCCAGCAGCGGTTGGATCACTGGGTCATCACTACAACCACGAGAAAAGGCAATTCGCGCATCATGAATACGAGCACGAATACGGTCACGCAACTCGGCAGTTGCCGCTTCAGTAAAAGTCACCACTAAAATTTGATCCACCGTCAACGGTGCTTGGTGGCGTGATTCATCACTCCCATGTCCAAGCAGCAAGCGCAAATACAAACCCGCAATGGTGAAGGTTTTTCCCGTACCAGCCGAGGCTTCAATTAACCTTGCCCCATGCAATGGGAAGGTCATAGTTTCCAGTGGTGTTGCAACTGTTGTCGAGGTCATACTCATAAACGGTTAGCCTTTGAATGCGCAAGCGAGTGTGATCACGCTTGAATAATTGTATGAATAATCGAAAATATTTTATTAATTAAGAAGTTGTGCGATCTTTCTCACGGTTCGCCTTGCCAGCAGCCTTTACTATCCGCGCCACGAGTTGAGTAAACCTGCAGAGTTACTCTAACCCACCGAATAATGGTCCCTCTGACCTGTGGCCGTACAGCGAACGCCCTACACAATAATGATTTACTGGCGGCCACCTTGCTTCTCATTACACAACTCAACACAAACACCAAAGCGATAGTCATAAAAACTAATCACGTTCAGCATCAGCTGCATCTTTGATCCACAACCTTGGACCTTGCATCACTAAAGTTGCCAATAGGTGCACTTGTTGAGCAAGTTCATCACTCCATTGCGGCCAAATTCGCGCAATATAAACATTACCGCCTTCACCCGTTGTCATATAACCATCATTAAAACATTCCGCCATTTTCTTCAGCGATTTATCTTGATCCTCAATCCATTTTCCTCGATTAAAGCCCGCTTCAATGCTGGCTAACGCAGTTTTCGGGAAATAGGCTAGTGGCTCAGTCATGCCTTGGTAAAACAGACGCACCAGTTCTGCGAGCAAGCTTTTAGCTCGTTCGGCATCTGGCATTGGTGGGTAGATTAAGTGTTGCGCCCCCGCTTTACGGTCATAGCCAATCACATGCGTTGACTGACATTTGCCCATCGCAGCTAAAGCAAGGTGATCAATCCACGCTGCGAGGTAATCTTGCGAACGAATAGCACCGCTGCGGTAACGCACAAGGCCAGCTTGATAATACTTGGTTAACCACCCCGTTAGATGCACACATTTGCCTTCACCGAGAACATCAAAACGTAAGTCGATTTCTTGATCATCAATTGGCGATTGACATAAGAAAGCGATTTTTTCAGCTAAGTCCTGCGCTTGCACACGGTTGGTTTCAAACTCCAACTCCCCAAAAGCACCAATCGGTAATTTGCCTTGCGCGCGCTGTTGTTTAGTAAAGTCATCCAGTGCTTGTGGCGAATCTGGATGCTCAAGTAGTACCTCTAGCAAGGCGTCACGTAATTGATAGCTTTCAAGGCCGTTTAAAACAAAAGGCTCATCATCTTCCATCACCGGTAGTGGTGGTTCAAAGGTCACTTTTAAGCGGCGATTAAAGAAATACTGCACTGGCAAGCGCCAAAAACGTTGCAGCTCAACCAGATCCAACTCTAATGGATAGGTTGCATCTAACAAGTAATTATCGAGCGCTCGATTAAATTGACCACTGGCTTGCCCTTGGCGATTGGCCGCAGGTAACCACTCTTTGGCATAGCTGCCCGTTTCACTCAAAAAAGCGTTAGGGCTAAACGGCACCATGGCATGGGTAGTCATTAACGCATCGACTAACCTTTGACCAGATTGATCACTGCCGAGTTCTTGATCCCCTGCGAGACAATAGTTTTGTTGGCAATACTCTAAAAGCTCTGATACCAACACCGAGGGGACACGCTCGCTGTTATCTTGAATTGAGCGACCCACATAGCTGATGTATAACGTCTGCTGCGCCGAGAGCATCGCTTCCAAAAACAGATAACGGTCATCATCACGTCGCGAGCGGTCGCCTGCTCGCGTACGGCCATTCATTAAATCAAATCCTTCCGCTGGCATGGTGCGCGGATAAACACCATCATTCATCCCTAGCAAACAAACTGTTTTAAAAGGGATAGAGCGCATTGGCATTAATGTACAGAAATTGACTTGCCCAGCTAAAAAGCGCTGGCTGACTCGTGTACCTGACAGCTTGTTTTGCAGGTATTGGGTAATAATACTGGGTGCAAGAGCTTGTTCATAACCTGCATCAGTCAGTTGCTCTTTTAGTTGCGACAAGGTATCGCGGATGGACTTTAGCGCCATTTCACCTTCTAACTCAACGCTAAAGAAGCCTTCAAGCACCTCACCAAGTAAAGCTCGCCACTCGTCCACTGCTTGGGTTTGAGCCAGTCGTTCGCGATAATGGCTCACTTGCTCAATAAAGTACGCGAGTTTGCCAGCAAGTTCCGCGCCCATCCCTTGTACTTCATTGTAAGGCGCCAGTGCACACTCACCTTGCTCAAAAAGCCCTACAGATTCTGGCATCGCGTAGCCAAGCAACATACGTTCAATGCCAAACTGCCATGTATTTTGCTCTGTGTGTGGCAATTCAAATTGTTGCGCCGTGGCTGCGTTAAGCCCCCAACGAATACCCGACTCTTCCACCCACAGTTTAGCTTGAGCAAATTCATGTTCATCCAACGCAAATTTTGCCATCATGGCTGGCGTTTCTAATAGCTCAAGCAGCTCTGATGCTAGGCAGCGTGAGTGCGGCAAATTAACTAACTGCATGAATGCGGCCAAGATCGGGCTTTCTTGATCGGCACTGCGATCCGAAATGGAATAAGGAATAAAGCGCTCGCCCGGTGCGTTACCAAATACCGCTGCAATGGCTGGGCTGTAGGCGTTGATATCCGCCACCATCACAATAATATCGCGTGGTTTCAGTTCAGGATCGCTATCAAACATCGCCAGCAGTTGGTCATGCAACACTTCTACTTCACGCATTGGGCTATGGCAAGCATGAAGGGTTAAGGAAGGATCACCTAGGGCAATCACTTGCTTATGGGTGCTACTTTCAAGCCTGTCATCGTCTTGATGTTCTTCTAAATGTAAAATATCGGCGTGCAATTGATGCAATAAACTGTCACGTGGCACATCGATAAAAAATTCATGCTCTTCGTTTTCAGTTTGAGACAGTAAATAAAGGTTATCACGTCCCAATTTGCCCATCGACGCTAATAAGCCATTGCCCACCGCCGCTTCAGTATGCAGTTCATCCACAAGGTTAGCTTCAATATCACCTTTGAGTGGCGAACGCTCACCTTCAAATCGAACATCACTGCCTTGTAAGGCAAACTGTTTACGCTGCTGACTTTGCAGTTTGGCGAGGGTTTTTCGGTCGCGAATTTCCCCCCAGTAGTGTTGGCAGGGGTTGGTAAACATGAGATGTACATCGATATGTTCACCTAAAGCTTTAAGCGCATCCATATAGCGCGGCGGCAGGGAAGAAATGCCAAAGATGAACAAGCGTTTAGGCAGTGTGGAGATATCCAAAGCACCACTTGCTAATTGCTCAATAAAACTTTTATATAAATTGGCACGGTGATAGTGCGACTGACCTTGTTCTAATGTGTATTGGTATAAGGCTTGCCACAACATAGGTTGCCATGGGTGTTCATCACCTAACTCGCTGACCGTTTCCCCGGCTTCCCACTTGGCAATCCAGTCGGGACGATACACTAAATAACCATCAAAAATATCGGCTATTTTTTCTGCCAGTTGATACAACTTCGATTGGTCCTCATCATCGTCAAGATAACGTTGTAAAGGAGCAAATTCGGCGTAAGTGAGCTGCGTTGGCAGCAAGTGCATCAACTTCCACGTCATGGCTTCTTTGTTGAATGCACTGCGCTTTGGCACATCAGGCAGTACTTTAGTAAACATCTCCCAAATAAAAGTCGCTGGTAGCGGAAACTCAAGATTAGCTGCAACACCTAAATCTTTAGCCAGTGCCATTTTGAGCCACTGTGACATCCCAGGGCTTTGTACCAAAATCTGCTCTTTTTCAAATGGATTAACCAGCGGCGCATTTTTAATTAAATGCACTAACAAAATTTTTAAAGTATCGACTTTATTGGAATGGTAAACAGTAAACAAAATGCACTCACGCTAATCTCACCGTAATTAGGACTGAGATTAGCATAAGTGCATTCTATACTTGAGATTTTTATCTTTTGGATTACTTAAATTGCTGGCTATTTCATCTGACAATCGAGTTGGTGTTCATCCAACCTATCTAACTCATCAGTGCTGTTCAGCAATACGCGATGAGGTTGATAGAAATGCAAATAACGAATCGCCACATAACCCACAACCAATGTTGCTACTATCAGTTCTATGTTAGCTAAACCATGCACTTGTTGAACATATTCAGCATTCATACCGATGCTTTCCATCCAATGAGCCATTTTAAACAACGCAGTTGCGCCAATCACCATTGGGAAGGTAAATGCGGCATAACCTGGGCTGAAAGGTAAACGTAGTAATTTAAAAAAGGCTAAGTAAATGATCGCTGTCATCAATACCGCGATGCCAAATAACAAAGCAATGATCACTGGCGATGGATTTGCTGTGACCGTTAAATAACCAGCTAAAGATAAACTTGCCGGTGCGGCCAATATCGCCATGGTTGGTTTTGCGGCATCAGGAATTTCATGACGAAACATAAAACGATAAATCATGACTGGTAACATCACCGCATAAGCGGTTAAACCAAATACCAACGTGCCTTGGGCAATGGGAGCAAGCGCAGGGTTGCCAGAGAAAGCAACGTCAGCCACCACCATACCAACCGGTGGCACAAACCAGCTTGGCACCATGTGGTGAAGCTCAAAAACTTTGGCGCGATGGTACAAAAAACTCACCAAGAAGATAATGTGCAAAGCCACTGCAAATAGCCATAATGCGTCCCCCGCCATTGGGTAAAAATGGCCAAGTGAATTAGAGATAATCATCATCCCCATCGCGAAAGTAGGAACCACGCTGCCGACGACCGGATGTGCGAGATCTTGACGTAATAAGTGGCGATGAAATAGAAACTTGATCGCTAGAATTACGATCAAAACACTTGCAACACTAGCGCCCAACCATTGGCCGTAACCGTTCAATGTAGTGAAGTTTTCCCAGCACCATCCTAAGCTCGCAATCCCTAGCGTTAAACCCGCCATTGGTGTTGGGGCTCCCATCACTTTTGCTTTAGCTGCTTGAATCATATTGACCTCTTATTAACGCTGACGAACTTACTACTTAATGTCGCCATCATACGCTTGCACTTTGTTCTAATATATCTAAATATATGGAACACACGTTCAGATAAACTAAACGATCATTATGGCTGCTAATATCTCGTTAAAACAACTCAAAGTCTTTACCGCTATCACTCAGCATAAAACGTTAACTGAGGCTGCCAATGCACTTTTTTTATCGAAAGCTGCGGTCAGCATGGCGCTATCTGAATTGGAAAAGCAGCTCGGGCATGCGCTGTTCGACCGGGTCAATAACCGCCTAATCCTTAATCAAGAGGGGCAAAAATTACTACCGCTAGCGGATGAATTACTCAACCGAGCCAATAACATCCAACAATTATTTGATGGTGAACAAGCCCTATCAGGCAAACTTCGTATTGGCGCAAGTGATACGATTGGCAACCATGTTGCGCCTTATTTGCTCAGTGCTTTTCGAGCAGAAACGGAGCATTTATCACAAAGTTTGTTTATCTCTAATTCGGCTTTGATTTGCCAAAAGTTAGTTGACTATGAACTGGACATTGCATTGATCGAAGGAAAAACCTTGCATCCTGAATTAATGTCAACTCAGTTTAGCCAAGACAAAATGTGCATCATCTGCGCCACTGATCATCCACTGGTGCAAAAAACTAAAATAACGTTAAGTGATTTTGAACATAGCGAATGGGTTCTGCGTGAAGCTGGTTCTGGTTCCAGAGAATTTTTCTTACGTACCGTCGCGCCCCGACTGGAACAGTGGCATGAAGCATTTGAACTCAATACAACAGAAGCCTTGATCAACAGTGTATCTGCAGGCCTTGGCTTAGGGTGTTTATCGACACTAGCAGCCCATTCAGCAGTGCAACATGGGCGAGTAAAAATGCTCAAGGTACCACTGGATATGAAGCGCCGTTTCTGGCTTTTAGTGCATAAAGAAAAATACCAAAGTCCGCTGTTAAAACGCTTCATCGAATTTTGCCATACTCAAAACTTCCACCATTAGTTAAGGCGGAGTAGATAGTGACCATCCACCTCTCACTTTTCTCTCATCGCCTAGACTTCAGTGATTAAAAGCTGTATAAACAGCCAGTAGAATTTACGACTAAGTTAGAGGATTAACCATGGCTGTAATCGTCAAGTACGTGGTGGAACGCAACGGAGAAGAAAAGATGACTTTTACCTCTAAAGCAGACGCTGACGCTTATGACAAAATGCTCGATATGGCAGATGAGCTTTTCGAACTGCTGGGTAAAAGTGAACTGCTAGAAGATGAAGCGAAGCAAGAAGAACTTGCCATGTTCCTAGCACACAACAAAGAAGAAGTGCTTTATGCATTGGGTGCAAAACGTAAACCTGCACCAGCAAAACCAAAAGCGGTGAAGGCAGCGAAAAACGAAACGCCTGAAGAAGACGCAGCTTAACTCTCTTTATCTTTGCTCAAACCGCTGGACGACCAGCGGTTTTTTATTTCCATCTAAAGAAATATATCGGTAAAAAGACAAAACGTATCGTTTTACGGACTTTCTCCCCTTTTGCCCTTTCCACCCTCTTCCCCACTCTTTATGATATTTGACAAGTGAATTGACAGCGTAGTGATGATGCTCAACTCATCAACATACTGCGCTCCTATAATTGCAACATGGAGATACAAGATGGCTTACTTTGCACTTGCCTTTGGTACAGCAACGAAAAACCGTGATGGAAAAATCATTGAAGCATTTTTCCCAGCCCCAGTTCTAAACCCAAGTGATGAGTTCGTTAGCGCACTTGCGCAAATCGCTGGTTACAGTGAAGGCAACCAAGCCATTGAAATTTCAGCGACACAAAGCGCACAACTCGCAACTGCTTTTGCCGACAACGGCGATAGCAAAAATGCGGCGTTTGCCGATAAAGCTGCAAACTCAGAACAACCATTGGTACTTGTGATTTTAGCCGCTGATGCTCAACCTCAATCGGTTGCTGAAGGCTTCTTGAAACTGCAACTTATCTCTCACCGTTTAGTTCAGCCACACGGCACAGTACTGGACGGCATCTTCGGTCTACTGCACAACATCGCATGGACTAATGAAGGCCCTATCGACCTACCAGAGCTAGCAGATCGTCAAATCGAAGCTCGCCTTGCAGGTCGTGCATTAACCGTAGATTGCGTAGACAAGTTCCCTAAAATGGTGGACTACGTGGTTCCAACTGGCATTCGTATTGCTGATACATCACGCGTTCGCCTTGGCGCACACGTGGGTGAAGGCACGACCGTGATGCACGAAGGTTTCATTAACTTCAACGCAGGTACCACTGGAGTGAGCATGGTTGAAGGTCGTATCTCTGCTGGCGTAGTAGTTGGTAACGGTTCTGACATCGGCGGCGGCGCATCGATTATGGGAACGCTTTCTGGTGGCGGTAAAGTGGTGGTTTCTATCGGTGAAAACTCTCTGCTTGGCGCAAATGCAGGTTTGGGCTTCCCGCTAGGTGATCGTTGTACAGTTGAATCAGGCCTATACGTGACGGCTGGAACGAAAGTGCGCATGCTCGATAACCAAGGGAACGAAGTAGAAATCATTAAAGCACGTGACCTTGCTGGTGTGTCTGATTTGCTGTTCCGTCGTAACTCTATTACGGGTCAAATTGAGTGTCTTGCGAATAAATCTGCCGTTGAACTCAACAGCATGCTACACAGCAATAACTGATCAATTCCCCATAACAAATAATGAAAAAGGCTTGGCACATCACCAAGCCTTTTTTCTGCGCGCTTTATTTGCACTGCCTCTAAAAATGCCTAACCTGGGTGCCCGTCTACTCTTGGGGTGATTAACATCGAGCCGAATTTCCAAACAAATAGGCTGAAAACTAGTACCCATAATGCGCCGCTAATGTTAACCATCATAAACAGTTGAGCTGGAAAAAATGCCACACCAAAACTGCGAATAAAGGCAGCAATGACTAAAGCAAAAAAGGCCACACTCATATTTGGTCCTTGATATATAGCGCGTCCAGTATGGCCCATAGTAACGCGCGTGATCATCGCTAAAATCACCCCAGCCAAAGCACCAATCGCAAATAGATGAATTAAGTTGTGTGCGACATAAGTATTATCCATCAAACCACGAAGTAACAAGCTCAACGGCAAACAAACATAAGCGGCATGCAAAGACCAAACTAACGGTTCACTTAATGTTAACCACGGTTTCCAACGAATAAAGCGAGCTAATTGAGCAACACCAGCCACAATCATTAAAGGTTGCCCTAGTTGATCCATCGTCATTGGGAAAAAGCTCAAAATGAATAGTGCTGCTATGGGTGCATTCGCTAACCAATCAAGCCACTGCAAAGGCTGTGCTTTTTCAAAATTAAAACGTCTAGCGGTGAAAAAAGGAATCACGCGCGCGCCCATTACTGACAATAACAACGTGAACCACCACAGCATGGCTTGCCAGACCGCTGCGGAGCTAAACGGTGGCATGCCTTTAATGGTAGCGTAACTGGCAAAATTCGCGGCAATGGCTAGCACAAATAGCGGCACAAAAAAGAGATTCTTCCACCCTTTTGCTTTGACGACTCGGCTCCCAATTTCATACGCGGCCAACGCTAAAAATAACGCTTCGATAGATGAAGTTAACCACAATGGTACTGGTGTCCACAGTAGCACTCTAGGCGCTAACCATAACGCCACTAGCAGCAACAAACGGTAATGTTTAGTGCCGTTTATACCCGTCCAATTTTGCACCGCGGTAAGTAAAAAACCGACCACAATCGCCATAGCAAAACCGAACAGCATTTCATGCACATGCCACCACAACGCAGGAACTTGCAGCATTGACGGCTGGCCTGTTTGAAACATCCACACCCATAATGAAATAGCAATAATGGCATAGAGACTGCCCAGTAAAAAGAAAGGTCGAAAACCAAGACGTAACCATGCAGGAATACGTTCTTCGACTTTTTTATCAGTGATATTGAGCACGATGAATCCTCATTGTTCTAATTAAATAGAGTGCGGCTTATTCACTCTTAGAAAGCATGAACCACGCCAACATTAATAATTAATAAAAACAATGGGATAACAAAAACCCACCAAACAAAAGAGTTAAAGCGACACAATCAAATGAAGTCATAAAGACTCCTTTGGGTTTTTATGACTTACTCTTACTAATCACCACACAAGCAGTCTGTTTTTGCTTGCCAAACCCGATAATTTGCGACAATGCTTTTTTACCCACAGGAATGAATGCTGAAGCCATAGCGTCAGCTTCTGTTTCAGCATGTGGATCGTGAATGAAGAAGAACTTTTCACTCATACCACTGAGCACAATCCAATGTGGCTCTTTTTTACCGTCAAATCGATAAGTACTAATCAAGAGTAAAACACATGCACCTTGATTGACCCATTGCTCAAGCTGCTCTTGAGTGGGTGGTGCATCAATCATCGTCACATCCTCATGAGTCAGTTGTTCACAAAAATCTTGATGAACCAATTCAATCACTTGCTTTTTATTTAGGTCACGCACGCTATCAATAAATGGTGTGCTCTTCGACTGACTCCACAACTCAACGTGATAACCACGCCTTGTCGCGGCCAATGCCAGCCCATGACCACTGCATCCTCCGTGACCTGCTGCCATAAATATGGTGGTTGCTTCGCGCCACAGTTGTAGCTCTTCAGTGCGGCTTGGTTCAAACGATGTCGATAAGCAGGAAAAGCTCATCAATAAACAAGCGGCACCACAAGTAAACGGGGTGGTTTGCACGTAAAGTGGCATCGGCAATTGCACTTTTGGCCCTTGCGGTGACAGGCGTTTTTGCATCCGCCTCCCATTACATAGGTCATCGTAATAATGGATTAATAATTTAAGGGTTTTATAGCCCATTTTTTCATATAAATTTATCGCTGCCGTATTGTCTTCACGCACTTCTAATCGTAATGTAGTCGCGCCTTGATCAAGAGCAGCACGCTCGCATTGCTCAACTAAATTTTGAGCAATCCTTCGGCCTCTGAAATCAGGTTTTACGGCAATCGAATACAACCTTGATAGCTGTGTACCTTGATGAAATAGTAGCAATGCATAACCCGCCAGTTCTGTTCCGGCATCAGCCACAAAGAACACGGCTTGGTTGGAATGTAAAAAACGCTTCATTTGGCGCGGAGAAATTTTATCTCCCTCAAACAGCTGTTGTTCTAGCGCATTAAGAGCAGTGAGATCAGCACTTTTCGCAAGACGAAAGTCCATACGACGTCCCTAAGTGGTTGGCAAGATTGCAGCTCAATATTATTCCTATTGATTAAGGAAAAGAATAGCAATGGCAAACCTTTTGATCGTGACTGACCAGTCAAGTGACTGGCAACAATATTTCCCTTCTGAGCAAGTGGTGAGTGTCGATCAATACCTCAACACCGATTGGAAACAGACTCACCGCAGTTTACAAGTGGTGAATCTATGTCGCGATTATAGCTACATGAGCAGTGGCTATTACTGCTCGTTGATGGCAGAAGCTCGTGGTCACCGCGTGATCCCACGGGTCATGGCTATCAATGATATTAACCAACCATTTTTGTTGTCATCGGGCTTATTAAAACTCAATAAGCTGTGTACCGAAACTGACCATATTCAATGCAAAATTTATTTTGGCCGTACCGAAGAAAAAGGGTTAGATAAACTGGCACGGCATCTGTTCGAGCAGTTTATGGTGCCGGTGATTGAGCTTGAGATGAATAAGCACCAAGGTCAGTGGCAAATCAGTAAAATTGGACCATTCCCATTCCAAGATCTGAACGACCACGAACAAGACTTCTTTGTTGAGTCACTTGAGCTGTTCTCCACCAAAGTATGGCGCAAACCTAAACAAGAAAAGAAATATCGCTACGACATCGCCATGCTAGTGGATGAAGAAGAGAAAATGCCGCCATCTGATGCATCGGCACTGAAGCGTTTTCGCCGTGCAGCAAACCGATTAGGCGTCAACCTTGAAACGATTTCATCGGATGATCTTTCCCGTTTAGGCGAGTTTGATGGTTTATTTATTCGCGCCACGACCAACATCAGTAACTACACCTATCGCTTTGCTAAAACCGCAGAAAAAATGGGCTTAGTGGTGATGGATGATTCTGAATCGATCATGAAATGCACCAACAAGGTTTTCTTAACCGAGCTTTTGCAACGCAATAATGTGCCTGCACCAAAAGGCGTAATATTACAAAGCTTTGATGAGAACTGGAAAATGCACGTTATGGAAGAACTGAGTTTTCCAATGGTGTTAAAAATTCCTGATGGTGCATTTTCTCGCGGTGTCGTAAAAGTGCGCAACCAAGAAGAGCTTGAACGCGAAGCTGGCGTATTGTTTGAAAAAAGTGCCTTGATTCTCGCGCAAGCGTTTATGCCAACCGATTTTGACTGGCGTATCGGAGTCATGAACCGCCAAGCGATCTACGCTTGTAAATATATGATGAGCCGTGGTCACTGGCAGATCTACCAACACCATAACAGTGGTCGAGTTTCATCTGGCGGCTTTGAAACTTTGGATCTCAAACAAGTACCTAAAAATGTGGTCGATGTAGCAGTAAAAGCGGCTAACCTTATTGGTGGAGGGTTATACGGCGTTGACTTAAAAGAAATTGATGGCCAAGTATATGTGATTGAAGTCAACGACAACCCAAGTATTGACCACCAAGTTGAAGATGCATTCTTAGGTGATCTACTTTATGACCGAGTGATGACGGAGTTCTTGCGCCGCATTCAAATGCGTGGCTTCTAACCATCAAACATAACGGAAATGCTCCTCAAAACAGCAAGTTTTGAGGAGCATTAATTAAGGATAAATATGGAATTCTTGATTGATCATTGGCGCTTTTCTTCTTCTCCGCCAATACAACACACAAATAACGCTTCAACTATAGAACCGAATAACTGGTATCACTGTCAACGAGATAAGCAAGGGCTACGTGAGTGGCTATTGGAGTATCAAATTCCCAGCACGATAGTCGATAGCTTATTAGCTGAAGATACGCGGCCGTTGTTCGAGCAATATGAGGATGACAATTTTTTGTTGATCTTGCGTGGTGTCAACATGAACGACAACGCAAACCCTGAAGACATGCTCAGTGTGCGGATTCTTTATTTCAATGGTGCGCTCTTTTCCACACGTAAAATTCCATCCAAAGCCATCAATGCTATTCGAGAAGCTCTACTGGCAGGGCAAGGACCTCAAACCTTATCTGAGGTTATTGTACAAGTGATCGATGGCCTGAATAAAAATATTGATCACTACTTAAGCAGCATTGAAGAAAAAATCACTCAATACGATACCGAAATAGAGTTGAGCGAAGATCTAATGCAAACCCATAAAGCATTGCTCAAAATTAAACGCTTTATTAAGCCACAGCTGTACGCAATTGATGACTACTGCAACTCAGACGTTGCGCTAGCCAATAGCAAAAATTTGCGCCTACGGCACAGCGTTAACACCATTACTCGTATCAATGAAACACTCGACTTCTTTCTTGGTGAACTGGAAATCATCAAAGGTGAATTGCGCCAATATCACGCCGAAAAGATGAACCAAAATACCTATTTGTTCTCGGTTATTGCGGCTATTTTCCTACCCACTAGTTTCTTAACTGGCTTACTCGGAGTCAATGTAGGTGGTATTCCGGGAACTGAATCCCCCGTTGCCTTTGGTCTGTTTTGTGCAGCGTTAGTGGGCATATTTGCGGTGGAGTTTTGGATTCTTCACCGTTTGCGTTTTTTTAATAAAGATTAACCACTCTCGAGGGTCGGTATGTATATTTTTGGCTACGGTAGTTTAATCAATTCCGCTTCTCGCCAACTAACAGGGCAAACTGGGCAAGCGATTCCAGTCGTTGCTCATGGTCTCGTGCGTTGCTGGGGGAAAATTGATGACAGCTATGTATTATCACCGCTAGTGGTCAATATAGGCCAAGGAAAAGTAAATGGGGTGCTACTAGAAATAGATGAATTCGCCTTAGCAGAATTTGATCACCGTGAGCGTGGTTACGAGCGAATATCCATTTCTGCCAATCAAATAGAGACCGAGCATGCATTTAATCCACAACTTCCGATTTGGGTTTATGTCAAAGATTCGCCACAACCACCATGTGTACACAACCCGATAGTACAAACTTATGTCGATACGGTTTTAGCCGGATGCTTAGAGTTCTCAGAATCATTTGCCCATCACTTTGTCGAGCATACCCTTGGTTGGCAACATCCTTTAGAGAATGACCGTCATGATCCTAAATACGGCAACCTTGCAGGTGTACAACCTAGTCACCACTCTATTATCGATGATTTAATTGCCAAAGTTCGTTAACAGTGCACCAACCTACACACGAGGACTAAAACAGGCTTCCCACTAAAAGATAACGGCATTTTTAGAAACGTTTACACTACAACTAAGCCCGATTCCATCAGTGTTTGAGATCGCAAATATCAATATGAGTGCATTGTTCATTTGCGTTATTTTCACAGCCATTGTTAAATGCCTACATAAAATAGAGAGGCACAACATGGCGACGATTAAAGATGTGGCTCGTGAAGCTGGAGTTTCAGTAGCAACAGTTTCACGTGTGATCAATAAATCTCCAAAAGCGAGTCAAACATCGATTGATTCAGTGACGGCGGCAATGAGTAAATTAGGTTATCGCCCTAATGCGGCCGCTCGAGCTTTGGTAAGTCAAAGTACTGATACCATCGGTGTATTGGTCAGTGATGTTTCAGACCCATTTTTTGGCACTTTAGTCAAAGCGGTCGATAACGTAGCTCACGATAATGGCAAACATCTGCTGATTGGTAACGGCTACCACCGCGCAGAAGAAGAACGCCAAGCTATTGAACTATTAATCAACAGCCGCTGTGATGCGTTCGTTATTCATTCCAAAGGCTTATCCGATCAAGAATTGGTTGCTTATGCAACGGAAGTGAAATCAATGGTGCTAATCAATCGATATATCCCTGAATTAGCAGAGCGCTGTATCTCACTTGATAATGCCAAAGGTGCTTACTTGGCAACCGAATATCTGATACGCCACGGACACCGCAAGATCGCCTACATAGGCTCTTCACATAACATTGAAGATGCGACTGACCGCTGCACAGGCTACAAAGCTGCATTGAAAGATCACGCTATTGAGCTGACCGCGAGTTATATCGAGTCGTCAGACCCTAATAGTGAAGGCGGTGAACAAGCGATGACCAACTTACTGATCAAATCACTCGATATCACCGCCATCGTTGCCTACAACGACAATATGGCTGCTGGTGCATTAAATATCCTAGAAGAAAATGGCGTCAAAAGCCCTGAAGAGATTTCAGTGATCGGCTTTGATGATGCTTTAATTGCGCGCTATGTGCGCCCAAGGCTAACCACCATTCGTTACCCAATTGAGATGATGGCAGAAAAAGCTGCCAAATTGGCATTACATTTAGCTCGTGGCGATGTGATAGAAAAAGAGCCGATGATCTTTTCCCCTACTCTAGTCAGACGTAACTCTGTAGAGAAATGTGACCAATAAAGAAAACAAGCCTGACGCAATGATCAGGCTTGTTTTTAGGAGTCAATAATCTTTAGATACTTGCTTCTCGAACTTCAGGCATCGCCCTCTCAACCCCTTCAGCAAACTCACCACGACTGAGCTTTTCGCGTAAAATAGCATGTTGGTCTTCAGTAAATGTATAGCGAGACATAATAAAAATTCGCACCAATGCACCAAGGGCAGGAAGTAATGCCACGCAGAAAAACATACCATTAAGTGCAGTCTCTGTTTGCTCTACATTTGGCACATAGCCGATCATGGTTAGAATAACACCGGTTAATCCACCAGCAACGGCTACCGATAGTTTGCCGGTAAACGTTTGTCCAGAAAAAGTAATTGCCGCTGTACGTTTACCACTATGGTAATAAGAGTATTCAACCGTGTCGGCTATCATTGCTGATATCAAAGGGTTAGTCATCATAAAGATACCAGTAACCACTGCCAACCAACTCATTACAACGGTTGGGTTATCATAACCTGTCATATAAAAACCAATACGAGCAATAATTTCAAGCACACACAAAGTGATAAAAATATCTCGCTTTTTAAAACGCTTAGT
The DNA here is from genome assembly GCF_029478545.1 of Vibrio sp. 1180_3. Classification (NCBI taxonomy): domain Bacteria; kingdom Pseudomonadati; phylum Pseudomonadota; class Gammaproteobacteria; order Vibrionales; family Vibrionaceae; genus Vibrio; species Vibrio sp. 1180_3. The sequence continues at coordinate 153,499 of NZ_SJFM01000001.1, forward strand.
TAATATAGGAGTGGCTAAACAAGCAATCGCACTGACGAGAGTGATCGTACCAATCAACGAAACTAAGCTGACATCGCCCATATTGTAAGTAAAGAAGAAAATATATAAGCCATTCACTAAGTTGAAGAATACATTCATAAAGAATGCAGCCAGAATAAAAAATAGTGGTTTATTTTTTCGTACCGCCTGGAAGGTGTCTTTTAATGTCACTTTCTCACAGTTTGCCGTCGAGATTCGTTCTTTAGTGTTATAAAAGCCATTTAACATGAACAGTAATCCAGCAATCATCAGCACAATCACCGCTGGTAAATAACCTTGATCGGTACGACCATCAGCAAAAAAAGCACTTAACTTAGGAAAGATAACAAGGGTTGCACCAATACCGGCATTCACTCCAAGCATTGCGCATGTTGCAGCTTTTGCTCGCTCTTGGGGTTCATCTGTCATCACTGAAGACATTGACCAAAATGGCACATCTGAAATGGTGTATAGGGTTCCCCATAATAGGTAGGTAATACCGGCATACATCACCTTAGTCGAAGTATCTGCATCAATATTGTAAAACGAAGCGATCGTGACCAACACAATCAAAAATGGGGTAAACAGCATATAGGGACGGAATTTACCGAAGCGAGACTCTAAAGTATCCATATACCCTGCAATCAATGGGTCGTTTACGGCATCCCATACACGTGCAATCAAGAAAATAGAACTAGCCGCTAATGGTGAAATGCCCAAAATATCGGTATAGAAATAGAGAATGAAAGAACCAACCAGACCAAAGCTGAAGCATTGACCGATACCGTAGCCAAAGTAAGACATCAGCTCTTTGTTGGATAATTTGTTGTGTAGAGTAGTCATATTCACGTTCCAATTGAGTTAATTGTAGTTTGGTAGCCGATTCATTTCCTAGAATCGGCTCACAGGCTGCTAATCCACTTCTGCGAGTGTTTTGATTAACTGCACTTCGGCTGGATCGTATGGCTGCCCCTGTTCATCGAGCAGATCATGGAACCATCGACTCGCGTAGTCCGCATCATTGCGTTTGATTTCCGGCCAAGGGAGATGGGTCTGAGTTTTGCCTTTGACTAAACCCCACTGATAACATCCAATTTGTTTTTGCTTGAAAATAGGCAGTTGCTCATGTAAATGCGATTCAGCATGACGCGCTAGCCACTCGGTGCACATCGCAGGACGGTTATAAGCTTCGATAATCTCAAGAGCCTTAGCAAATAGATCCAGAGGTAGATAGGCATGGAAGGTAATGATGTCCGAAAGCTCTAATGCACGACGATCTGTCGGGTGTTCATACATAGGCAAAGAACGATCTAAAATACTTGGAGCATGCCAAGCACCCACCGTTAGTGGCTGCGTTGGGTTTTCATCTCTAGCCCACTCAAACGCTTTTTCCATCAATTGATGGCTAAAACCTTCCATCACTTGATCATAAGCTAATTCACCACTTGTGGTGAAAATCATACGATTCGTTGGTTCGTTGTAGAGATCCCAAATCACAATACGTGAGTCATTTTTGTAGGTTGAAATAATATCTCTAACGTAAGCTTCAACATCCCCCCATTGTGATTGGTCCATAACTATATTACGGCCAGGACTTGCTGCCGCTTGGCTGTTGTGAAGATCTGGCGTTGGCGCTTTCTGCTCACCAAGGTAAGGGTGATCACCAGAAAACCCACAGTCACCCATCGGAGTCATCATGACTTTGAGCTGGTTACGTTCACAAATATCAAGAAAGCGCTCAATGCGTTGATGTAAACCTTCACGATCAGCTTGCCAAACGATAAATGGTAAGTTGGTGCGTACCGTGTTGTAGCCGACTTCATTCACCCACGCCAATTCCTGCTCCATAACTTCAGGTGCAAAGGATTCCGCTTGCCACATCTCATTCCAATTCACAGCGGTGCGAGGAAGGTAATTAAAGCCACGTAACCAACCATGCTCTTTCTGCCACTGCCACGCTTTCTCTTCTGACCATTTTTTCATCTTACTCACCATAAAAAACACATTAACTAATATTATTAGCTAATGTGTTTATTAATATTTTAATAGCCAGAATAAGATGATATAAACGTGTCAGCAATCACACCATTCTTTTCTAGATCAAGAAATTTTGTGATCTTTGTCTTTTGATAATGATCTTAAGAAATGAATTAGCTAATATCTTTAGCTATGTAAATTAGTGATGACTCATTGCAATGAATAAAATGAAAAAAGTAACGATGAGTGACATCGCCTCAGCTGCTGGGGTATCTCAGTCAACGGTGTCTTTGGTACTCAATGGTTCAACATCAGTAAAAATAGCCGAAACTACTCAGAAAAAAGTGCTCGATACTGCACAAGAACTTGGTTATCACAACAAAAAAGTTGCTCACGCATTAGGACGGCCGAAGAAAATAGCAATGGTAATTAATGGTCTAGCAAGCTACGACCCATTTATTGACGCACTCAATGCTGCACGTGAAGAAGCGTGGGCTAATGACCATATTCTTGTCACCTTCAACTACAGCCATGACCCAATCTTAGCCAGTAAGATTGAAACTGAAATCAATGGGGGCGACTACACAGGGTTAGTTTATGCATCGAGTATGACTCGGGAACTCGAACAACAACGAGTCAATACTGAGCTACCGACCGTACTGCTCAATTGTACGAATGACAAGTCGTCCGCACCTAGCATCTTGCCTGCCGACATGGTGGGAGCTTACAAAGCCGTGACACACCTAACCGCTCAGGGATATCGTAAAATTGCGATGCTGACTGGTGAAAGCTGGATGCAAGCTACGGTGCAACGTGTAGAGGGTTACCGACAAGCATTACTTGATGCTGATTTAATCCCCAATGAACAGTATGTATTAGAAGCAAACTGGTCACTCAAAGAAGCACACCAACAAACGCTTAGATTACTGGCTATGCCAACACCACCAGATGCTATTTTCTGCAGCAGTGACTACATGGCGATGGGGTGCTACCAAGCTATCGCTGAATTGGGTTTACATATTCCACAAGACGTTGCTGTGGTCGGTTATGACAACCAGCAGATTGCCTCAGAGAGCTTCCCTTCTTTAACCTCGGTAGACTTGCCCTACTCCGACATGGGCAAAAAATCGATAGAATCATTAATGACGCTAATAGAGAAACAACCACTATTATCAATGAGGCTAAAAGTCGAGGGCGAACTTATTATTCGCCACTCTTCAACAAAAAAGGCGAGCTAATTTAGCTCGCCAAATAGGCCATCAACACCATTTGAGCGATGATTGCGCTCCCTCTCAGTACAATCATTGCCTCTTAACTTCATTAAAACTCAAACAGATAAGTCGTTTGATGTTGATAGTGCTCCCCGCAATTGAGTAGCCCGTTATTTTTTCCCCACTCGGGGTGATTCGGCCCATCAGGGAAATATTGGGTCTCTAACGCTAAGCCGTCATAACGTTGGTATAACTTAGATGCCCCAGGCGTTTCTGCAAGAAAGTTACCCGAATAAAACTGTATCGCAGGCTTGGTAGTTTTAACTTTCATTACCACGTCTTTACTCGGAGAGATCAGAGTCACCACGGTTTCTTTGCCATCATTTTTACCGTCAGAAAAAATAAAAGCATGGTCATAGCCTCCGGCCATGTTCTGATCATCATCCGATAAAAAATCACGGCCAATAACTTTACTCTGGGTGAAATCAAAACTCGTACCAGCAACAGCACGTAACTCACCGGTTGGTATTAAATCGTCACTGGTTGGCAAATAGCGATCAGCATCCATATGCAAACAATGATCGATACTCTTCGCATCCGAGTTTTCCCCAGCCAAATTAAAATAAGCGTGGTTTGTTAGATTCACAGGAGTGATTTGATCAGCTTCTGCGTAATAATCAATGTGGAGTGCATTATCGTCAGTAAGCGTATAACACACTTTAATATCTAGATTCCCCGGGTAGCCTTGGTCACCATCAGCGGAATGCAATAAAAAAATCGCTCTGTTGTGTTGTTGAGACTCAATCACCCAACGGCGCTTATCAAAACCAATCAGCCCACCATGCAGTGAGTTAGAGCCGTTATTGACCCCCACTTGATAGGTATGATCGCCGATGGTGAACTGCCCTTTTGCGATACGGTTAGCATAGCGACCGACAATAGAACCAAAATACGCGCCCTGCTTCATGTGTTCGCACATATCCGGTGAACGCAGCAGTACCTCACGCGGTTTACCTTTCACAGGCAACACACAGCTAAGCCAAGTCGCGCCAATATCCATCAATGAAACACTCATACCATTAGCATTGGTCAAATGAACCAAGCGAGCTGGCATGCCATCAAACGATGGCGCACTCGCCATCGCTTCTTCTAGCTGTGAAAAATAGTCAGACATCACTTATAAAACCTCAACCAAGCCTGCACCTTCTTTCGCTTGGCAAACATAAATCGATTCTTTTAAGCCAGTCGCTGCTTGATATTTCTGCTCAACGGTTGTTTTGATTTCATCAACCAAGGCTGGTGGCACCAAGGCCACAATACAACCACCAAAACCGCCACCAGTCATACGCACGCCACCTTGCTCGCCGATCACGTCTTTGACCATATCAACCAGCGTATCAATCTCTTTAACCGTGATTTCAAAATCATCACGCATTGAAGCATGCGATTCAGCCATCAACTCGCCCATCCGTTTCATGTCATGAGTTCGCAGAGCTTGAGCCGCTTCAACCGTACGGTCATTTTCACTAATCACGTGACGAGCGCGTTTCGCGACCATTTCATCTAACTCAGACTCTTTCGCTTTAAACTGTTCAATAGTCACATCACGAAGTGCTGGAACACCAAAAATGCGCGCGGCTTCTTCACACTGCTCACGACGCGTGTTGTATTCACTGTCAACCAAACCACGTTTCTTGTTTGAGTTGATGATCACCACCGCCATATCTTCGGGCATAGAGACTGCCGTTGTTTCTAGGCTACGACAATCCAAAAGCATCGCGTGGTTTGCGCGACCTTCTGCAGAGATCATTTGGTCCATGATCCCGCAGTTACAGCCGACGAATTCGTTTTCGGCTTGCTGACCATTAAGCGCCACTTCAGCTTGGCTGATCTCTAGGTTATAAAGCACCTTGAATGTCTGACCAATAACCACTTCCAGTGCCGCAGAAGAACTTAAACCCGCACCTTGAGGAACGTTGCCCGTTACAGAGATATCTGCACCTGTAAATTCGAAGCCGCGACCTTTTAAGCACTTCACCACACCACGAATGTAATTAGCCCACATCTTGTCTTGTTGGAAGGTGATCTCTTGAGTTAGGTCGAACTCATCGACTGCATTACCGTAGTCCACCGATACTACACGTACAATGTTGTCGTCACGTTTAGCCGCTGCGACTACCGTTTGGTAGTTAATGGCACACGGTAGAACAAAACCATCGTTGTAGTCAGTGTGCTCACCGATCAGGTTCACACGGCCTGGAGCTTGGATAATATGGGTCGCTTGGTAACCAAGGACTTGCTCAAAAGATGCTTTCACATTTTGGATTAGGTCAGACATAGTAGTGTTCTCTCTTCGTACTTAATTATGGCGAGCCACTTCATTGAGCCTTATTGAAGTGACTCTAAATATTGTTCTTTATTGTTCTTTATAGTGAATATCACTCAGTTCACGCAGACGCTGCGCCGCTTGTTCCGCGGTAAGATCACGTTGACTTTCTGCTAGCATTTCATAACCGACCATGAACTTACGAACGGAGGCGCTACGTAACAGTGGCGGGTAGAACAGCGCATGCAACTGCCAGTGATCGATATCAGTGCCTTCTTCGAAAAATGGCGCATAGTGCCAGCCCATGGAATATGGGAATGAACATTGAAACAAGTTGTCGTAACGGCTGGTTAGCTTCTTAATCGCAACCGCTAAATCATCACGCTGCTCATCGGTGAGCTCACTCATACGGCGAATATGTGTTTTTGGTAGCAACATGGTTTCAAATGGCCACGCAGCCCAGTAAGGAACCACAGCAATCCAATGTTCAGTTTCAACCACCGTACGAGAGCCGTCTTTCATTTCAGCTGCAACGTAATCCACTAATAGATTAGAACCTTGTTGTTCAAAGTACTCTTTTAGCAATTTTTCTTTGCGTTCAATTTCATTGGGTAAAAAGCTATTTGCCCAAATTTGACCATGTGGATGTGGCTGAGAGCAGCCCATTGTCTCGCCTTTGTTTTCAAAAGCTTGAACCCACAGATAATCCTTACCCAGCTCTTCAATCTGTTCATTCCACGTATCAATCACACCGCGAATCTTGTTTACCGGTAACTCTGGCAGCGTTTTGCTGTGGTCCGGAGAGAAACAGATCACGCGGCTCAACCCACGTACACCTTGAGTCTTGAATAGAGGGTTATCAGACTCTGGAGCGTCAGGTGAATCAGGCATCAGCGCCGCGAAATCATTATTGAATACATAAGTACCGTCGTAATCTGGGTTTTCATCACCCGAGATACGCGTATTGGTTGGGCACAAGAAACACTCTTTCTCGTACACAGGAAGCTGCGCGGTCGATGGCTTTTCATCTTGGCCACTCCACGGACGTTTCGCACGGTGCGGCGATACTAAGATCCACTGATCCGTTAATGGGTTATAACGACGGTGTGGATGGTCTACTGGGTTAAATTCAACTTTTGACATGTTTAGATTGCTCTCAAATTTTGTGTCTTGGTCAATTCACCAAGATGAATAATTCTTCTACAAGTAGATTCCCTATCACGCTCGTCCCTCGCTGTAGGGAATGACGTTCAGAAATCGTAGTTTTAAAATTCGTCATTCCAGAATCGAGGTTCGAGATATCTGGAATCTCTCTTCATCTGTATTCCCCAAAGAAATTGGAGTTGCAGCTAGGCAGCAAGATTTCCAATATCCATGAGCATAGATCTTCTATGTGATTGGAATTGGTAAGCGCAGCTAACAACGCTGCGGCTTCAATTACGAAGGGGAATAGCCGTTCGGGTTATTCGACTGCCAATTCCACGTATCCGCCGTCATCTCCATCACGCTGCGAGTCGCTTTCCAACCTAACTCGCGCTCTGCTTTTTCTGTACTTGCCCAACATTCTGCAATATCACCAGCGCGGCGTGGGCAAAGTTCATAAGGTACGGGCTTACCTGATGCTTGTGCGAAGGCGTCAACCATCTCAAGCACACTCGACCCCTTGCCTGTACCTAGGTTGTAAATATGCAACCCCGCTTTCTCACCAACCGCTTTTAGTGCTGCAACGTGACCATCGGCTAAATCCATCACGTGGATGTAGTCACGAACACCAGTACCATCAATCGTTGGGTAATCGTTTCCAAATATAGAAAGCTTCTCTCTGCGGCCAACTGCAACCTGAGCAATAAACGGCATCAGGTTATTGGGAATACCTTGAGGATCTTCGCCCATTGTGCCTGATGGGTGTGCTCCGACTGGGTTGAAATAACGCAGTAAAGTCACGCTCCAATCCTTCTCCGCGTTGAACAGATCGCTTAAGCACTCTTCCACCATATATTTGCTGCGACCATACGGGTTGGTTGTTGCGCCAGTTGGTGAGTTCTCGGTAATGGGCACCACTTCTGGGTCACCGTAAACGGTAGCAGAAGAACTAAATACGATACTTTTCACACCCGCTTTCTTCATGCTTCGAGCTAACACCAATGAGCCATTGACGTTGTTATCGTAATATTCCAGTGGTTTAACAACCGATTCACCGACTGCTTTTAAGCCTGCGAAATGAATAACAGATTGGATATCGTTTTCTAAGAACACGCTATCTAGAAAAGATTGGTCACGAATATCGCCAAGATAAAAAGTTGGCCGCTTGCCAGTTAAGGATTCGATTCGTTCCAGCACTAGCTCTTTGCTATTGCAAAGGTTATCAACAATGATTGGCTCCATACCTGCCTGTATCATTTGAATGCATGTATGACTTCCGATGTAACCCATGCCGCCTGTAACCAGTACTTTCACAATCAACCTCTCTTTGTCGTCATTCGTGGGCTAACTCGAACTGATATTCAGCTCAGTAGCACCGTATATCAGAAATAGTAGCAGCCATTTTGACTATAATTCTGTGATCAAAACCACGAAGTGTAAACGTTTACACTAACTTTCATCATTGTAATTGAACATGGCATAGAGATAATCCAGGTTAAATTAAAGCTAATCTATTGAATTTTAATAAGATAATTATAGATGGTTAGATTTTGGACATCATAGAGGAGTTAAGCATTTATTTTACTAAAAGTTAATGCAATGACTTTCAGTTTGATTACAATAGGTCTGCAGAATAAAGAGGTACATTGCTTTTTTACTAAATACCAATTTCAAAGCAACGCAATGTTCCAATAACAGGAAGTGAATATGGCAACATTAAAAGATATCGCGACTGAAGCGAATGTATCATTGGCTACAGTTTCAAGGGTTCTCAATGAAGATCCTACATTAAACGTCAAGGAAGAGACTAAAAGGCGTATCTTTGAAATTGCAGAGAAGTTGGAATACAAAACCAGCAGCTCACGAAAAGCAGTTAGCAATAAAAAACAAAATCACCACTTCCTTGCCTTGTATAACTACAAACAAGAAGCTGAGGTTAACGACCCTTATTACCTATCGATTCGCCACGGGATTGAAACTCAGTGTGAAAAAATGGAAGTTAAGCTAACCAACTGTTATGAAAGTAAACTACACATCAACTCAAGCCCTATCACCGGTGTACTTCTGGTAGGCAGAATGACACCAGAGGTTATCGAGCAAGCCAAAAAGCTGAGCGATAATATCTGTTATGTCGATTTTACTGATCATTCAGAACCTTATGACTCTGTCGATATCGACTTGGCTTTGATCAGCAAAGAGATCACCAACTTCTTTATCAACCAAGGCTATGAGCGCATCGGCTTTATTGGTGGACAAGACGACGTCAACACCCCTGACATTCGTGAAGTCGCCTTTGCTGAATATGGCAGCCTCAAGAACGTTGTCAGTGAACAAGATATCTATCGTGGTGACTTCTCTAGCTCTTCAGGTTACAAGCTTGCAAAACAGATGCTCGCGACGGGCGACTACCCGAAAGCCATGTTTATTGCGTCAGATTCCATCGCAATTGGCGTTTTACGAGCGATTCATGAACACGGATTGCACATTCCTGAAGACATTGCGCTGATCAGTGTAAACGACATCCCAACCGCTAAGTTTACCTTCCCATCTTTATCAACAGTTCGTATCCACTCTGAACTGATGGGAATTCAAGGTGTTAACCTTCTGATAGAGAAAGCGCGCGACGGCCGTACCATCCCATTACGCGTCTATGTACCAAGCAAACTCAAGCTGCGAGACACAACAAAATAACTAAATATATCAAATAGATAAGCCAAGGCTACCTTTATTAAAGGTGGCCTTTTTTGTGCCCATCACATACATCAATGTACACACTCCCCCCCCTCTTTAACCTGCTTCATAAAACAGTCAATAGCATTCTTTTAAGTGGATCACACAGCACCACAAAAAAACCATAAAAAACGTGATGGAGTTAAAGTAAAACGTTTTCACTAATTTTATTTAGTAAAACTTTTACTAATAATTACCCCAGTCCAACATGATCGTATTCACTACGACCCAATTACGCATAAGAACGTCGGTCAGCAAATTGCATTTAGGCCGAGAGAGAGGCAACGTGAACAACTGGGAAAACTTCCTGAACTTACATGAGAACCGTATGGCACCGCGTGCATACTTCTTCTCATACGCATCAGAAAAGAATGCAAAAACGTTTCAGCGTGAACTTAGCAGCCACTTCCAACTATTGAGTGGCCAATGGAATTTCAGCTATTTCACCAATCCACTATTGGTTCCTGAAGAGTTCTACTCTCAAGAAATGAAAGACTGGGGCCACATTACGGTTCCAAACATGTGGCAAATGGAAGGCCACGGCGATCTTCAATACACAGATGAAGGTTTCCCATTCCCAATTGATGTACCTTTCGTACCATCAGACAACCCAACAGGCGCTTACCAACGCTCTTTCTTCCTTGGCGAAAGCTGGGACAAGAAGCAAACCATCATCAAATTTGATGGCGTTGAGACTTACTTCGAAGTTTACGTAAACGGTGAGTACGTAGGTTTCAGCAAAGGCAGCCGCCTAACCGCCGAGTTCGATATCTCTAGTCACGTAAAAGCAGGCAACAACCTACTTTCTATTCGTGTAATGCAGTGGGCCGATTCAACCTACATTGAAGACCAAGACATGTGGTGGACGGGCGGTATATTCCGTGACGTTTACCTTGTAGGTAAAGAACAACTGCACATTCAAGACGTTACAGTTCGCACTGACTTCGACGATGCTTACCAAAGCGCTACCCTATCGTGCAAAGTGGAACTAGAAAACTTAGCCGCAGCGACAAACGCAACCCTTGAGTACGCATTGCTTGATGGCAATCAAGTTATCTCGCAAGGCTCAGTAGATAACCTCACCGTCGACGGCAGTGCGAATACTCAATTCTCTATTGATGTGGTTAACCCGGTTCAATGGAACGCTGAAAACCCTTACCTGTACCAACTGCTACTGACGCTGAAAGACGCTGACGGTAAGGTGCTGGAAGTGATTCCACAACGCGTTGGTTTCCGTGACATTAAAGTTCGCGATGGTCTGTTCTACATCAATAACAAATACGTGATGCTGCACGGCGTGAACCGTCACGACAACGACCATTTAAAAGGTCGTGCTGTCGGCATGGATCGCGTAGAGAAAGACTTGATATTGATGAAACAGCACAACATCAACTCAGTACGCACTGCGCACTACCCGAACGACCCACGCTTCTACGAACTGTGTGACATCTACGGCCTATTCGTGATGGGCGAAACCGATGTCGAAACACACGGCTTTGCTAACGTTGGCGACCTAAGCCGCATCACTAACGATGCAGCATGGGAAGCGGTGTTTGTCGAACGTATCGAACGTCACATCCACGCTCAAAAGAACCACCCTTCAATCATCATGTGGTCACTGGGCAACGAGTCGGGTTACGGCTGCAACATCCGTGCTATGTACGATGCGGCAAAAGCAATTGATGACACGCGTCTGGTTCACTACGAAGAAGACCGTGATGCTGAAGTAGTCGACATCATTTCAACCATGTACTCACGTGCTCAACTGATGAATGCCTTCGGTGAATTCCCTCACGAAAAACCACGCATCATCTGTGAATACGCACACGCAATGGGTAACGGCCCAGGCGGGCTAACCGAATACCAAAACGTGTTCTACAAGCATGATGCGATTCAAGGCCACTATGTTTGGGAATGGTGTGACCACGGCATTCTAGCGCGTGATGAAGCGGGCACTGAATTCTACAAGTATGGGGGGGACTACGGTGACTACCCGAACAACTACAACTTCTGTATGGATGGTTTGATCTACTCAGACCAAACTCCAAGCCCAGGCTTGAAAGAGTACAAGCAAGTTATTGCCCCAGTGAAGATTCGCGATTTTGATGCACAAACGGGCACCTTCACCGTCGATAACAAATTTTGGTTCTCAAATATCGATGACTACACCATCACAGCGGAGATCCGTGCTGAGGGTGAAACCATTGTGGTACAACACATCAAGGTTGAAGATCTCGCTGAAAACTCTAGCCGCGAACTGACTTTAAACTTGCCAGAGCTTGATGAGCGAGAAGTGTTTGTGAACTTTACGGTTCGTAAGAATTCCCGGACTTCATACAGCGAAGCGAACCACGACATCGCTGTTTACCAATTCCAAGTGAAAGAGAACACAGCACAACTAGATGCGTTCACCAATAACAATGCAACAGTACTGAATGTTGAAGAGTCTCGTCTCGCTTACTTAATCAAAGGTCACAACTTTGTGCTGAACTTCTCGAAAGTGAACGGCAAGCTGACGTCATGGTTAGTCAATGGCGAAGAGATGATTAAGTCTGAACCACGAATCAACTTCTTCAAGCCAATGATCGATAACCACAAGCAAGAGCACGATGGTTACTGGCAACCTGCACACCTACAGATCATGCAGGAGCACTTCCGCACACTGGATGTTGAACAGGTTAACGGCAAGATTGAAATCACCACAACAAGCATCATTGCTCCGCCAGTCTTCGATTTCGGTATGCGTTGTGAATACCGTTACCAAATCAATACTGAAGGCCACCTGAACGTGGAACTGAGTGGCGAACGCTACGGTGAGTACCCGCACGTGATTCCAGTAATTGGTTTCGATATGGGCATCAATGGCGACTTCGACCAAGTTCAATACTATGGCCGCGGCCCAGAAGAAAACTACCAAGACAGCAAGCAAGCCAACATGATTGATGTATACCAATCAACGGTTGCAGATATGTTTGAGAACTACCCGTTCCCACAAAACAACGGCAACCGCCAACACGTTCGTTGGGCTGCGCTTTCAAGCCGTGCTGGCAATGGTATTGCGGTGAAACCACAACAAGAAATCAACTTCAGCGCGTGGTTCTACACCAACCAAAACTTGCATCAAGCACAACACACGATTGAGCTAGAGAAGAGCGGTTACATCACGCTAAATCTAGACCACCAAGTGATGGGATTAGGTTCAAACTCTTGGGGCAGTGAAGTGTTGGATTCTTACCGCGTGTACATGGATGAGTTCCGTTACGGCTTAACGCTAATTCCATTCCAAGCAGGCGATTGCGGCGCGCAACACCTAATCAATCACAACTTTGGTGACGAGTTCTTCACGGTGAATACGCCAAAAACTCAACCACAACAAAACGAGGCATAAGCGATGATCGTTTTAGACAACCTAGAGCAATTTAAAGTCGTTTACCGCGACGGTCGTAAATGGCAACGCTGTATAGAAGCGATTGAAAACATTGGCAACATCAAAGATGGCGTGATGTATTCCATTGGTGACTCACTGGCTTACATGATTGAAGACGGTGTGGCTCGAAACACAGAAAGCTTCACTGGTAACCGTCGTTACTTCGACGTGCATTACTACCTAGAAGGTCGTGAAACGGTTGAGTTCGCAGATAAGTCTCAGCTTGAACAGACCCAAGCTTACAGCGATGAAACCGACCGTGAACATCTCATGGGTAACGGCGAGACTTGCGAGTTAGTTGAAGGCCAAGTGGCGATCTTTGATAACAGCAAAGCCTACCGCTTTCACGGTGACAACCGAGTTCGCAAAGTGGTGCTGAAAGTGACTATCGAAGACGGTTACTTCCTCAATAAATAACCGACATTAAGTTACTGAAGCCAAACAGCCGAAAGTAGCAACAACAAGATCTATTCACAGTGTGACTGAGGCTTGCCGTTCAAGGCTCAGTCACACTGCAAACGCCTTTATGCTTCTTCCCTACAAGGAAGCATAGAGAAATGACGACTATAATTACGTGATTCCTTGGAGGACACTATGTCTGAATCTGTGCGCGGTAAGTTAGGCAAATTTGCCTTGCTTTCCATGACATTCGCAGCGGTATTTAACGTTCGCAACATCGTAAACAACAACATCGAATTGGGATTAAGTTCTGCTCCTATCTTTTTGCTTGCGACCCTTATTTACTTCATTCCGTTTGTGTTCATCATTGCAGAATTCGTATCAGCAAATAAAAATTCAGAGTCAGGCATGTACGACTGGCTTAAAAAGCCACTGGGTTCTAAAGCTGCATACTTGGGCTCATTTTTGTACTGGTTCGTAAACCTATTCTGGTTTGTATCTCTGCTACCTAATGTTATCGCTTATGCGTCTTACGCGATGCTTGGCTACGAATACGCCTTCTCTCCATTTGTCACATCAGTGATCTCGATTGTTCTGTTTGCAGCAGCAACACACATCTCAACCAAGGGGGCGAGCTGGCTAGGTAAGATCTCTGAAATAGTGGCTTACGGTGTATTCGCACTGTTCGCGATCTACGTTATTGGTGCACTAATGGCACTGGGCGGCAACCATGAACCAGTAGAACCAATCACACTTCAGGCAATGACACCGACCATTAACTGGGCAACACTAGGTATCATGTGCTGGATCTTCCAAGCAGCCGGGGGGGCAGAAACTGCAGCGGCATACCTAAACGATGTAAAAGGCGGTCACAAGTCTTTCATCAAAGTAATTATCGGTGCGGGCATCGCTATCGGTTCAATGTACGCCGTAGGTTCGCTACTGGTAAACGTGTTCGTTGCTCGTGAAGACTTAACTTACGCCGGTGGTATGGTTGAAATCTTTACTGGTATGGCGCAATTCTTCAATATCTCTGAATCTCTCGTTGGCCGTTTCGTTGGTATCGTACTGTTCGTTGCTATGTTTGGCTCGATGATGATGTGGACGGCAGCGCCTGTAAAAATCCACTTTTCTGAGATTCCTAAAGGCGTTTACGGTGAGAAAACGACAGAGCTTAACGAACACGGTGTTCCAGTTCGTGCAGCATGGTGGCAGTTTGCGTTCGTATTCGTGATGCTTGTAGTTAACGGCTTCGGCTCTGAATCAGTACAAGACATGATGAACACTGCAATCAACCTGACAGCAGGTACTGCAATGTTACCGCCTATCTTCATCATGGTGGCGTACTTTGTATTCCGCTTGAAGCATGACGATACACCGCGTGATTTCCGCATGGGTACTCGAGTTCAAGGTATGGCTGTTGTATCTGTACTTATTGGTATCTTCGTTGTGAGCATGACTGCATCGGCATTCCCAACAGGTGTTGACCTAGTTCAAGCCTTCTTTATCAACGTATTCATGACAGCGGTATTCTCTGGTATTGCTTGGTGGTGGATCTCCCGTTTTGAAAAAAAGCAGGCAGGTAAAGACGCAAAGCTAGAAACGGCTAAGCAATCGTAACACTCCGTATTAGCTCAAATCCCAAAGCGCCTATGAGGGCGCTTTTTTGTTTTAAATCAAACAATTAAATATGAAATAGAGAAATAAAAACGTTGTTCCGTCAAGGTTTCACTTCACGAAAAACACCAATTAATAGGTAATAAAACTCGAATAAAAATAAAGGTAAAACATTAACTAAATTTATTTACCCAAGGTCACATATTTGATCAATTTAGATTAACTTCCCGCCGCTTAATCTTTAATCTTCTTGCTGAAGAGACAAACTGACTAATATAAAAAAGCGACACAAAGCCCCTACAAGCCTTATAAATAGTCGTTCATGAAACAAGCAACCTCTTCAACGAACGTCTTAATCTTTAACTCTTTGTTTTGGTAATAACTTTACTGAAACACCAGAGAAGGAAAGTAAAAAGAAGTCCGACCGTAAATCTATCAAAACAACAATGAACCCCCTGACAAAACAAAGCGGGTGTTTGCCAAACCAACATAACAATAAAAGTGCGGCCTAGAGCTTCCCTCTCTAGGACCAAATTATAACGATCATCAACGTGATTCACCGGAGAACATCATGTCCGAAAATAAACGCAGTACGATAGGCAAATTTGCCCTACTGTCTATGACCTTCGCGGCGGTATACAGCTTCAATAATATCATTAATAACAACATCGAGATCGGCCTTTCCTCGGCACCGATGTTCTTTCTAGCAACCATCTTTTACTTTGTGCCATTTTGTTTGATCGTTGCTGAGTTTGTGTCATTGAATAAAGACTCTGAGGCGGGCGTTTACTCTTGGGTTAAAAGTTCATTGGGTGGTCGTTGGGCGTTTATTTCAGCTTACACCTACTGGTTTGTTAACCTGTTCTTCTTCACTTCTCTATTACCTCGCATCATCGCCTACGCGTCGTATGCATTCTTAGGTTTTGAGTATATATTTACGCCGATAACCACGGCGATCTTAAGCACGATTTTATTTGCAGTTGCTACGCATATTTCAAACAATGGCGCGAAACTACTAGGCCCAATCACTTCACTAACATCGTCGTTAATGTTGTTACTGACTCTCTCTTACATCTTGCTTTCTGGCGGTGCATTAATCGGTGGTATTGAACCTGCAGACCCAATCACCATCGAAGCAATGACACCAAGCTTCAACTGGGCATTCCTTGGCGTAATCACTTGGATCTTCATGGCGGCAGGCGGTGCAGAATCGGTGGCGGTTTACGTTAACGACATCAAAGGAGGTCACAAGTCTTTTGTTAAAGTAATCATCATCGCGGGTATCTTTATTGGCGCGCTTTACTCTGTTGGTTCAGTACTAGCAAACGTATTTGTATCTCGTGAAGAACTTAAATTTACCGGTGGCTCAGTACAGGTCTTCGAAGGTTTAGCACGACACTTTGGCTTGTCTGAAATTTTGATGAATCGCTTTGTAGGCGTGGTTTCATTCACGGCGATGCTAGGCTCTTTACTGATGTGGACGGCGACTCCGGTTAAGATATTCTTCTCTGAAATCCCTAAAGGTATCTTCGGTGAAAAAACCGTTGCACTTAACAAGCAAGGTGTACCTGAACGTGCAGCATGGATTCAGTTCTTAATTGTGATTCCACTGATGTTCATCCCAACGTTGGCGTCAGACACCGTTCAAGACTTGATGAGCACCATCATCAACATGACAGCAGCAGCTTCTATGCTACCGCCACTGTTCATCATGATCGCTTACCTTCACTTGCGCGTGAAACTCGACCATCTTCCACGTGATTTCCGCATGGGCTCCCGTACGGTCGGTATTACAGCAGTGTCGATTCTTATCGGTATCTTTACGGTTGGCTTCTTTGCATCGACCTTCCCAACAGGTGCAGACATCATGACAATCATCTTCTACAACATGGGCGGGATTATTATCTTCCTTGGCTACGCGTGGTGGAAGTACGGCAAATATGAAAAAAGCTTATCTCCAGAAGAGAAAAAACTAGAAGCAAAACCTGAACCGGCGAACGCTTAGTTTAACCCTGCACTCTGATTGAATATTTAAGGCACTCCCATTTAGTGAGTGCCTTTTTATTTGTCGGTACACTTCCACTCAATAGCTCCATTTCATCAAAGCCATTCAAGCAAGAAGATATTCGAGTCAACAATCGAACCGCCTATAAAATGACTCACCTCTCGAATAGCTACCCCACCCAGTCATACCTCTACACATTCAACTTAAAGTCAAAACAAAAATAAGGTAAATATTTACTAAAAATAGATCACACTTTTAAACTAAATTAATTTTAAACATCAAAATTATCATTAATATCGGTTTTGCGATCGTAAGTAACCTGACCAATACGCCTGAAGAGCACCCCATATTAGAAGTCAGAACTGCTTGCGAACCTTCATTCATAGCCCCGACACAGAAGTGATTAAAATGAAAAGTAGTTTTACTAAAACCACTCTTATTACAAGCTGTATTCTTGCTGCCTTAAGCACCACTACTCACGCGGAAGAGTCCGCAGCAAACCACAGTGATACTCAGCCGCCTAAAACAGAAACTGAAACCCTATTTAACTTTTATGGTGAACTTGGCCTTGGTGGTCATGTTGCACTAGAAGGTGATGACAAAGGTCGTTATGCCGATGGAACTTACATAGAAGCAGGTTTAGCCATCGACAATGGTAACTGGTTTGGTCTTGCTTACCTAGAAGGGTGGACAGTACAAGTCGACAATGAAGGGAATCCATGGGCTACAGGCCATAGTTGGGGTGGCTTTGAAGGTGGTTTTAACCGCTTTTACGCGGGCTACCGCACCGATGGTAAAACTGAATTCATCGTAGGTCGTATGGACTCCTCATTGGATGATGTTCAATGGTGGGGAGATGCAACAGTTGAGTATGGCTATACGATCTCAAACACCCGTGATGTAAACGTAGGTATAAAAATTCAAAACCTAGAAGGCAAGCTTCGCTACAGCGTTTCTTTCGCACCAGAATCTGACTTCTCTGAAGATGATGCTCTGATTCACTTCGGTAAATACGACAGATTCGCAGACCAATGGAAAGATAAGAACGCCATGGTCAATGGCTATCTTCAATACGACCTTACTGACGGCTTAACCCTAATGGGCGGCGGTGAAGTTCGTAATAACGATGGCGGTGAACTTCTATTATTGGGGGTGGAATACAAAAATGTGGCAGCCCGCGTATGGCACGACACAGACAAAGGCAACCAAGAATCGTTCGGTAGTGAATCAGGCTTTCAAACCAGTGCTTGGTACGAAGCCGCTCAGGGCGTTTACCTATCAGCCGCTTACAACTACGCAAACTTTGATGGCGACAATGGCGACAAAGAGATCACCTCTTACATCAATGCCGGTGTTTGGTACGAATACGGAAACGGCGCGTTTGCGACTGCTTTCGATAGCCGCTTTGGCGTCGGCAGCGACACTGAAATTGGCGACGCGCAAGTGTTCGCAATGCAATACTTCTACTGGTAATAACAGGAACTCACTATGAAACTGAACAAATCATTCGCAGCTATCGCTATTGGTGCAGCACTTGTTGTTACTGGTTGCGCGTCAAATACAGGCTCTGAAGAGCTTCAAGCAAACCAATTTAAGAACGTTATCGACCGTACTGGCTCACCTGAATACATGCGTGACTACGACTTCGATGACCATCAACGCTTCAACCCGTTCTTCGACCTAGGAGCATGGCACGGTCACTTGTTACCAGACACAGCAGAGGGCATGGGGGGCTTCCCAGGGACTGCACTGCTTACCGAAGAGTACATCAACTTCATGGCTGATAACTTTGACCGCCTAAGCGTGTTCAAAGATGGCAAAAAAGTCGCGTTCACCATGGAAGCTTACAGCTTACCGGGCGCATTGGTTCAGATACTCAAATCAGATGACGTAACGGTCGAGTTGACGATGCGTTTTGCTTCTAACCGTACCTCTCTGCTAGAGACTAAAGTCACCACAGACTCTCCTGTTGAGTTAGTGTGGGATGGAGAACTGCTTGAAAAAACACACGCGAAAGAAGGCGTAGCGCAAACCGATAAAACCATTGCAGAGACTTACCCTGAGTACGACCGTCAAATCATTGCAACAGATGATGGCCTAAAGGTAACGTTCGGTAAAGTACGTTCAACGTGGGATCTACTGACCTCAGGTGAGTCTGAGTACCAAGTTCATAAATCGATTCCAACCCAAACCAAGGTGGATGGCCTAGCGTTTACTTCAACCGCAAGCATTGAACAATCAACGACCATCTACACCACATACTCGCATGTGCTAACCGCAAAAGAAGCGCAAGCGGAACAACCTAAAATCAAAAAGATCATGGCAAACCCTACCGACTTCTTAGCCGCATCTGAAGCACGTTGGGAAGGTTACCTAGAGATGGGTCTGACCAACCCGAATGCAACGCCAGAACAAGAGCGTGTTGCGGTTAAAGCGATGGAAACCCTAAACGGTAACTGGCGTGGCGCAGCAGGTGCAATGAAGTTTGATTCTGTGACCCCATCAGTAACGGCGCGTTGGTTTTCAGGCAACCAAACTTGGCCGTGGGACACATGGAAGCAAGCTTACGCAATGGCTCACTTCAACCCAGACGTAGCAAAAGACAACATCCGCGCGATGTTCGCTTACCAAATCCAAGCAGACGATGCGGTTCGTCCTTGGGATGAAGGTTACGTACCAGATCTACTCGCTTACAACCTAAGCCCTGAACGTGGCGGTGACGGTGGCAACTGGAACGAGCGTAACACTAAGCCTAGCCTTGCTGCTTGGGCGGTAATGGAAGTCTACAAGACCACCAGCAATAAAGCTTGGTTGGAAGAAATGTATCCAAAGCTAGTCGCGTACCATGATTGGTGGCTACGTAACCGTGATCACAACGGCAACGGTGTACCTGAATATGGTGCAGCGCGCGACAAAGCACACAACACACCTGAAGGCGAAATGTACTTCACCGTAGTTCGTGGCGATAAACACGAGACCATCATTGGCCAAAAAGCACTAAATGAAGTGATGGCTAAAGGTGATTACGATCGCATCGAAAGCCCAGCTCAAACAGCCGCTTCTTGGGAGTCTGGTCGTGACGATGCCGCAGCATTTGGTTTCATCGATAAAGATCAGCTAGACGCATACGTTGCTAACGGCGGCAAGCGCAGCGATTGGGACGTTGAGTTCGCTCAAAACCGCGCTGAAGACGGCACATTGCTAGGCTATTCACTACTGCAAGAGTCTGTTGACCAAGCCAGCTACATGTACAGCGATAACAAGTACCTAGCAGAAATGGCTGACATTCTAGGTAAAAAGGCTGAAGCGAAAGAGTTCCGCGAAAAAGCGGAGCACCTATCGAACTACATCAACACTTGTATGTTCGACGAAGGCACTAACTTCTTTTACGACATTCGCATCGAAGACAAACCACTCGCCAATGGCTGTGCAGGTAAACCGATTGTAGAACGTGGCAAAGGCCCTGAAGGTTGGTCACCACTATTCAACGGCGTGGCAACTCAAGAGCACGCTGATGCGGTTGTCTCTGTGATGAAAGATACATCTGAGTTCAACACCTACGTTCCACTGGGCACAGCGGCGCTTTCTAGCCCAGCATTCGGCCCAGATATTTACTGGCGTGGACGCGTATGGGTAGACCAATTCTACTTCGGCCTAAAAGGTATGGACAGCTACGGTTACCGTGACGATGCGATTGAAATGGCAAGCGCGTTCTTTGACCACGCCGATGGTTTAGTACAAGACGGCCCTATCCGTGAGAACTACAACCCACTAAACGGTAAACAGCAAGGTGCACCAAACTTCTCTTGGAGTGCGGCTCACTTGTACATGCTTTACAACGATTTCTTTACTGACACTCACTAATTATTCTCGACTAAAGCGCCTATAAATGGCGCTTTTTTTTTAAAAAAAAGAAGAAGCATCATCATACAAATCATAGCCTGAAATCATGGATACTGCTTTATTGACTTTGAACAGAAGATACATAAATCGAAGCTTAGGGGTAAGTACATCGTATCGCCGTTTCAAAGCGAATTCCTTTCCGTTAATTAACACAATAGGATAAATTCTGTGCAATCCTTCGCCACCAAAAAATTTGTGGTCATTCCTGACCATATTTGATTTCTCTTTTGAGCTATAACCCATGACAAAAAGCAGTATCGATCTTAATACTCGAATGAATATCGTCACCTTAACTTGGCCAATTTTCATCGAAATTTTATTGCGCACCGCAATTAACACTAGCGATGTCTTTATGCTTAGTAGCTATTCAGACAAGGCTGTCTCTGCGGTTGGGGTAATTACTCAAATCAATTTCTTTCTTTTGATTGTATCGATGATGGTTAGCAGCGGCACGGGCATTCTGATTGGTCAGTACAATGGCTCTGGCCGCCAAAGTGAATCGGCACATGTTAATATCGCAAGCTTATTATTGGGGCTGGCTATTGGCAGTGCTTTGAGTTTAGCTTCATTTTTAAGTGCTAATGCGGTGATGAACGCCTATGGACTCGAAGCACAAGTAGCCCAATACGGGTATGAGTATCTCATCATCAGTGGCAGCTTTACGGTAAACGTTACCATTGGCATCGTGTTTGCGACAATCTTACGCAGTAATGGCTACTCTAAAGCTCCGATGTTTATTAACTTATTTGCGGGCTTGCTCAACGTCATTGGTAACTATATTGCTATTTTCCAACCGTTTGGCTTACCAGTTTATGGGGTGGAAGGGGTAGCCATTTCAACGGTATTTAGCCAAATAGTCAGCACCATATTGCTGTACTTCACTGCAAAGCACTATCACATTGCTTTGCCATTTTCAGAATGGAACATCATCCCGAAAAAACTTTACCAGAAGATCATTAAAATCGGCATGATGAATGCTGGCGAGATCCTCTCTTACAATATGATGCAACTGACGGTGATTTTCTTCGTGGTGAAAATGGGCACGGCTTCACTGGCAGCATTTACCTATGCACAAAATATTGCCCGCATTGCGTTTGCATTTTCAGTAGCACTAGGGCAAGCAGGGCAAATTCAAACTAGCTATTATATCGGTAAAGGTTGGGTGGATGAAATTCTGACTAAAGTGCAGAAGTACTTCGTGGTCGGTTTTCTGGTTTCAACGGCGTTAACCGTCTCTATTTACCTGTTGCGTTTTGATATTATTGCCCTTTTCACTTCCGATCCAGAAATCA
The DNA here is from genome assembly GCF_029478545.1 of Vibrio sp. 1180_3. Lineage (NCBI taxonomy): Bacteria > Pseudomonadati > Pseudomonadota > Gammaproteobacteria > Vibrionales > Vibrionaceae > Vibrio > Vibrio sp. 1180_3. Next base: position 175,547 of record NZ_SJFM01000001.1, read on the forward strand.
CACTGTTAGTTGCCATGTTGATTACAGGGTCGATTGTGATGGAAGCAGGACGAGCATTTAACCTGATTTTTATCGCAGCCTTAAAAGGTGCTGGTGACATTCGTTTTCCGGTACAAATGGGCATATTGAGCATGTGGATCTTTGGTGCTGGTTTGACCTATTTATTCGGTTTGCATTGGGGATGGGGCGTGGTGGGAGCGTGGGTCGCGATTTCCGTAGACGAATGGTTTCGTGGCGTTATCATGTGCAAACGTTGGCGATCTAAAGCATGGACCAAGTTTAAGCTCAGTTAATCATCCTTCTTTTAAAGTGGTTTGATTTACAATTGCTTAATCAATAAATTTGAATCTGTAAAATCGAGCCTTTAAAGTAGTTCTATACCAAACTTTGAGTACTTTCACCCATGTTCACGATTTTCAAAACCTTCTTTTGGCTTGGATGGATTAGCTTTGGTGGCCCTGCGGCGCATATTGGCTATTTTCGTAACACGTTCGTCGACAAGCTAAAGTGGCTCGAAGATAAAGAGTACGCCCAGCTCGTTGCTTTAAGTCAGTTCCTGCCGGGACCTGGCTCAAGCCAAGTTGGTTTTGCGGTCGGCTATCAACGTGGCGGCTTACTCGGAGCATGTTCGGCCTTTATTGGCTTTACTCTGCCTTCAGTGATCATCATGGTGTTGTTGGCGATGGTCAGTAGCCAATTGACTGAAATGCCGCTGTTCCAGCATATTGTTCACGGCCTAAAACTGCTTGCCGTAGTGGTAGTCGCTGATGCGACTTGGGGAATGTACAAAAATTTCTGTAGCCATCGCATTGCCGTTGCTTTGTGCGTTGCAACAGCGGTGATGTTGCTGATTGCGCCCAGTATTAGTACTCAAATCGGTGTGTTGATTGTCGCAGCTCTCATTGGCGCAAGATGGCTACCGAGCCAGGATTTACTCCCGACAAAATCATTCTCCCCTTCAGTGTTACCATTAATTCTATTTGTCGGTTTACTGTTCGGCTTGCCTCTAGTCGCTCATTTTATGCCTGAACTCGCGCTGTTTAACCATTTCTATCAAGCGGGTAGTTTAGTCTTTGGCGGTGGTCATGTCGTACTTCCTTTGTTACAAAACTTAGTCGGCGACCAACTCTCTTCAGATGTATTTTTAACCGGTTATGCTGCGGCGCAAGCTGTACCAGGGCCAATGTTCACTTTCGCCACTTATATTGGCTACGAACTTTTACCACACTCGCCTATTCTTGGAGCGATACTCGCCACCCTAGCGGTTTTTCTGCCGGGGTTTCTGTTGCTCTTAGGTGTGTTAAAAAACTGGCAAGCATTGGCGAATCAACCCAAAATCGCTGGCGCAATCAATGGAGTGAACGCTGCCGTAGTCGGGTTATTGGCAGCAGCCCTTTATCAACCTGTATTTAGCAGTGCCGTGTCAGCTAGCGTAGATATGGCACTTATTCTGATCGGTTTTTATTTGCTAAGACAGCTTAAATTGCCGATTATTTGGATGGTCATCTTTTTTATGTTGGGTGGCATCGCTGTTGAGCTAATCTAGATCAATCAAAGGGAAATTATTTGAGTAATTTCCCACAAACCTCGCTTCTCTATCCTAAACTTATTCATTAGGCATAAAAATTTTCAGCCCCATAAGCTGGCGAATAAAGGGTAGAGGAACGAGCAATGGACACGCACAGCAAAAATGGTGATCATTCATTTTTTCAACATGTCGGTACACTCAATAAGCAACTGTCCGACCTTCATGACCGATTGCGTGTCAGTGTCCCTCATATTGATCGTATTTCTTTTGCATTGTACGACCCAGACTCCGAGCATCTTAAAACTTACGCAGACAGCACATACAACGCTTATGAGCTACAGCATTATGAATTTCCCCTTGCTGATTTACCGGCCTTAAAAGAGTGCTCAACAACCGAAAAAATTCGTAGCATTGGCAATATACCGAGTCAACTAAAGCCAAATCACCCTCACACAAAGTGGTTGATTAAACAAGGTTTTATCTCCTCAATGGCGATACCAACTTATCACGATGGTTGTTTTATCGGTTTCATCTTCCTCAATTCTAAACAAGCACAATATTTTAGTGAATCTCTCCAAGAAACATTAGAGCCCTTTATTGACATGGTGCGCTTTGCTGTCTGCTCTGAGTATCATTTAATCCATACGATTTTAGAAACGGCGCGTCATACCCAGCAGCGCTCACCTAAGCACTTACAAGAAAGCCTAGAACATCAAGTAAGGATCAGCAGCTATGCCAAAGTGATTGCTACTGAGGTTGCCGATATTTATCAGCTAGATGATGAGATGATTGACAACATTACGCAGTTTTCTCGATATCACGATATAGGAAAACTCTCGTTACCACTTTCGATGTTATTGAAAACGGAAACCTTTGGGGCCAACGAACGCCAACAACTCTATGGCCACATCGAAAAAGGGATTGATATCATTAACCATATTATTGATGACGTGGGTTCACCTCATCACCCTTGCGTATCAGTACTGAAAGAGATTGTCGCTTATCACCATGAATTTTTAGATGGTAGTGGCTACCCCTACGGTTTAAGTAAAGATGATATTCCGGTTTCAGCTCGTATCATCGCTGTAGCCAATGTATTTGACGCGCTCACCAGTCATCGACCGTATAAACAAGCATGGTCTGTACCGTTTGCACTGTTAGAGCTAGAAAAGATGGTTGTCGATGGAAAACTGGATAGGCATTGTGTTAATGCGCTGCGCTACCATCAAGACTATCTTAAACAAGTCATAGCCGCCCACCCTGAAATGGACCCCAAAGATAGGATAAATTAATAGTGCCTGAATAAATAATGAAATATACCCAAACAGCTTGAAGTTACAGGTAGGCGGCAAGTGAGTTCATCCCCATGAGCATAGATAAACTATGTGATTGGGGTGAGCGAATGTAGCCAACACCGCTGCGACTTCAAGTAGGAAGGGGATAATAAATGGATCATGAAATTTGAATATTGAAAAGCAATTATCAAAATCCCTCTATATTTACGTGTTATTAGGTCTATTTCTTTTCAGCTTCAATATTTTCATGCCAAGAAATAACCTAGTGCTGCTGTATGACTCCAAACGATATTTTGTCTGTTCAATCGTTATCTTCAGCTCTCTATTACTCATATTTAGCGCAGCTGTGCGAGCAAATGTGATAGCAACACTCTCAAGCATTCCGAAAAACATTCAATTATTAATCAGTGCCATTTTTCTTTTTGCCAGTATATCTAACATTGTTAGTGACTATTTTTGGCTTGCTCATCTTGATTTCTTCTTTACTTTAACGCTGCTGCTTACCGCCCCCATACTAATGATTTATATCTCTGACCATAAAAGTCAATTACTGGTCTCATTAGTATGGATAAGCTTATTATTGATGCTTTCTATTGCACTTATGATCTGGTTACAGGTCTACTTCACATACCCACTTAGCGTACATTCCGTATTTGGTTTTGCGAACATTCGCTTTCTTAATCGCCTGCATATTTGGTTAATTATTCCGGCGCTGTATCTTTACCTGATTGCACGTACGCCCAAAGCTCGAACTCTACTCAAAATTGTCTTATCGATTGATGCGGCATTATTGATCATTACCGATGTGAGAGGGGCGGCAATTGCATTAACTGGCGGTATTGTCTTGTTAATATGGTTAGAACCGAAAAAACGCCAACAGATATTAACTATCGTAATGCAAGCTATCTTGATCGGCTATGCAATCAAACTACTCTTTTTGTACCCTATTCCCTCCATGTTATTTTCAGACCAAGCATTTGAGCTTGGTTCAATTCGGACTTCTTCTTCAGGAAGGTGGGATATTTGGCAAGAAGTATTGAGACTATCAAGCTTTTGGGGATTGGGGGGCGACGGCTATATTTGTAAATCTACAGGGTATTACGGGCCACACAATTCAGTTTTACTGCTGCTCGTCAATTGGGGCCTCATTCCTAGCCTTGGCTTTATCGGTATATCAATCTATCTACTGCTGAGTGTGATTAAAACGAAAAAACGCTTTCAAAGAATGATGGGTATCAACCTTCTTGTCGGCATAGCTTATAGTTTGGTTTCATCAGTCTTAGATAATGCTCTCAGTCAGTTAATGGCCATCATCGCATTAGCTCTGTTTTGGTGTTCATACAAAAAAATGGGCAAGACTTCATGCTGCAAGTGGCGTACTGTTCCGCATCAAATCATCATATTGATCTGTATTTGTAGCGTCTATTTTGTCGCAGAACAGATGTATACCCGCTGGGATAGGTATGAGATTCTGACTGTGAATGAGCAATTAAAGCCCAAATTTTGGTTAGGCTTAAATTGCCCTCAAAGCCTTCAGCCGCCTTTTATAAATGCCTATCATGACTAGGATTACTTAGCGGCCATAAAGCATTAACAACGACCACAACTGTTATTCTGTTGGCTTATTATCTGTTTTGGCTCTCACTTCAGCCAACGCTCTTTCTAAGTTTTGGTTCGCAATCGCGTAATAGGATGCTTTCTTATTAATCGCTTGCTGTAAGTAAGGAATAGCTTTTTCTGATTCGCCCTGCAAAATCAAGAAATAACCGACGTTATTCAAAGCCTCGGCGGCATCCATATGACGCATAAATACGTTAACAGCACGAGTTTCTTCACCTTTGGCCAAATAAATAAGAGCCAAATTATTTTGCGCTTTTTCATTATCGGGTTCTTTCTCTAACGCGAGAACGGTAAAACGTTGAGCCGTTTTGTAATCTCCTGCCATGTAATATGAGTAACCAGTATTGAGCAAGGCATCGACTGATTTTGGTTCGATTTGCAGAACTTTATTATAAAAAGCTTGCGCCAATTTATGATGCGTTTTTATATCCGCCAATATGCCAATACCCATATACGCTTTAGCTGGTGAATAGTTGTCAATTGACAACGCTGACACTTCTTCTACCGTTAGTTCTTGATTCGCACTAATACTCTTACCACTATTTAAACGAACCTGATCAGCATTAAGCGCACGATAAAAATAGGTCGAACCAGACTCAACGCTTCCAGATTTCATATAAATCATCCCAAGCTGCTCCAATACTTTTATATTATTGGCATTATCATCAAGCGCTAATAGGTAGGCTCGTTCAGCAAGCTCTTGGTTACCTTTCGAATTGTGTATCTGTCCAATATTGTAGAGCGTTTTATCTTTAAACTGTGTTTGGGGAAAGGTCAGTGAGCGAATATATTCATACAAGGCTAAATCAACATTGTTATTCTGCAAGGCGAGATCACCGCGCATTATTGCCTCTTTCTCATTCAACGGCATCGCCTCAGAGGTCAAGGTATCAATCGGCTTTCCACTGTATAGAGCTTCGTTAAAGTCTGAATTTTTGGGTTGTGAAGCGCATCCGTATAACAGTTGCGATATTAATAATCCAACAATGTAATTTGATTTATTGATATTCATAGCCACTCCATTAGCTTAATGCGTCTAGCAATTTTATGATGGCGGGTCCCACAGCAACAATGAAGAAACATGGCCAAATAAACATAAGCAATGGAAATATCATTTTAGTGGGTATCTTCGCTGCAATTTCTTCCACTTCTTGGTTACGTTTATCACGAAAATCTTCGGTGTAATCCCTTAATGTTTTAGATAAACTACCACCAATGCGAGAAGCATGAGCCAACATACTGACTAGCCCTTGAATTTCCGTCACACCAGTACGTTGAATCAACTCTTGAAAGGCATCAGACATTTCGACACCCGCTTTAATTTTGGCACATACTGTCAGCAATTCATCGGCAAAATCCGGGTGAGAAATCAGCATTTCATCACCAACACGTCTTAGTGCGGCCTTAAACCCAAGCCCCGATTCTGTACAAACCACGAGTAAATCTAAGGCATCCGGGACCCCTGCTCTCACTCTTCTTTGCCGTTTGGTGACCATACGCCCCAACACAAAGTTAGGGGCAAATAGACCCAAAGCGACTAGAATTATCATCAATAAATCACGATGAGCGAGATCAGGCTGGAAAAAAAACACCCCACCAGCAAGTCCGACACCAACCGCTGATGTCATCACTTTTACCGCATAAAAAAAGGTAAGAGTAGAGCTGTCGTGGAAGCCCGCATGCATCAACTTTTGACGAATCGATTCCCGTTCACGGCCACTTTTAGGCGCCACAATGGGCACCAGCGATTCCAATGTGTTACCAAACCGCTCTGATTTTCTTAATGTTCCTGACGAATTACTTTCTCGCAGTGAATGAAGTTTACGTTTAAGCGGCGATTTAGAACCAATAACAATAAAACCCGCCGTTAAAACCAGCATAGATACGGAAACAAGAATGAGGCTCAGAATCATGGTCTGTTCATCCAAGTTAAAACTAGAGAGAATGTTGAGTATGTTATCCATCATTACACCTCAAAATTGATAATGTTACGGATCCACACTGCGCCAATCGCAAGACTCACCACCCCGATACTGACGATTTTCATCCCTCGAGGATCCATATACAGAGGTTCAACATAGGTTGGGTTAAAAATGGCTAAACCAACAAAGAGAGCAAAGGGCGATAGCACCAATATCCAAGCAGAAATGCGACTCTCGGCGGAGATGGTTTTGATTTTTCTGGCTAACTTAAAACGCGAGCGTAATACAGCCCCTACTTTGTCTAAATTTTCAGAGAGATTGCCCCCAGTCTCTTTTTGCAGCAATACTGCACTGGCAAAGGCGAGCATCGATACCGTCGGGGTACGATCCGCCATTTGCATGATCGCCAAGCGCATATCGTAGCCATAATTAAGCAAATTGAAGGTATTCTTGAATTCAACACCGACAGGATCAGGCATTTCATTGCCGACTTCACTGAACGCTTGTGTCACCGGCTGTCCGGCTTGTAGCATGCGTCGAATAACATCAAGAGCCTCTGGTAATTGTGATTCAAACTTTGCTAGTCGGTCGGATATTTTTTTCTGGATATAAAAGTGAACCACGACGAAAGAACCGATAAATGTGGCAACAGCGACAAACCATGGCTGACCAATAATCAAAACCACCAGCGCTAACACAAAGCCCATCAACGTAGTTATCCCTAAAGTTTGCGCTAACGTCCAATGCAAGCCTGACAATTCAACTGACTTTCTAAATTCAGACAGTATTTTTATCGACACCAATTTTCGATCAATCGGTGACAAACTTTTTAAATAGTGCTCTTTAAGTAACGTCTGCGTTTCTTCATCCAAATTGGAGTGTGTGGCTTTGAGACGATTAGCCAGCTCTTTATGCTTGGCTTTAGAACCTGCGGCGGGAAGGATTAATGCTTGAGAAATAAACACCACCGCGAAAAACAACAACACCAAGAAAAAAGTAATATCATCAGTTGCCATGGTTATCTCTCCTGTGGGAAATCTTCATTAAAGATCTCAAAGGGCAGATGAAAGCCACGTTTAGAGAGCTGATCATGACAGCTTGGTACCACACCAGTTGAAGTGTAGTAGCCGATCACGTTCCCGTCTTCATCAAGACCTTGTCGCTTAAATTTGAACAGCTCTGACATGGTAATCACTTCACCTTCCATGCCATTGATCTCACAAATACTCACCATCCGACGCTTACCATCTTCTTGACGTTCCATCTGCACAACAAGGTGGATAGCCGATGCAATTTGAGAGCGTAAGTTTTTAGTCGAAATATTCCACCCAGCCATTGAGAACATATTTTCAACACGGCTGAGTGCATCTCTTGGTGTGTTAGCATGTATGGTCGCCAAGGAACCATCATGCCCAGTATTCATTGCCGCCAGCATATCGACGGCTTCACTACCACGAACCTCGCCAAGCACAATGCGATCAGGCCGCATACGTAATGAGTTTTTCACCAACTCTCGCTGGCTAATTTCACCCTTGCCTTCTAAGTTAGCCGGTCTGGTTTCTAGACGCACAACATGAGGTTGTTGAAGTTGCAGTTCGGCGGAGTCTTCAATTGTAATAATTCGTTGATCGCGTGGAATGAACCCTGAAAAGATATTCAAAGTGGTAGTTTTTCCTGACCCTGTACCACCAGAAATTAAGATGTTGAGCTCCCCTTTCACTGCAGCTTCAACGAAGGTGGCCATTTGCTTTGAGAGTGAATCAAACGAAAGTAAGTTATCCATCGTCAGCCGATCGACAGCAAAACGGCGAATAGAAATGGACGAACCATCCAAGGCGAGAGGCGGTATAATCGCATTGACACGAGAGCCATCTAATAAGCGGGCATCTACCATTGGAGATGCCTCATCAATCCGGCGTCCAACCTGGCTGACAATTCGGTCAATGATGTTTCTTAGGTGGCGCTCATCTAAAAATGTGTAGGGTGTTCTTTCAAGTTTGCCTTTTCTTTCAACAAACACATTTTTGGGGCCGTTAACTAAAATATCGGAAACCGTTTGGTCATTGAGCAGTGGCTCTAAAGGCCCTAAACCAAACACTTCATCTTCAATCTGCTTAATCACCCTTTTACGCCCTTCGGCACTCAGAGCATGAGCCTGATCATCGGCCATTAACTGTACTATTGCATCATGGAGGTCTTTTCTTGCTCGGCCTTTTTCTAAGCTTGATAACAACCCTAGATCTAACGTCTCCAACAGCTTTTGATGGTAATAATGTTTGGTTTCTAATTCTTGGCTAAGCTGTTTTTTCGCCTCATCGACTGCGCGATCTTTTGCCTCTGATTCTTGTTGCTTTTTTTCATGTCGCAAAAGGTCCCTATTTTCCCCTTCATCCACACTCGGCTTGACCTCTTGAGCTTCTAGCCGTTCTGCCGCTGCGAGTTTTTCTTGAAGTTCTGTGCTTATATTTTTTCGTTTGAAAAACATAGTGCCTCCTTGCTCTGCTAAGAGAAAATGCGTTTAAACCATCCTTGCTTAACCTCAACATCCGGTAGCTGACTACATACAAATTGGATAACGGATTTGGATAATGGGCTACCTTTCTTCGTTTCGACGAATGGACGGCCTAAGTTCGCCCCCTCAACAGCAACTTTAAAATCGTTCGGAAAAACTTGCACATCGATCCCTTCAATCGTTTCCTGAACATCTTTGAGCTTGATAGATTGGCGTTTTTCATAACGATTGACCAAAATCGCCATCTGCTCTTTTGATAAACCAAAATCAAACACCAGTGACTTAGCGATACGGCTAGTATTTTTTAGTGCCGCAAGATTTTGTTGCGTAACGAGAAATATTTTCGTGGCAGGAGAAATAACCGATGAAAATAGACGATCGACCCCTCGCGAAAGATCAATAATAACGAAGGGATAGATCTCTCTTAATAGAGGAAGAAGTTTGCTGATATCTTTGGCTTTATCGTAATTATCGTGACTATTTCCATGTTTAAAACTCAGTACGTGCAGTCCACTGGAGTGTTTTGTTACTAGGCTATTAAGCGAGACTTCATCAAGATCAGCGACACTGGCAATGACATCTGACAACCCATAACTAGGGATCAGGTTCAAGTAATCGTCAATAGTTCCAAACTGCAAATCGAGATCCAATAGCAGCACTTTGCCTGGATAGCGATGAGCGATGTCGACAGCGGTATTGACCGATAATGTTGATGCGCCCGATCCTCCTTTGGTATTTAAGAAGATGAACAGCTCACCAAAATGCCGATTCATCACTTTTTCATCCGCGATATTTGTTAACAGCGGCAAGAATTCATCGAGCATGGCTTGGTCTGACATAAAGTCAGCCGCGCCAATTCTCAGCGCCATTTTTAATGCCGCACTATCACTTTCATCACCAAAAACAACCAAAGCGGCCTCATGATTTTGCTCTGACGAATTGTCATCATAGTTATGCAATTCCACCACTTTTTGAGCCCAATTAAGCCCTGTCTCGACAAAGATCAAATCTGGTGAAGAAAACTTACTAAGATTAGCGGCCACTAAGTCGGCAAGAAATATCAGCTCAAAGTTCACGTTCCTACATTGTCCAAGTTCATTTTGGATATGGACTTTAAAAACATCACTCGAATAGATAACCCAAATCGATAAATTGGTTTTGAATCTTATTTTGTTACTATCGTTTCGAGGAAATTGGACGGCCTCACCCATAAATAACTCCTAACAATTGGTGTTAGTTCCATTCGGAACAATACCTAGACTTTCACTAGGAATGGTCGTTTCAAAGCTGGGAATATCGATCAAGCCACTCTCACCCAAAAAATCTAATAACGAGAGCAATTGATAGGTTAAGCTGACAACCCTTGCTCGGACAAACCTCACATTTTGCGCGGTAGGTGATGCCAACACCGCACCATCTTGGTCTAAATATTCAATTTCAATGCTATCGGCATCAATCCCTGCAATCACGCTACTAGCGGCCACTGACGATGCAATTTGCTGACTTTGGCTGATTTGACAAACGGCTGCTAAACGGGCTGCTTTTCGGGTGACATCATTTATCGCCTGTAGCGAAAACATTAAGTAGCCAATAGAAATTATGCTAAACAGCAATACAAATAGCACTGATGAGGCCAAGGTAAATTCGATCACCGCGATACCTTGAATAGGTTGGATTCGTCTAATCATTGACTTATCCTCATGATCGAAGAAGAGCTCATCGGCACCGTTAAACTGGCATCTGAAAATGGTAATGTCGATGCAATACTTGGTTTAAACTGATAACTGGTCGTCACCGTGACGTATTGATTATCGACACAGCTCACCGCTACATCACTGACTTGCCAATTACGTAGCTGCGACTTATTGCCATTAACGGTTCCATAAACGACCATTTTTTGAATATCGCTAGTAATCGCGATGACAGGACCACAGCCAGACGCATCCGTTTGAGTAGACGCATAGCGAGCGCCAATACGAACCGCTTTATTGAGCGTGTTTAGCTCAAGCATCATCCGTGATAGCTCTATTACCGCGACCAAAATTAAAAGTAAAACCGGCAGTGCGATTAATAACTCAATGGCAGCAAACCCTTTTTGAGAAACGCTACTCATACCCCACCCCCTACAGGGTCCTTGAAGAGAACCATGCGCGTCACACCGGTTGTGGTTTCCGAAATCCCCCCTTCAACCACACTACAATGCTCAATAAATTCACCGAAAATACTCTGTTTACCCGCCCCACCAGAATTACTGGAATAACGCTGAATCAAGAAAAAACAACCAATATTGCTTACTTGAAATTCGATTTTTCCTCCCGACTTAGTCGAGGATGCACAGTCTAAAATTGGCACGGGAAGAATGCGCCGCCATGCCACGGCTCCGCTTTTATCGCAATTAGCATCAAGCAGGCATTCGCTCGTGTCAGTTTGATATTTATCGAACGACCATTTATCTGGATCAACCGAGTCGTTGTAACTGGCTAGGTTATCCAAGGTGATGGTCGTGCTAGGTTCGGTGATGATCAGATCTGGCGGGTAGTAGATCCCGTCCAAGGTTTCCCCTTCAAAACGGCTGTCGATACTTCCTGTTGGCCCAACAGCATTACCAGGCTCTGTATATAGGTCTTCGCCAATAGTAACAACGGTTGTATTTTTACCCACCAATGCATCACTGACGTCACTTTTACCGCTGCCCATATCAAGCAGATGGTAGTTTCCTGCGCCTAATCCATCGCCTGATGATTGGCTGCCTGACTTAATTTCATAGATTGTTCCAATGCTGTAACCAGAAGGCCCCGCTTCATCACCTTCACACATGCCAATTGGCAATATATTGGTCGTATCATTAACATAAGTCGGACCAGCAACAGCACTGGCTGAAACACTCTTTTCCAAATTAAACGCTTGAATGAGAAATTCGGGCATGCCTAAACCACTCACACTCACTCGTACATAAATGTGTTCTGCTGATGAAGGGGGAAAAGCGGCAGAAAAACCACTATTGGGTGTCGATGAGTATTCAGTGGCTAATAAATTGAGCGTGGCACCATCTCCCGAAGAGGAAAGTGCAAGTTCACCATTACCCGAAGCCGCGACTACCTTCTGATAAACCTGAATAACCGTAGCTTGTGTGTCACTTTCCGAGCGAGTCGAGTTGGCAATAGAGGCGGCGGCTAATGCCACTGAATCCAAAGCATTTTGCAAGCGTGTTTTGTTAACCACTACATGGGTAATATCAATTGCAAAGGCGGCAATTGCGATAAAAACAACCATCGCTGCCGTTATCACTACCAACACTAATCCCGACTGTTTATGAGCTAATGTCGATCTCGTTCTGTGGCTCATAATGCATCCTTAGGGTCATTTACTAAACCCATCAAGGAATTGGCTTTCACTTTCACTACTGGATAAATCACTTTCAGATTTTCCGGTATAGCTTTGATACGCCCCTTCCATTCGTTCACCGCTCCCTGTAGGAACTACACCTAAATTATCTTGTGATGCTTTAGGATTATAAGTTTGCTCAGCACGGACGAGCGATACATGATGCCCCAACTTGGTTTCATTGGCGCAACCCGATATTAATAGTATAGTCAATAAAGTTATCAATACTCTTAATTGAACCTTCATATTTTGCTCCTACAGACTGTGGCCAAATGACCCTTCTGAACCACCTTGGTTGCTATTAAGCCCTTCAATTGCTTCTTCTGTCTTTGTTGTTTTCTGTGCATTCGGAGCTTTAATATAGGCGCCTTGACCTAATAAGTAATACTTCACATCGGTAGGCTCAACATAGGCATCGGTAGGTAAGGTGATTCGGTTTCTATCAATAGGCTGTGCAAGCCTTGGGGTAACCAAGATCACTAATTCCGTTTCACCGGAAACAAACTCTTGGCTATTAAATAATTGCCCTAACACTGGAATATCACCAAAGCCCGGCATTTTACTGGCCACATCCCGTACATTCTCACTGAGCAAACCAGCGATACCGATAGTTTGTCCATCAGCAAGCTCTAGCGTCGAAGAGGCACTGCGCCGCGTGATCGGAGGAATAACGTAAGTCCCATTGGTTTCCCCGGGCGCTAAGGTTAAAGCGCTTGAGTTAGCAATTTCACTGACATCAACCGCCAGTGATAAATTGATTTTTTTATCGCTTAAAATGGTTGGTATAAATTTAAGCCCCACACCATATTCTTTATATTCAATGGTAATTCCGTCTTGATTGGGTACAGGAATAGGGAACTCACCACCGGCGAGAAATTCAGCCTTGGAACCACTTAATGCCGTTAAATTCGGCTCCGCCAATACTTTTGCGGTTCCATTTTGTTTCGCCATATCTAATGAAAATGAAAAAAAAGTATTCTCATCCAAAAAAGAGCCTAGTATCCCGTAATTGCCGATACTAGGGACACCAAAAATAGGCGTAGCCCCTGCAATTCCAGATGCAACCGAAGATGCCCCCCATTTGAAATTTGAACCGCTAGATTGAAAAAAGGCAAAATTAGCATCAAATTTTCTCACTAAACTGCGCTGAACCTCCGCGACCGTGACTTCAAGCATTACTTGTTGAGCACCACCAATAGTCATCAGGTTAATCACACCCGTTTTATCAACCTGTTGGCTGAGTGACTCTCCTTCCTTATCAATAGACTGACCTGAGGTGTACGTTTCTGCGACTCTTAATGCAATATTCATTTGTGCTTGAGAGCTAATTTGACCGCTTAAAATAAGGCGATTCTGAGTACTGTGCACCTCTATTTTCTCGTCGGGTAAAAATTCGTATAGCTTGGCTTTCAAACTATTCAAATCATGTGTCACCTCTATATCAATCGACTCAATTAACTCACCACTTCGATTCCAAGCCATTAGGTTTGTTGACCCGAGTTTTTTACCGATCAAAAAGAGCTCATTCGATTTGAGCATCACAATATCCAGCACTTCAGGGTCACCTAAAGAAACCCTACTAGCTTTGGCGGGGAGTTTCACATAAGTGGATTTGTGATGCGGTACACTAACCACCTTACCGACTTGTGACACAGCGAAAGCTGAAGTGCAGATAAATAAGGTGGTCAATAATACTGTTGTGATAATTTTCATATTCCACCTCAATCCTTGACTTTAATATTTGAAGAATTAGTCCCTTTGATAATGGTAACGCTTGGCGGTGGAATGTAGCGCTTCACCACTTTTTCTTCAGGCTCGTGAGGGTTTCGTAATGCAAGCTGTATTAGCCCTTTACTCTGAGCTGACAATAATTTTTCCGCTTCTTTAGGGGTCACTTCCAAAGTCACAGCCCGAACAATGATTGGCTTGTTCTCTTTGGTTTTCGCTGTTTGGTCAACCGCCAACACTTTAATGTCCTTAAGCACAGTCAGTGTGGTTGCAGAATTAGCGCCATACTTCATAGTATTAAGAATATCGACTCGGTTACCTGGCAATAGAAAACCCGCCACACCGATAACGTCATTTACACGGATGGTTACCGCTCTTTTATTTTCTGGAATTAATGCTGCTAGTGTTGACCCTTCACCTGGCGTGCTAAGCCTTAACGATGACAATATTTCACCTTGATATATCGTTGTGGCAACTACTTTGCCAACCAGCAATTCACTAGAGGTAAATTGATCGTCATTGCGCCAACTTTTCTCCAATAATTTAGTCATCACATGTTGCTCTTCAATTACGGCTCCTGCCTCAATATCTTGAGCTGCAATAACGACAGGTTCACGTTCAACAACTTCGACCTCAACTTGAGGTTGCGCCTGTCCTTCCATCCATTTCTTGGCAAAGAACACAGCGCCAAGACCAAATAAAATCGACAATAAAAACAATATTATCACTTGTTTTCTAGTCATCTTGCACCACCTCCGTTGCCATCGGCTGTGAAATACACTTCCCAAGCTTGTTGGACGAGATCTGGCGTTAACACCAGTTCAGAGGCTTCAAACACAATAATGTCTCTGCAAATACCGATCAGATCTTTAGGTAAACATGGGAAATAGCCGATGTTATGATTTTTATGAAGATTAAGTACCGCATCAAGAACTGCATCATTAATGGCTAGCGAACGACTTTTCGATACTCGCTGCCAAAGCTCGATGTAACTTTCTTGAGGTAACGGCTGGAACTGAATCTTGTAACCCAACCGTCTTAGAAATGCAGGATCACTGATCTTTTCAGGATCCAAATTGGTTGAAAATGCGAGTGTCAAAATAAATGGAATGGATATTTGTTGACCATTGGGTAGTGATAAGTAATCGTAAAAATACTCCATCGGCACTATCCAGCGATTCAATAGAGTATCCACAGGCATCGGCTGACGACCTAAATCGTCAATAATCAAAATGCCATTATTTGCCATCATTTGCAGTGGAGCCATCCATACACGATTATGTTCCGTATGATTGACTTCAAGCATCTCCATGGTCAGCTCTCCACCTACTTGTACGCTGGGTCTTTCACACAAAACCCAGCGCCGATCATACTGTTCTTTGTAAGCAATAGATTGGCTGTCTTGTTGAGAAACTTTGTGATGGTGCTGAGAGGAAAAAACTTTGATGATGTTCCCTGCCGCATATACAGCATAAGGAATGTAAACCGAAGTATTTAATGAATTGAGAATGCGTGTTGCAACAAATGTTTTACCTGTCCCAGCACCACCGTATAAAAGTAACGCTCGACCTGAATTTATCGCAGGCCCTAGAACTGAAATCATTCGTTGCACACCTAAAACATCTTTAAGTGCGTATTCCACATCCGGCCTTGTTATCGGATTTTTTCTCACATCCTGCGCTTCAACCATATCATGGTAATCAGCAAGGCATATTGGAGCGGGACCTAGATAGGCATCCTTGATGAAGGCGGCATCCGCCTCTTGGCTACCCATTTCTGACAAACCATAACGCACTTGCCCTGTAGATTGAGCCGCAAAACTTCCAATATCCGGCTGGAAAACTTCAACCAGTGATTTTTTTCTTAGACTCGCGAGTAGATCTTCGATCATATAGCTACTAATCGCCATCAGCTTTGTTAAAGCTAACAGGTCTGATTTTGGATAAGCGGCCAAGTGTTTGATCAGCAGGTTTTCTAGTACAACTTTAGGTATCTTTAGTTCATCAAACGCGGTGGGCACTTTCGGTGGTTCGGTCTGCGGAATTAAGATTTCCCTATGCTGGCTATTGGCATGACTTTCCATAGTGCCCCCAGATAACAATCAAAAATAGTGGCTAAGCGCTAGGCCGACAACCACAGAAGGTGCTAATGGCATACGTAATTTCCCACCGGTATCACCATGAAAAAAATTAAAACGGCCACCTAAAAAAAGAGAGAGATAGTGATTTTTTTTGCTGCGAATGATGGCACCCTCACCGGCAACCATAAAAAGACCAAAAAGAGCAGCAATCATTCCACTAGCAATAACTAACCAGTAACTGGTAGTGGCTAAATTCCCCCATCCGACTAAATAGCCAATACAACCTAAAAGTTTGACGTCACCAGGCGCTAACGCTTTAATCAAGTGTAAAATTAATGCGCCAAAAAACATTATACTCGCACCGAGAAAACCATTAATAAAAGAGGTTGATATGACTTCTTGATTCGTTAATTTAAGCATAGACGTAAAAAAAATAATCAGTAATAAATATTTATTTGGAATACGATTCTCTTTTAAGTCAAAGATAGCAATAACAATAAGTAATCCCCATATAACCAACATCATGTAAGTATTCATAGCAAATACCTTAGGGATAAATAATTAATAGTTAAAATCTAATAGATAATGATAAATTTAGCCAATCAGTTACCTTAGTTAAAAACACCAGCCAGAGTCTGGTTAAGTAGATCACCTTGAAAACTGAAAAACGCGGTCAAAACGCCAACCAATAATGCCGCACCTACAACATACTCCACAACTGACAAACCCGATTCATCTTCGAGGAAAAAGTATAGCTTACGCAAAAATGACATATTTAACCTCGATTAATTAGCTGATTAGCAAAGAAGGAAATAAATTCCCTTCTTTGGTCAAAAAAAGTTAAACACCACATTAAGAGTCTTTAATATTCAACAAGCTATGAACCAGAACTACCAATGCTACTTAAGCTACTTGATAAGCTACTTGTTAAGCTCGTACCTAAAGTGCTGAAGACTGCACTCAAAGCACCAACCAACAATGCGGCACCTACCACATACTCGACAACAGAAAGGCCTTCTTCATCTTGCATAAAGGTCTTTACTTGCTCATAAAATCGTTTCATCGCTCGGTCTCCTTCCAAACTGCAATACAACAAATTGATTGCTACTAACAACGTTAGTTAAAAATAAAACTATCAGTTATGATATTTATGTCTAGTTTTGGTACTTTATTGCCATAAAGCAACACAAACGTTTAGGCAACTACTTCCATTACCATAAAATTAACCATTTCATTGATATAAAAAGAAATTTACTCAATGAAATCTTACAAAAAATCCAATACAACTTACTTTTTAAGATAATTATCTATGGCATTTTGCTGGTATGACTTGTACTTTCTTAAGCTACATCTAACCTAAAAGGAGTAGTTTGAAGTTAGTATGATGCGATGGATAATGCATGATGGCAGACAATACACTCTATTGGATAGGACAGCCACTGGCTCTGCTGCCAAAACGAATATTTAGAGTCCTAAATGAAAGATTCACCTTTATTGAGTGTGGTGACGATGTTTCTGTTCTCAGTAATCCTAAGGTAAGGCTATGTTTCTTTTTTTATAACCAAGATATAAACCGTGAGTTACTTAATTCTGCTATTAATTTGTGTAAAAATTTAAATCGCAAATTAGTTATTGTACACCATGGTGAATGTAAAATAACGAATAGCGATTTTATTTTCGAAAAAATAAAAACAAATCAATTAGATTATAATTTAGAGCTAGATAGGATTCAAAGTTACCTAATTTATGATTTTGATAAAGTCAAAGCAAGATTAAATGATCATAACCAAACACTAAATAACCGAGTTAGTGACGATTTAGTCAAAGCCATTCAATACATTGAACAACACATAGCTAACCCTATACAAGAAAAAGACATTGCTGATCATTGTCACTATTCAGTCACTTATTTTTCGAAAATATTTCACAAATATACGGGAAGAAGTTTTATTGATTATCTAACTTTTAAAAGAATTGCTAATGCAAAGCGTTTATTGATCAGTGAGCCTAACTGTAAAATTGAATATATTGCTTACCAATGTGGCTACAAAGATGTGTCCTATTTTTCACGAATGTTTAAGAAAAAAACAGGGGTTAGCCCAGGTGTGTTTCGACAAACACATTCATTTCATTAAATTTTACCTTGGTCAAAATTCCGACAAACAAAGAGAAAATCTCCTTTCACTCAATCATTTCAGCATGATAGAGTTAACAAGAAATTAACATAACAACAATAATGATTTTGCCAATAACATGGAGTTAGAGAATGATTCAGCCTAACGAGTTAAGCAAACAAACCTGCTCTCTCCCACCACCCAATGAGATGATCTTAAAATGGGCACAGGAACGCCCAAATCAGGTTTATCTAAAACAAATTATCAACCGGAAATTTGTTGAATACACCTATGCCGAAGTGGCCGACAAAGCCCTTACGCTGGTGTCTGCGCTACAAGAACTGGGGGCCAAGCCGCAAGATAAAATCGCCTTAATTTCAAAAAACTGCGCCGAATGGTTTATTTGTGATTTGGCAATGATGCTCGGTGACTTTATCAGCGTTCCTATCTTCCCAACCGCTGGGGCCGATACCATCGAGTATTGTATCACGCACAGTGAAAGTAAAATTTTGCTCGCGGGAAAGCTTGATGATGCCAAGGCGACAAGTCAGGTTTTACAAGACATGCCTGATCTCATCAGTATCGCTTTGCCCTACGATTCTGCGCCAAAGTGCAAATATCAATTCACTTCACTCATGGAACAGCATCAACCAAGTCAATTACGACCTCAACATCACGACAACAAGCTGATGTCGATAGTCTATACCTCTGGAACTTCTGGTTTACCAAAAGGTGCTATGCTGACATATGGTGCCTTTTGCTGGTCAGCCCAACAATTGATTAATCACATTGGTATCCAAGAAGATGATCGCCTTTTTTCTTATTTACCATTGGCACACATCACTGAACGGGTTTATATCTTTGGGTCATCAATTATGGGCGGGGTTCCTACTGCATTTCCAGAGTCATTGGACACCTTTATTGAAGATGTAAAAATGCAGCGTCCTACTCTGTTTATTTCAGTGCCTCGTTTATGGACACTGTTCCAACAACGCATTCAAGATAAGCTGCCCCAGAAAAAGCTCAATTTTCTGCTTAAAATTCCTTTTGTAAACTCACTGATCAAAAAGAAACTAGCCGAGGGTTTAGGATTAAATCATGCACGTGTTTTAGGCTGCGGTAGTGCTCCGGTATCGCCATCACTGTTAGAGTGGTACCACAGTATTGGATTAAATATTACCGAAGCGTGGGGGATGACAGAGTCATTTGCCTATAGCACCCTCAACTACCCATTTAGAGCCGATAAAATTGGTTCCGTTGGACAAGCAGGCCCAGGTATTGAACTAAAGATTGCTAGTGACAATGAAATCATGGTTCGTGGTAACGGCTTATTTTCTGGTTACTACAAAAATGACATTGCAACCCAAGAGTCATTTGATAAAGAAGGTTGGCTACACACTGGAGATATTGGTTTTATTGACGCAGAAGGTTATCTAACCATTCAGGGTCGTAAAAAAGACACCTTCAAAACCGCCAAAGGTAAGTTTGTTGCCCCTGTCCCAATTGAAAATAAGTTATTTGAATACAGTCGAGTTGAAATGATGTGCTTGATAGGTTTAGGGCTTCCCGCACCTATCTTACTTGTCGTTCCACATAATTTTCCTCATTTCGATCGCGCCCGATATGAGCGAACTACGAAGAAAGTCATTACTCGCATGAATTCAGAGCTGGAATCTCATGAGCAAATTAAAGGAGTCCTAATGATCAAAGATCCATGGTCGATAGAAAACGGCGTCCTTACTCCAACATTAAAAATCAAACGTCATGTATTGGAGCAGAAATATCATGAGATTGGCCATAACTGGCCGAAAGGTCAACTTATTGTGTGGGAAGAATAACCATATCTAACAGGCTACAAGTAAAGGCTAATAATTTTATTAGCCTTTTTTCTATGCTTGTTTTAAAGCGTATTTACCCATTTTTCGATTCGAGAAGCTTTTCTACTCTAGATAGCATAACCTTGGCTGTTATACTGAGAAAAAATCAAACAGAAAAGATATCCCATGACACAAACCAACAATCCGCTACACGGCATTACTTTGGAAAAGCTACTGACAGAACTGGTTGAACATTACGGTTGGGAAGAACTCAGCTATATGGTCAACATCAACTGTTTTAAAAAAGACCCTAGCATTAAGTCTAGCCTTAAGTTCTTACGGAAAACGGAATGGGCACGCGTTAAAGTAGAAGAGATTTATGTCAATCTAAAAGGCTAAGTAAACTAGGTTGCACCGTTATTTACTACGATTGGTATCAATTCAGAAACGTCATTCCTTTGTTTAAATCAACACTAATTCACTGTTATAAAAAATAAAACCCCGCAAGCTTTCGCTTGCGGGGTTTTTACGTATTAGCTTATTTAAAGAATTACTTCTTCTCAGCTTCTTTACGTGCTTTCACTTCAGCAATTACTTGCTCAGAAACGTTAGCAGGACATGCAGAGTAGTGTGAGAACTCCATAGAGAACTGACCACGGCCTGATGTCATAGTACGTAGTGTACCGATGTAGCCAAACATTTCTGATAGTGGTACGTCAGCTTTAACGCGAACGCCAGTTACACCAGCTTCTTGGTCTTTGATCATACCACGGCGACGGTTAAGGTCACCGATAACATCACCAACGTGATCGTCTGGAGTGAACACGTCAACTTTCATGATAGGCTCAAGAAGTTGTGCACCTGCTTTAGGCATAGACTGGCGGAATGCGCCTTTCGCTGCGATTTCAAATGCGATAGCTGATGAGTCAACTGCGTGGAAACCACCGTCGAACAGTTCAACTTCAACGTCAAGAACTGGGAAGCCAGCTAGAACACCTTCGTTCATCATTGACTTGAAGCCTTTCTCAACTGCAGGCCAGAATTCTTTAGGTACGTTACCACCAACAACTGTTGATTTGAACGTAAAGCCAGTGTTCACTTCACCAGGTTTGATACGGTAGTCGATCTTACCGAATTGACCAGAACCACCAGACTGTTTCTTATGCGTGTAGCTATCTTCAACTGCTTGAGTGATAGTTTCACGGTAAGCTACTTGTGGTTTACCTACGATTAGGTCAACGCCGTAAGTACGCTTCAAGATATCTACTTTGATGTCTAGGTGAAGTTCGCCCATACCTTTAAGGATGGTTTCGCCTGAATCTTCGTCAGTTTCAACTTGGAACGTTGGATCTTCTGCAACCATTTTACCGATCGCGATACCCATTTTCTCAGAACCGCCTTTATCTTTAGGCTGTACTGCGATAGAGATTACAGGTGCAGGGAACACCATAGGCTCTAGAGTAACTTCGTCTTTTGGATCACATAGCGTGTGACCAGTTTGAACGTTTTTCATGCCCACGATAGCGATGATGTCACCCGCTTGTGCAGAAGTCAGTTCATTACGATCATTCGCTTGCATCTCAACCATACGGCCAACACGTTCTGTTTTACCAGTGAACGAGTTAAGGATGGTGTCACCTTTGTTCAGTTTACCTGAGTAAATACGAACGAAAGTTAGGGCGCCGAAACGGTCGTCCATGATCTTAAATGCTAGTGCTTTGAAAGTTTCATCAGCAGAAACGATAGCGTGACGGCCAGTTTCGTTGCCTTCTTCGTCCATCAAAGGTTGTGGATCAACTTCTGTTGGAGCTGGTAGGTAATCAACCACAGCATCAAGTACTAGTTGCATACCTTTGTTCTTAAATGCAGAACCACAGAATGTTGGGAAGAATGCTAGATCACGAGTACCTTTACGGATACAACGTTTGATATCTTCGATAGAAGGCTCTTCACCTTCCATGTAAGCTTCCATAAGATCGTCGTCTTGCTCTACAGCCGTTTCAACCATCTCTTCGCGGTAAGCTTCAACGTCATCAACCATATCCGCTGGGATATCTTGAATTGTGTAGTTTTCAGGAAGACCTGTTTCATCCCAAACGTAAGCTTGACGAGTTAGGATATCAACCACACCGACGAAGTTGTCTTCGATACCGATTGGTAGAGTCATCACTAGTGGACGAGCGCCAAGAACCTTTTTAACTTGCTCAACAACGCGGTAGAAGTCTGCACCCATACGGTCTAGTTTGTTAACGAAGATCAGACGAGATACTTCTGAATCGTTCGCGTAACGCCAGTTAGTTTCAGACTGAGGTTCAACACCGCCTGAACCACAGAATACACCGATACCGCCATCAAGCACTTTAAGAGAACGATAAACTTCAACAGTGAAGTCAACGTGTCCCGGGGTGTCGATAACGTTGAAACGGTGGCCTTTCCAGAAACAACTTACAGCTGCTGACTGGATTGTAATACCGCGCTCAGCTTCCTGTTCCATGAAGTCAGTGGTCGATTCGCCATCATGTACTTCACCAGTTTTGTGGATTTGACCAGTTAGCTTAAGGATACGCTCAGTGGTAGTTGTTTTACCCGCATCAACGTGCGCGAAAATACCAATGTTTCTGTATTTCGATAAATCTGCCATTGTCTTACTCTGTTAATAGGATATAAATTGCGCGCAGAGTATACCACAATCTGTCAAGACTGATAGCTCTGCGTGCTCTAGAAGAAAAAAAACTTGTCTATGTTACTGCATGCCAAAATCAAACGATATCAATTTATCTGATTTACGTAATTTCAGCGTATTTCACTACCTAAGAAGGATAGCTAAATTCACATCATTTGCTGCATTTAAAACTAAAGCTCATACGAAATTACAACTCATCAAACGCTTCTATTGCTTCTGACAATTTTTTCACTCCGTGTATTTGCATGCCAGCAATGCCACCTTTAGGCATATTTGCCATAGGTACTACTGCCCTTTTGAAACCATGTTTAAATGCTTCATTGAGACGCTCTTGACCACTAGGCACCGGCCGAATCTCGCCAGCCAACCCTACCTCACCGAATACGACCACATCTTTGGGCAGCGGTTTATCGCGAAAACTAGAAAGCAGGGCCATTAATAATGCTAAATCGGCGCTCGTTTCCGTTACTTTCACTCCACCAACGACATTCACAAATACATCTTGGTCTGCCATTTGTAAACCGCCATGCTTATGCAGCACCGCAAGCAATAATGACAAACGGTTTTGCTCCAAACCAACCGCGACTCGTCTTGGATTAGCAAGTTGGGAGTAATCGACCAGTGCTTGGATTTCAACCAGTAATGGGCGAGTTCCTTCCCACACCACCATCACAGAACTGCCGGATGTATCTTCTTCACCGCGTGATAGGAAAATAGCAGAAGGGTTACTTACCTCACGTAAACCTTGACCAGTCATCGCAAACACACCGAGTTCATTAACCGCACCAAATCGATTTTTATGGCTACGCAAGGTTCGAAAACGAGTATCGGTTCCACCATCAAGCAATACCGAGCAATCAATAATGTGTTCCAGAACTTTCGGTCCAGCTAACGTTCCATCTTTGGTTACGTGTCCGACTAAAAACACTGCTACGTTATTTTGCTTAGCATAACGAGTGAGCGCTGTTGCAGACTCTCTAACTTGAGCAACCGTACCCGGTGATGATTGAACATCAGCGACATGCATAACCTGAATAGAATCTATCACCATAATTCGCGGTTGTTCTTTTTCTGCTATTTGGCAAATGCGGTCAACGTTAGTTTCAGACAACATTTTCAGATTATCTTTGGGCAGTCCTAGCCTTGAAGCGCGCATCGCAACTTGCTGCAACGACTCTTCACCGGTCACATATAAGGTTGGCATTGAAGCTGAAAGCTGACACATGGTTTGCAGTAACAGGGTTGATTTACCTGCTCCTGGATTACCACCAATCAGTATCGCGGCACCAGGAACGACACCACCACCCAATACGCGATCAAGCTCTTTAAAGCCGCTGGAGAAGCGAGGCACTTCCTGTAAGTTGATCTCCGAAAGCACTTGTACTTGCGATTCAGACACCGCGCCGGCATAACCACTTAAACGCTCATTACGCGCAACTTGGGGAGATGCTGCCAAACGAACCTCAGAGATGGTGTTCCAAGCACCACATGCGCCACATTGACCTTGCCAACGCGGGAAATCGGCTCCGCAATCATTACAAACATATGCGCGTTTTACTTTTGCCATGTGCCCTCAACCATTCTGATTTATTGCCGTTCATTTATAATCAATTGGCTCAAATAGTAAGCCAATAAAATATATTGCAGTGATGCAGGTTAATTTCTGTTTAAATAAAGGTTGAACCTTCGCTACAGATAACTAAAGATTATGATAACTGTGCCGATTAACCTATGAGAGCAACACTTTAGCAGAAAAGTATGCAGCAATCTGAAATTCTATCAATCGCCGAGCGTTTGATTCCGGCTTATGGTTCCACCGATTTTGAATACCTTTTGTTACAAATGACAGAAGATGAGCCGCCGTCGGTCAAATTATTGGTAAAGATGGAACTCAACCGCCTTATGGCTCCTTGTATTAGAAGTATCGACTTACGAGGACGAGTGCAGGGCGAGTGCCGAGAATACTTATTAGATGGTCGTAAGCATTGGTTAGATGATGTTGCATTCAATGCCTATCATAAGAGCATTAAAAAATTTGGTTCTTATACCGATGGTGTATGGGAAGCGTTAAATAATACTCGTAATAACTTTCGAGTCATGCAGCAGCGCGGCACTAACAATCCACAAAAATCAGCCAATGCGAATTCCCTCTTTGAAGCAGAGCCCGTCAAACTTGGTTATGACCTTAAACGTCAAGAAAATCGCTTAAGAGTGACATCTCAAGTTGAAATCCACTTACAAAATAAGCAGCTAGTGAATGGTTTAAGTGTTGATCTCTCAGCTTCAGGTGCAAAGTTCAAAGTTCCGGCTGCATTCGACTACAAATTGGGCGAAGTTATTAAGGTTCATTTTTCAGAGCTTAATAAATCGTCTGAAGTAGTTGGCCTACACAATACCATTGAATATCGCATCCTTGGGATTGAAGAGTCCTACGATAACGATGCGGTTAAGTTTTTACGAACCTTGAAGCTTTCTGACACCGATGTCATCGAAAAGGTTATCGACGAAGCTCTTCAGAATAATTCGCAAAAAGCGCGTCATGATAACCAAGACAAGTTAATTAGAGCTCGCACCCGTGGTTACGAACATACTTATCTTAAACATACCTGTAACCTACCCGTCTTTTTTAGCGGTGATGAACTAAAACTCGTATTGCTGACAGAGAATAATCAACCAATCTGGCAATATTGGCATGATGAGCGCAATCAGCAGGCTCTCGGTTCTTTATTTAAAAAAGAGCGCATGCAGCAACTGACTAAACCGGGAGTTCGCGGTAGTAATAACGTGATGTATTCATTCAAGCATGAGCATCAAGGTAAGACGCTGTTCTTCTCAATGATGATGCCAGAAGCAAGTCGTGAACAACGTAAAATGTTCTGGCATGTCGGAGCTCGTCGCGACAGCTGGAAAGCATTTCGTTTATTCGTCTTTGAGCTTTCAGATGAAGAACGCAAAGAACTTGCTAATCATGCCAGTGAACTATCAGATCGCTCCAGTGAGCTGACCCACTGCGGGATATTGCAAGAAATTGGTGATGAACAGTCCGCCAAAGATTATCTACTGATCGACAAGCCTAAGTTAGCGAATAGCGAACTCAATGCGTTCAGACACTCAAGAAAAATCATTGGTGAACCAACCGGTATTTATTTCGATGCTCGCTCGCGTAGAAAAGAACCCCGCTATAGTCTCAAATCACCTCTCATTATATCAAGCAAAGGGGATGCTACGGCTGAAGGTTATACTGTCGACTTATCAAAGCGAGGGCTAAGCTTAATTGTAGATACGCCGCTAACAGTGAAGGCTGGAGATACAGTCAGCGTCAATTTCCGCGAGCTGCAACTCTATGATAAAAAATTACCACTCAATCGTGTTCCTTACAGCGTAGTGCGCATTGGTCCTGAAGGCCGTCGTTTGCAATTGATGATCGAAGACAATACTCAAACAACCAAAACGATCGCTTTTTTCAATAGTCTTATTGAAAATAATCAAGACAAACTACCAGCCAAAGAAGAAGTTTTGCCAAGCCACCAGCTTTTGGAAGGGCTACACAATATTTTATTGGATAAGATGATCAGCACCCCGATATTTATTGATAAACATGGGGTGAACCTCCGACCGAAAGTAATCGGCGTTAACTACCCGCTTCCCCCGCATTTGGTATTGCTTGCTAAACTTGGACAAGAGCATCGAATTTCATTGGAACCGATTTTTAAAAACCACACCAATACATTGCTAGCCAAACCTATGAAGCGTATCGAGGGGGCAACACCTCAATATAATGAAGTGTATATCGCGGCGATCAAATTTGGCGGGCGTATTCAATCAATCCAATCTAAGCTGTTGAGTGATTTTGAAAGCACCAAAGAACGCATTGCCTTCATTCAAAAAGCGCAGCTGATGGGGGAAATCTACGTGTTGCGTATTTGCAGTGCACCAGTATTTGACCCCATAACAACACTACTGCGCAGTGATCTTAATGAGCTTGCACAAATCAGCATTCACCACGCCCGAGCTTTAGAAAAAGAGATCACTGCCATTGTCGGATATGGGGAACTTGTTGATATTACTGATGAAATATTAATTCGTTTAGAACTAACTCTTTAAAAAGAGCGCTGTTTTCTGCGCTCTTTTCATCATTAGTGACAGCAACAGACTAAGGCTTCGCTTGCCAACTGATTTTTTGTTTTTTGACCAGTTCAGCAGAAAGAATACACAACACGCCCCCCAAACCAGCATAACGCACTGCGCTTTGCGCTTGTGCTTCTACTTTCGGTTTTGCATGATAAGCCACCCCCAACCCAGCGGCTGACATCATTACTAAGTCATTGGCACCATCACCGACTGCCACCGTATTGTGCACTTCAATATCATATTTTTCGGCGAGTTCATGCAATATATCAGCCTTGGTTTGAGCAGAGACAACATCGCCTAACACCTTGCCCGTTAGCTTGCCGTCTATAATTTCAAGCGTATTTGATTGAGCATGATCGAGCTGTAAAACCTCTTTTAAATAGTCCGAGAAATAGGTAAAACCGCCCGATGCTATCGCCGTTTTCCAGCCCAATGCATTTAAAGTGGCAACAAATTCTTTGAGATCTGGCATGTAAGGCAATGTGGAGCGTACACTTTCAAGAATCGATTCATCCGCTCCGGCGAGCTTAGCTACCCGCTGGCGCAGGCTTTGCTCAAAATCTAACTCCCCCTGCATCGCTCGCTCTGTCACTTCAGCAACCTCGTCTCCAACCCCGGCTAACTTGGCAATCTCATCAATACATTCAATTTGAATAGCCGTTGAATCCATATCCATCACAATAAGACCCGGTTTCGATAAGTCAGGCACTTCATTTAAGCGCGCATAGTCGATTTCAAGACCTTGTAAAACCTTTTCATGTTCATTAGTGAACTTCCCCGCCATTAACGCGACTTCGTAGTGACCGACCTTCCACATATCAAGCACCGGATTGTAATATCCGGTAAAGAAGTCAATATCATCAAAACATTGGGTCGATAAATACGGTGCGAAAATAATCCAGCTCGCTTTAGACTTATCTAATTGAGAAGAGAAACGAGTCTCAGGTAAACGGTTAAGTAGTGTGGTATGCCTTTTAATTGGCAAGGTTTTTAGCGCATCCATGTTTATCATTCCTTAGTTAATGCTTTCAGCCTCAATGAACAAGGTGTCATCAAAAAAATTGATCGCCACTTTATTTTATTTCGAGTATCTCTCATCAGGCTCTATTAGCAAGACGTTACCCTATTGCAATTTAAAAACGCAAGTATCAATATGGGCAAAGTTTCAATTAATTCCGTTAGGTTGATTATGGATGGCTCATTATTTTCATTTCGTGTCGCAATCCGCGTGATCACGGTTGTTTTCTTAGCCGGGATGTTTTTCTTTACCGTACAAAACAGTGTCGTGATCAGCAAAGGAAATGAACGAATTCAAGCCAACCAGCTAGAGACGCTCACTAATGTGCTCATTTCACAAGCCTCGCTATCAGCAGGTAACATGATTGCCGAACAAGACCAAGAGCGCTTACTTGCATTAACCAACCAGTTGGCGCAAGACAGCTTAGTGTTTGATGCCACCATTTATGATGCAGAAGGTATCAAGCTCGCAGCCAGCGAAAGTGCGCTAAGCGTTAGGGAAGTGTTAGGGTTAGATACACCGCTGGAAACCGCTCGCATCGGCCGTCAGCAACTTGTAGAGCCCGTTTACCACGACGGTAGCATTATTGGTTTTGTCCGTATAACCTTTGAAACTGGCAAGGTTACTGCTATTTCGGACCACCACTACAGAAAAAGCGATCGCTATATGTATCTGATGCTGCTAACCAGTTTTGTCAGCGGAGTGTTACTGACGTTAGTACTACGTCGTAAACCGAAAAATAAAGGCGAAAACCTGTTACTACAAAATGTTGATGACCTCTCTTAACCATCAATATGTAGCGATAAAAAAACCTCAGTGTTAACGCTGAGGTTTTTTATTTGAGCTAATGATTAAAGATCTTAATCAGAGCACATTAATTACTGTGCATCACCAATTAATACTGAATCTAAGGCTATTTCAATCATCTCATTAAAGGTGTTTTGACGCTCCTCTGAAGTCGTTTGCTCACCTGTTTTGATATGATCAGATACGGTACAAATCGTCAATGCTTTTGCGCCGTATTCAGCAGCAACACCATAAATACCTGCCGCTTCCATTTCCACACCAACGATACCGTACTTATCCATTACATCAAACATTTCTGGATCAGGTGTGTAGAAAAGCTCAGCTGAAAATAGGTTGCCTACTTTGACATCAATGCCACGAGCCGTTGCTGCTTCTTCAGCCGCCTTTACCATTTTGTAATCGGCTATTGCAGCGAAATCGTGATCTTTGAAGCGAATACGGTTCACTTTTGAATCCGTACATGCGCCCATGCCGATCACAACATCACGTACTTTGATGTCTTCACTTACTGCGCCACAGCTACCAACACGGATAATCTTTTTCACACCAAAGTCTTTAATCAGCTCGGTCACATAGATAGAACATGATGGAATACCCATACCATGTCCCATTACTGAAATTTTACGGCCTTTATAAGTACCAGTGTAACCAAACATGTTACGAACATCGCACACTTGAAGGACATCATCGAGGAAAGTTTCTGCAATGTATTTTGCACGAAGTGGGTCACCAGGCATTAAAACGACGTCAGCGAATGCACCCATTTCCGCGTTAATATGTGGAGTTGCCATTGAAAATATCCTTTATCTAAAATTGACGAAAGAATAGAGAGTACCCTCTCTATTCATATTCAAAAATGCAATGAGCACTTAAAGAAAGTTCTTACCATAATCCATTGCCGAAGTACCAAAGTACTGCGCGATAGATTGACCGATGTCTGCGAAGGTATCACGACAGCCCAACGATCCTGCAGCCACTTTTTGGCCATACACTAATACAGGAATGTGCTCACGAGTATGATCCGTACCCGGCCAAGTTGGGTCACAACCGTGATCCGCCGTTAGGATGAGGATGTCGTCTTCTTCCATAAGCGCCAATACTTCTGGCAGACGATTATCAAAATATTCAAGTGCAGCCGCATAACCTGCCACATCGCGACGGTGGCCATAAGCTGAGTCGAAATCAACAAAGTTAGTAAAGACAATGGTGTTATCTTTCGCAACTTTAATTTGCTCTAAAGTTGCATCAAACAACGCAGGAATACCTGTTGCTTTTACTTTTTTCGTAATACCGCAGTTGGCATAGATATCGGCAATTTTACCAATAGAAACGACGTTGCCTTGTTTCTCATCAACCAATTTTTGCAACACAGTAGCCGCAGGTGGCTCTAAAGAAAGATCACGACGGTTACCGGTACGCGCGAACTCTCCCGCTTTAGGGCCAATGAATGGACGAGCGATAACACGACCAATGTTGTAATCTTCCAATTCTTCACGAGCGATTTGGCAAAGTTCAAGTAAACGATCAAGACCAAACGTTTCTTCATGACAAGCAATTTGGAATACTGAATCAGCAGACGTATAGAAAATCGGCATACCCGTCTTCATGTGTTCTTCGCCTAAATCATCTAATACTTGCGTACCAGAAGCATGGCAGTTACCCAAAAAGCCAGGAAGGTTAGCACGCTTTAGAATTCGGTCGGTAAGCTCTTTGGGGAAGCTGTTTTGCTTATCGCTAAAGTAGCCCCATTCAAACAGCACAGGCACGCCGGCAATTTCCCAGTGACCTGATGGCGTATCTTTACCTGATGACAACTCTGCCGCATGACCATAGGCACCAATAATCTCAGCGTTGGCATCCAACCCTGGAGCAAAATGCCCAGTTGACTCTTTGTGAGCCATCGCCAAACCTAATTTGGATAAGTTTGGTAAGGTTAACGCCCCTTTACGGTCTGCATTATCTGCATCGCCTTTTGCACATTGCTCTGCAATGTGACCAAGCGTATCTGAACCGACATCACCGAACTTTTCTGCGTCTGCCGCTTCGCCAATACCAAATGAATCTAATACTAAAATAAATGCTCTTTTCATTGCTCTCTCCAACCAGCGTGTTACACGTCTTCTGCACGAATTTGACGGTAAACATCTGGTGTTGGTGTATATTCTCCGCCCACTTTAATGGCGTTTTGTAAGGCTTTTGCCGCTTCTTGCCACTGCTCTTCGTTACGCGCATGAATCATAGCCAGTGGTTTGTTGCTATCAGCGACTTCGCCTAAACGGATAAATTGGTCAAAACCCACCGCGTAATCAATGCTGTCTGTTGCAACGCGGCGTCCGCCACCCATGCCCACAACAGCCATACCAATTGCACGAGTATCCATTGCCGATACCACACCACTTTCTAGTGCGTAAACAGGTTTAATGATCTCGGCTTTATCAAGGTAATGATCATAATTTTCGACGAAATCAGCAGGACCGCCTAAACCTTTGACCATTTTGCCAAAGCACTGCGCAGCTTTACCGTTATCGAGCACCGCCATCAGTTTAGTGCGTGCTTCATCGCTATCTTTCGCTAAGTGACCGAGTACCAGCATTTCAGCACAAGAAGCCAAGGTAATTTCAAGTAAGCGAGGGTTACGGTACTCTCCAGTTAAGAAACGAACTGCTTCACGCACTTCAACTGCATTCCCCGCAGAAGAGGCTAACACTTGGTTCATGTCCGTTAAAATAGCCGTAGTTTTGGTGCCAGCACCATTTGCTACCGCAACGATCGATTTCGCTAACTCTTCAGAAGCTTCGTAGGTTGGCATGAAAGCGCCCGAACCCACTTTGACATCCATCACTAGAGAATCTAAACCTGCTGCCAGTTTTTTCGAGAGAATAGAGGCTGTGATCAGTGAAATATTGTCCACCGTTGCCGTAATATCACGCGTGGCATACACACGTTTATCCGCAGGAGCAAGATCACCCGTTTGACCAATGATCGCCACCCCAGCCTCTTTCGTCACTTGACCAAAAACATCGTTAGTTGGTGTGATGTTATAGCCAGGAATAGATTCCAATTTATCCAGTGTTCCACCGGTGTGGCCAAGCCCTCGGCCTGAAATCATCGGCACAAAACCGCCACAAGCAGCTACCATTGGGCCAAGCATTAGTGAGGTTACATCACCCACACCACCAGTTGAATGCTTATCGACTATAGGGCCATCAAAGTTCATGTAGTCCCAATCGATCACCATGCCTGAATCGCGCATCGCACAAGTCAATGCAATGCGCTCTGGCATGGTCATTTCATTAAAGAAAATAGTCATAGCAAAAGCAGCTATCTGACCTTCAGATACCGTATTTTTTGCTACGCCTTGAATAAAGAAGTTAATTTCGTCAGCGGTAAGTATTTCGCCGTCACGTTTTTTACGAATGATTTCTTGTGGTAAATACATTAGATCCTCCCAAGCAATACGCTTTGGTCAGTAGGGTAAAGAGGTAATGCGGAGCCATAAAAACAGCCCCACAAATCAGACTTATTGTTATCAGTTCAGATGTAACCTACGATTAGTACGCGGCAGGATCTGCTGTTTGGTCTGTTACTTCTAATGTATTTAAAAGGTTAGTCAGTAGACTTGATGCACCAAAACGGTAATGCATGTTATCGGCCCAGTCGGCACCTAATAGCTCATCAGCCATAGCGAGGTACAATGCCGCATCTTCTGCAGTACGAACACCACCAGCTGGTTTAAAGCCAACGCTTTTAGCAACGCCCATATCACGAATCACTTCTAACATCATACGTGCGTATTCTGGCGTAGCATTCACTGGCACTTTACCGGTTGAAGTTTTGATAAAGTCAGCACCAGCTTCAATACAAATTTGCGACGCTTTTTTGATCAATGCTTCTTCTTTCAATTCACCTGTTTCGATAATCACTTTCAAAAGGATATCGCCACATGCTTCTTTACATTGCTTAACAAGCTCAAAACCGACTTGTTCGTTACCTGCGATTAATGCACGGTAAGGGAAAACAACATCGACTTCATCAGCACCATACGCAACAGCTGCTTTTGTTTCAGCCACTGCGATTTCAATATCATCATTACCATGAGGGAAGTTCGTTACTGTCGCAATACGAATCTCTGGTGTGCCTTGCTCACGAAGTGTCTTCTTAGCAATAGGAATAAAGCGAGGGTAAATACAAATTGCAGCTGTATTGCCTACTGCTGTTTTCGCATCATGACAAAGGGCGATCACTTTCGCGTCTGTGTCATCATCGTTTAGCGTAGTCAAATCCATCAATTTTAGTGCACGAAGTGCTGCTGCTTTTAAATCGCTCATTTCTATCTCCGATCAATATATTCAAATAGTTCACTACTGGCACGCGAGTTGTTGGTGCGCTTTTTCCCAGTAGCCACAAATGAACGGACTTGGTTCCCTGAAGACTCGGAATGTTGAACATTCCAATTGCTATCCCTGTCACCGCACAGTACCAATTTGGCCTATGGCACAAACAATGTTGCTCCAATATTGAGCTTTTATTGCTGTGTCTAACGTATATCAAGGCAACACAGTTGCCCTAGCTCCAGATCATACTCCATGTATTGATTAGTGCTAGCTAAAAACTTTCAATATTCCATTGAAAATTAATCTCACCGATACAGTATAGATTTTCGCTACAAAACTGTAGCACCATTCATAGAGCAAACGGTTTGTATCTCAAAAAGAGTCTAAATAACCTTAGACTATCTCTCTTTTTTTGCATGGCTCAATAATGAAATTAAACCCAGAAACAAAAAAGCCCCGCAGCAATTTCTTGCTACGGGGCGATATTAAATGGCGTCTATAAATTAATTACTTTCTAACTAAATTATAGCGCAGCTAGGCTTAAGCAGAAGCCTGCAATTGTCGCTGCCATAAGGTTAGACAACGTACCAGCAAGTACAGCTTTAATACCCATACGAGCAATATCGCTACGACGGTTTGGAGCAAGGCTACCAAGACCACCAAGTAGGATTGCGATAGAAGAAAGGTTCGCAAAACCACATAGAGCGAATGAAATAATTGCAGTCGTCTTCTCAGACATCACTTGACCAGTTGCAGCAATAACTTGCGCGTTCTCACCTAAGTAAGGTGTGAAGTTTAGGTAAGCAACGAATTCGTTAACCACTAATTTCTGACCGATGAATGAACCAGCGGTTACCGCTTCAGCCCATGGCACACCGATAAGGAATGCTAGTGGAGAGAATGCATAACCTAGAATCAGCTCTAGAGTTAGCTCAGGCATACCGAACCAACCACCGATACCGCCCAACATGCCGTTAACAAGAGCAATCAAACCAACGAAGGCAATCAACATTGCACCAACGTTTAGCGCTAGTTGTAGACCAGATGCCGCACCGCCCGCTGCTGCGTCGATAACGTTAGCTGGCTTATCGTCGCCGCCGTCTAATGCTTCATCGAAATCTTCATGAGGCTTATCAGTCTCTGGGTGAAGAATCTTAGCAAATAAAAGACCACCAGGTGCCGCCATAAATGATGCTGCAACAAGGTACTCTAGAGGAACACCCATTGAAGCATAACCAGCCAATACACCACCAGCAACAGAAGCAAGACCACCACACATTACTGCGAATAGTTCAGATTGTGTCATCTTAGGTACAAACGGACGAACAACAAGTGGTGCTTCAGTTTGACCTACGAAAATGTTTGCCGCAGCTGACATTGATTCCGCACGAGAAGTACCCAGAGCTTTTTGAAGCGCGCCACCAAGAATCTTGATAACCCACTGCATAACACCGATGTAGTAAAGTACAGAAATAAGTGCAGAGAAGAAGATCAGTGTAGGAAGAACACGGAAAGCGAAGATGAAACCACCACCACCGAACACTTCGAACATCTTGTTAGAAACAAGACCACCGAACAAGAATGATGAACCATCGTTACCGTAGTTGATAACGTTAGATACACCAGTTGAGAAACCGTTTAGAAGATCACGGCCCCAAGGTACGTAAAGAACAAATGCACCTAATACAAATTGGATGGCAAAAGCGCCGCCCACAGTTCTGATATTGATAGCTTTACGGTTAGATGAGAATGCAAATGCAATAGCAAGAAGCACTACCATACCGACTAGGCTCATAAACAGGCTCATAGTTTATGACTTCCTTATAAGTTATTTATTGGCGTGTTACAAAATGGAGCTATAAAGCGAGGTGATTATACTCATCCCTCCTTAGATAAAGTAATGCCAGCCTCACACTTTCTTATAAGATTCAGCTCGCATTCACTCGCTTATGTGAGCCAACTCACCATTTACTGATACAAAAATCACTAGCCATACATTTCATTTCGAATTCATTCACAAAGAAAATAGCAGTGAGTGGCTATTTTCCCATAAAGCTTCAGCAATCGATTGCTCTGACTGTCCCCTTAGTAAAGCAAGCGTTTGCATAATAATTGGCAGATATTTAGGGTGATTCACTTTACCTTGCAAGCCATTCAACGGCATATCTGGTGCATCCGTTTCGAGCACTAAACTTTCGATAGGCAAAGCACAAATGGCCAAACGAGTTTTATTGGCCCTTGGATAGGTGATGATTCCCCCCACTCCAATTTTAAAACCAAGATCAATAAACTGCCTCGCTTGCTGCTCACTTCCAGAAAAGGCGTGTAATATTCCACCTTGGTTAAAGTGGTGTTTTTTCAAAAGCTGTAGAACACGATTGTGAGCTTTGCGGCTATGTATTATAAGAGGTAAAGCCGTCTTTTTCGCTAACTCAATTTGAACTTCAAACATCGATTCTTGCAACTTAGAGTCAACATCTATAGCGAAATCAAGACCACATTCCCCTAAAGCCAGGCACTTGTCGTGTTTGTTATCTAACGCTTGTTCAAACTGATCTATATAAGAATGTGATGATTGAGATAAAAAATAAGGATGAAAACCTAAAGAAAAATAGAGAGCAGGATAACTTTCCGCCAACTGAGCAACTCGCTGCCAATTGCTTGGACCAATCGCTGGAACCAATAATTTCTCAACTCCAGATTTCTGAGCAAGTTTAATGTGTAGGTCAACATTTTCAGAAAAAACAGAAAAATCAAGATGGCAATGAGTATCAAACAGACGTAGCTTACTGATGCTCACGTTTAGTCTCTTTATCCGTAGCCGGGTCTTGTCGATAAGGGACACAACTGCGCTTTTTATCAGGTGTCAGCCCCATACTTTCACACCAACGATCATAACGTGAGATTTGCCTTTTCAACCACTGCCACATATTACCACCTATACCCAAACCACTTGAAGTTGCAGGTAGGCGGCAAGTAAGTGAATCCCCATGAGCATAGATAAACTATGTGATTGGGGTGAGGGAACGTAGCCAACACCGCTGCAACTTCAAGTAGGAAGGGTATAACTATATCACTACTGCTCTTCACGCTTGAAAACGAGCTCAGTCGCTGAAGATTCTTGTTCAACAAAGTAGTAACCTGCACGATCAAACTGAGTCAATTGCTCAAGCGAGGACACTTGATTATCGATGATATAACGCGCCATCATGCCGCGCGCTTTTTTCGCATAAAAGCTGATGACCTTATATTGTCCTTTTTTACAATCCTTAAAAACGGGAGTAACGATCTGACCATCTAACTTTTTATGATTGACGGCTTTAAAGTATTCATTAGAGGCTAAATTAATCAATACATTATCCCCCTGCTCTTGCAGAGCTTGGTTCAACTTATCAGTAATGATATCTCCCCAAAACTGATACAAATTAGCTCCTCTCGCATTGCTCAATTTCGTTCCCATTTCCAAACGATAGGGCTGCATTAAATCAAGCGGCTTCAACAGGCCGTACAAACCAGACAACATTCTTAGATGCTGTTGAGCATAATCAAAGTCAGCATCTGATAACGTTTCAGCCTCAAAACCAGTATAAACATCGCCTTTGAAAGCCAAAATAGCAGGCCTTGCATTATCTGTAGTGAAGGTTTTACTCCATTGAGCAAAACGTGCCACATTCAAGCCAGCAATTTTATCACTGACCTTCATTAATTGAGAAATGTCGCTAGGAGTTAGACGACGACATACCTCAATGAGCTCCGCGGAATGATCGACGAGTTCAGGCTGAGTGAATTTATTGGTGACTAGCGGGGATTCGTAATCTAACGTTTTAGCTGGAGATACAACAATAAGCATACCTTTCTTTCCTCTATATTTATTATTTAACCCGAGTTGAGGTTATTTAATCAAAGCAGTCAACGGCTTCAATTCATCTTATGGATAACAGAGTACAAAAAAAGCCATGCAGTGTCTGCATGGCTTTGCCAATCTATTCAATTGTTCGTAACAATGGTTATTTATTGTTGTTATCCCAAATACCATCTTCTAACTGGGATTTTAGCTCTGGATATTCATTGGCATCAAAGGTTGGAACCTTGCCTGCCTTTAACTGGCGGTTATAGTCTTTCGCCAGTTTAATTACGATGCCAGACAGCAGCAGAATCGCCACTAAGTTAACAATCGCCATCAAGCCCATCGAAACATCCGCCATTGCCCATACGGTTGGCAACGTAGCCAAAGAACCAAACATCACCATAGAAAGGAATACAATTCGGAAAACTGTTAACCCTTTCTTATTGTTATGCTCTAAAAAGATGAGGTTGGTTTCAGCATAGGAGTAGTTAGCAATAATGGAAGTAAAGGCGAAGAAGAAAATCGCAAGTGCAACAAAGATGCTCCCCCAGCTACCAACTTGAGAACTTAACGCGCGCTGAGTTAATTCAATACCCGTAATTTCACCATGTGGTACATATTCACCAGACATTAGGATAATGGCAACCGTCGCTGAACAGATCACGATAGTATCGATAAACACACCCAACATTTGCACATAACCTTGTGAAGCAGGATGCGGCGGATAGGGAGTTGCAGATGCTGCGGCATTTGGTGCAGAGCCCATACCCGCTTCATTTGAGAACAAACCACGCTTGATACCGTTGATCATCGCTTGTGCAATTGCGTAACCCAGACCACCCGCAGCAGCTTCTTGCAGGCCAAATGCACTCTTGAAAATCAACGTGAGCACGGCTGGCAATTTTTCAATATTAGTCACCATCACAAACATTGCTATCGCTAGATAGGCTAATGCCATGAAAGGTACTATCAATTCAGCGGTGCGTGCAATTTTACGAATACCACCAAAAATAACAAAGGCTGAAATCGCAACAATGAAAATACCCACATGAAGCGGTTCAAAGCCAAATGCGTTATTCATTGCTCCAGCAATGGAGTTTGCTTGAACGGCATTGAACACCAAACCGAAAGCGATAATAAGGAAGATAGAGAACAAGACCCCCATCCAACGCATGCCAAGACCTTTTTCCATGTAGTAGGCTGGCCCACCACGATAGTTACCATCTTTGTCACGAGTTTTGTACAACTGGGCAAGTGTACTTTCTGCAAAAGAAGTGGCCATACCTAACATGGCGATTAACCACATCCAGAAAATAGCACCAGGCCCACCAGCGGTTAGAGCAACAGCAACCCCCGCCATGTTTCCGGTACCGACACGAGCAGCAAGGCTAGTACATAATGCTTGAAAAGAGGAGATACCCGCTTTGTCTGCTTTACGGCTATTTTTTAGCACACTGAACATGTGGCCAAAGTGGCGAAACTGGATAAACCCTAAGCGAACGGTGAAGTAAACCCCGACACCGACTAAAAGATAAACAAGAATTGATCCCCAAAGTAGATCATTCATTAAATTGATTAAGTCTGTCACAAGAACCTCTCATAGAGTGATAGCGCTGGCCGCAGAAAATTTAATGAAAGAACACACATGTCTCGTTCAACATCCTTTCGAGCATGCTTTTATCGATATTATTAGATGTGTTCTATTCATCCAAAACGCGAGAGATCTCACATTTTGCAGAGGCCGCGTATTTTTTGACGAACGGATAATGCAACCTGAAAGGTTAAAAATCAATATGCATCAAGTTTAGTTAAAATGTTATTTTTCACCATAAAATCACCTTCAATTAACATTAAGTCAATCAAAACACCAACAACAGCAAAACAAATAACAATCAAAAAACCAACATTACAGAATAAAAAACAACCATAGAAACTCAGTTGCATCAACTTAATCTCAGCCATTGAGAATCAAGGGTTCATTCGATTGATTAAAGAATTTTGCATAATTAGATAATTATTTTTCGTTAAGCGCTCAAAAAAAAACCACCCACCCACGTCAAAACACTCAAAACAACAATTAGTTAACATTCTCAAATATGAATAAAATCGTTTGCTTTGGTTAATCGCTCGCTTTTCATACCAAACATCTCAACTGAAAATGTGAAATTCTGGTCAAAATCCAATAAAAGCTTCATAAAAAGGAAACAAATGAGAAACAAATCATAGTTAGGCTAAGTGAAAATGTGCTATCTAGAATGCACGACATGGCGTAATCACAACAACAAGAGGTTGCTTATGGAAGGCTTGCAATTTGACGAAATGTTGGAAATGGAAATCACGAAAATACGCTCCAGCCGCGCTAAACCAGTAAAGCGAATGTGGCGAGAAATAGAATTAATTCAAGATCAAAAACGATTGCAAAGAGAATTGATGGAGATGGATGTCTGCTTCGAAGCAGAACTTAGCAAAAATTAACCGTAAAAAGAGGCATCTTGAGTAGATGCCTCTTTTTTCACTGCTCGTTATTGGCATTCAGAAGCGGTTTGTCTCACTCGCTGAGCCAGTTGCTGATACTGTTCTGCAATCGTTTCACCAAATACCGGGTCATCCTCTGATTGACTCCATTGAACCTCTACCGCTTGCCAATCCGCAATGGTAAAGGTTTGACTAATCAATGGAAGTATTGACTGCTCTTCAAGTTCTAAATGCCGCTTCTGGGAAGAGATGAACGCTTCTAACTGCTCAATGAATACATGCTGTGGAACCACTGCATCTTGCAAAATCATATCGACAATATCTAGGAAATCATGGGTTATACCCGATAGTTCCGAGTGTTCTTTCTCTAAATTTTCGATCTCATTTTGTTGACCATAGTGTTCAATATAGTAGTGATAAATGATGTCTTCTTTCGGGTGGTGCACTGTTTCGGAGTGGCTCCCCAGATAATCTACAATTTCTCTGAGCAACGCATAGTTAACACTTTGCTCATTCTTGAGTTGGTGCAATTTACTACGCAAAATTGCAAGCAAGCGCGCCATGTAGCCATGCTCTCTTCGGATCCTTTCAATCATCATTGTGCTTCTCCATTACACATAACTTTAGCCAAGTGTATAAAAGGATTGCACTCCACGCTTTGACACTGCTCGAAAAAACATCAAATTATCATTCATCGAGCAGAGGTTGCCAATTAATAGGCTCTTTATCTTGCTGGATAAGCAATTGATTCGTTTGAGAGAAATGTTTACAACCAAAGAAGCCTCGATGGGCCGATAGAGGAGAAGGATGAGGAGCCATTAATACATGATGTCTGCTGCGATCGATCATACGGCCCTTTTTCTGGGCATGAGCTCCCCACAATAAAAACACCACTCCATCACACTGCTGATTAACAGCATCTATGACTCTATCTGTGAACGTTTCCCACCCCGTATTGGCATGCGAGTGAGCTTGACCTTGCTCAACGGTCAAAACCGTATTGAGTAACAACACCCCTTGTTGCGCCCAACTTTTCAAATATCCATGCGAGGGAATTTGAAAACCCGGAATATCCTGCGCCAGTTCTTTATACATATTGACTAAAGAAGGTGGCGTTTTCACCCCTGGTAATACAGAAAAGCACAACCCATGCGCTTGCTTTGGTCCATGGTAAGGATCCTGCCCTAGGATAACCACTTTGACTTCATCAAATTCAGTAAAACGAAATGCGTTGAACACATCATTAGCTGGAGGATAAATGACTTTCCCTGACGACCTTTCTTTTTCTACAAACGCCATTGTTTGCTGAAAATAGTCTTGTTGCTTTTCGTGGCCGATAACATCATGCCAAGTCAGTGATTGAGTCATAAAAGAGCCCTGTGAAGTAAGTATGGCTAACATTGTACCCACAAATACTCATTACTGCATGAGTCAACTTCACAGAGCTTTAGCTGATTAATGAGACTTTTGTTGCGGCGTTCGAGCATGTCCTTGCCCCGTAACATGGCGGTTAGGTATTGGTAGTCGAACAGGTCTGTGAGTATTTACAGTACGTGGCATTGAATGAAACATAGTGGCATCCTCCTTCATTACAGACTTAGCTATGCATAAGCCACTATGAAAGAAAGATGCCAACTTTAGTTACGATTCAATTATAGAGAGCGATTCAACATGAAATTGCCTTAGTTTCTGAATTTCTTGTGACCAAATATCAGGATCAATCGTTTCTAAAATCAAAGGGATACCATCAAATCGTGAGTCTTTAGCAATATATTCAAAACAGGCCCAACCGATTTCCCCTTTGCCCAGTGAATGATGGCGATCGACTCGACTAGCAAATTCTGCTTTTGAATCATTAATATGCATTGCCCGCAAATAGTGCATACCGACGACGCGATCAAACTCAGCAAACGTCGCCTCACAAGCTTCCGTCGTGCGTAGGTCATAACCAGCAGTAAAGGTGTGACAAGTATCCAAACACACTCCAACTCGTGATTTGTCATTCACTTGTTTAATGATTTGCGCCAAATGCTCAAAACGCCACCCTAAATTGGTACCTTGCCCAGCTGTATTTTCAATAACAGCAATCACATCGGGTACAGCTTGATGTGCCAAATTGATCGACTCGGCAATAGTGGCAAGACACTCGCTTTCCGACACTTTTTTTAGATGGCTGCCAGGGTGAAAATTAAGTAGCGTCAGTCCAAGTTGTTGGCAGCGCTCCATTTCATCGATAAAAGCTTGCCGTGATTTTTCGAGCTTATCCGCTTCTGGAGCACCCAAGTTAATCAGATAGGAGTCATGCGGCAGAATGTGCTCTGAATTAAAACCTAGCATCAAACAATTGGCCTTAAAGGCACGAATAGTTGCCTCCTCTAAAGGCTTGGCCACCCATTGCCGCTGATTTTTAGTAAACAAGGCAAATGCATTAGCCCCAATTTCTCTTGCTCTTAGTGGGGCTTGATCGACACCACCAGCGGCAGATACATGAGCCCCAATAAACTTATTTCCGATACCTTGTTTTCTGTTTGTCATTAAATCACTTTATACTTTCAACATTAGTTTCTAATTGTCTGATTTTACATTGAGCAGGTCAAACTCACCCTATTTATGTAGTAAAATTACAACAAAATGACCATTAAAATATTTTTTATAGTTTAAAATAAAATTAAAACCATTGTTTTTAAAAGATTTATTGATTCAAATCAAAAAATTAACCACCATAAATTTAATGTTTTTAGTTGTTTTTTGACTTAAATCAATATTAATATTATGGATATTAGCTATATAATACTAAGCTCAACAAAATTCGAAAGTTAACACCAATAACACCACTAAGGTGGACTAGGAGATAGTAATGATCCAAGGCAT
Organism: Vibrio sp. 1180_3; assembly: GCF_029478545.1. Lineage (NCBI taxonomy): Bacteria > Pseudomonadati > Pseudomonadota > Gammaproteobacteria > Vibrionales > Vibrionaceae > Vibrio > Vibrio sp. 1180_3. Next base: position 217,713 of record NZ_SJFM01000001.1, read on the forward strand.
TCAAATTACAAAAGCAGCAAACGACAACCTACTTAATTCTATCTGGTTGCTTGATAACGAAAAGAACGAAGCTCGTTGTGTTGCAGCAAACGCAGGCTACGAAGCAAATCAAATCATCGCACTAAGCGATCTTGGTGAATACGAAAGCCGTGAAGTGGCGATCGAAACTGCACCTCGCATCGAAGGTGGTCAACACTTGAACGTGAACGTTCTTAAGCGTGAAACGCTAGAAGATGCAGTTGCACACCCAGAAAAGTACCCACAGCTAACTATCCGTGTATCGGGTTACGCGGTACGCTTCAACTCATTAACAACTGAACAGCAACGCGATGTAATTGCTCGTACGTTTACTGAGACTCTATAATCAATAAAATTGATTAGCTAGATACAAAAATGGCGCTCTATGAGCGCCATTTTTATTACTTACATCAGAGAAAAAATACAGCTAATGCATGGGACTTGATTTCCTGATTTTTACATCAGAAAATCAAGTAGTGCCTTAAGGCTGAACTTTTCGGAGTACCGCTTTCAATGCATCAAAGTTATTGTCTAGTTCTTCCGACAACAACTCCATTGCAGCATGTTTAGCTAATGGTGCTGGTAGTTCAATATCTGTTGCTAATACTTCGTCAACGACCTCTTTGAACTTGGCTGGATGCGCAGTACACAAGAACAGACCAGTTTCACCTTCTTGTAATTGTTGATCTAATAGTCGATAAGCAATTGCACCATGTGGCTCACAAAGGTAATTCAACTCATAAAGCTCGCGTACTGACTCTGCACTTTGCTCATCAGATACCGCACCTTTCCCAAGAGTATCTAACCCCCAACCTTTGAGTCGACATAGCTCCTCAATACGCGGCCAGTTGTTTGGTTGGCTAACATCCATCGCATTTGAAGTCGTTGCCACCGTTGGTTTTGGATCCCACACGCCTGTTTCTAGGTAGCGAGGAACAGTATCATTAGCATTAGTTGCGGCAATAAAACGTTTAATTGGTAAGCCGAGTGCTTTCGCTAATAGACCGGCAGTTAAGTTACCAAAGTTGCCACTTGGTACTGAAATAACCAAGTTTTCACGTTCTGACTTGCTCATTTGCGCTGCCGCTTCAAAGTAGTAACAAATTTGCGCCATTAAACGACTAATATTAATTGAATTAGCGGAATTAAGGCCTATTTCTTGGCGCAGCTTCGCATCATCAAACGCTTGCTTCACCAATGCCTGACACGCGTCAAAGTCACCATTAATGGCAACAGTATGGATATTGTTACCAAGTGTACAAAACAGTTTTTCTTGTAGCGGGCTGATTTTCCCTTTCGGGTAAAGAATGACAACATTAATATCTTCCATGCCATAGAATGCATGTGCCACAGCCGCACCTGTATCGCCAGATGTAGCGGTTAAAATCGTAATTTTTCCGCCGTTTGATACTGCCGCTAAAGATTGCGCCATAAAACGACCACCAAAATCTTTAAACGCCAGTGTTGGACCATGGAAAAGCTCTAACGCATAAATACCATCTTTCACTGATTTGATTGGCGCTGGGAATTGGAAAGCAGCATCAACCATCGCATTTACTTGCTCTGCCGGTAATTCATCACCAATCATTGCGGATAGAATTTTAGTGCTACGGGAAATAAAGTCTTCCGCTAAAAGCGCATCAATATCATCAAATTTTGGTAATTCAGATGGAAAAAACAGGCCTTGATTGCGACCTAAACCTTGGCGAACAGCTTGACCAAAAGAGACTTTTTCATCATTTTCTTTTATGTTGTAGAGCTTCATAGCGAACTTCCTGTAACGGTCGAACCATATTTGTCTAAACGACAAATATGGACGAATCCTTCTTCATTTTGTACGTAATTTTGTTCCAGCCAGCGAGCGACACGCTGCGCGACATCTTTTTCTTTGCAAATACTAAATAATGTTGGGCCACTACCAGAGATACCCGTAGCCAATGCGCCTGCCGATATCGCATATTTGCGAGCATCAGCAAAACCAGGAAGCAGTTTCTCACGATATGGTTCGGCGATCACGTCTTTGATCATTTTCGCTGCAAGTTCTGGCTGTCCAGAATGGCAAGCATGGATAAACCCAGCCAAATGACGACCATGAGCAATAATGTCTTGTCGACGATATTGAGAAGGTAAAATAGCGCGAGCTTCGGCAGTAGATACTTTAATACCCGGGTAAGCCATGACCCAATACCAATCATCAAAACAAGGCACTTCTTGGCTGATAATACCAAGTTCTTCGAGCATTAATTGCACACCACCAAGATAACACGGCGCAACATTATCATAATGCACACCACCGGAAATTTGGCCTTCCATCTCGCCCATCAACGCGAGAAGCTCAGTTTCATTCAAAGGTAAATCATGAAAACGATTGAGTGCATCGAGCGCAGCCACAATTGAACATGCGCTCGATCCTAGCCCTGAACCAATCGGCATGTTTTTTTCTAGCGTCATTTCGAGTGGCTTAAGTGCAATACCTTTCTTTTCAAGCTCTCGAGCAAACACGACCCAACAATCGTACACAATATTTTCTTTTGGGTTTTCTGGCAATTTGGCGACGAAGCTACCCGCAGTTTTCAATACAAAAGGTTCGCTTCCCGCTTTGATCTGAACGCGGTCACCAAGCAAGCTTCCATCAATCGGTGACACAGCAGCACCTAACACATCAAAGCCTACACTGACATTACCGATAGAAGCCGGAGCGTAAACCACCACTCCCATATCACTTGAACTCATTGACTAAACTCCTAATTTCCAACCCAGTGTACGCATCACATCTGAAAAGACGCCTGCTGCTGTCACTTCAGTGCCCGCACCATAGCCACGCAGAACGAGTGGAATTGGTTGATAATAACGACTGAAGAAGGCAAGAGCATTTTCACCATCTTTGACTTTGAACATAGGGTCATTTTCATCCACGGCGGCAATACGCACTTTACATTTCCCATCCGCGATTTCACCTAGATAACGTAGAACCTTACCTTCTTCGGCCGCTTTCGAAGATAAATCTTGGAAATACGCATCAGCTTGGGGCAAACGAGCCATGAACTCTTCAACACTTCCTGAAATATCAAAACCTGGTGGTAGAGCAAGATCAACTTGTACGTCATCTAACTCTAAAGGCATTCCCGCTTCACGAGCGAGAATCAACAGTTTGCGCGCAACATCCATACCCGACAAATCATCACGAGGATCTGGCTCTGTAAACCCTTTATCTTTAGCCAGTGTAGTAGCTTGGCTTAGTGTCATTCCTTCATCTAGCTTACCGAAAATGAAAGAAAGCGACCCAGAAAGAATACCGTTGAATTTTTCAAGCTCATCACCTGCAGCAATTAGATTTTGTAGGTTTTCAATTACGGGTAAACCTGCGCCAACTGTTGTTTCATACATCAATTTACGACGAGAGCTACGGGCCACCTCTCGCAACTGATGGTAATAAGCCATGCTCGCTGTATTCGCTTTCTTATTCGGAGTAACGACGTGGAAACCCGCCGCTAAAAATTCAGCATATTGATTAGCGATGACTTCGCTAGAAGTACAATCGACAAGCACAGGGTTAATAATATGGTTGCGCTGCACAAGAGAAATTAACCTCGCAAGACTAAACTCTTCACTCGCCGCAGACATTCTGTCTCGCCAATGTTCAAGGGGAAGACCATCACTATCAAGTAACAAACCTTTGCTATTAGCGAGGCCGCACACACGGATAATGATGCCTTTTTCGGCCAACGTTGCTTGCTGGCGGTTGATCTGGTCGACAAGTTCACCACCAACACCACCAACACCCACCACGAACACATCCAAGAAATGCTTAGAATTGAAGAGATTTTCATGGCACGCTTTAATCGCTTCGGCAATTTTGTCTTCAGGGATTACAGCAGAAATGGCTCGTTCAGAAGAGCCTTGAGCAATCGCCACGATATTAACGTGAACTTCGGCTAACGAAGCAAAGAACTGCGAAGCAACACCACGAGAAGTGCGCATACCGTCGCCCACTAGCGTTACAATCGCTACATCATTCATGAACTCTACAGGCTCCAGTAAGCCATCTTTTAGCTCAAGTTCAAAAGCTTCTGACAACGCTTTTTGCGCAAGTGCTTTGTCTTGCGCCTCAATACAGAAGCTGATGCTGTACTCTGAAGAAGATTGAGTGATCAAAACAATCGAAACACCGGCTGCGGACATAGCACCAAAGACTCGGCTAGCCATACCGACCATGCCTTTCATACCTGGGCCTGAAACGTTAACCATCGTCAAGTTATTAAGTGTGGTAATACCTTTTATCGCCAGCTTATCTTCGCCTGTATCTTGGCCAATTAGTGTGCCAGCACCTTGCGGATTGAAACTGTTTTTGATCAGACAAGGGATATGGAATTGCGCAATAGGGGCAATGGTTTTTGGATGCAACACGGAAGCACCAAAGTAAGAAAGCTCCATCGCTTCTTGGTAGCTCAACGACTTGAGTAAACGAGCATCATCAACTAGACGCGGATCACAGTTATACACCCCATCCACATCAGTCCAAATCTCGCAGCAGTCGGCGCGTAAACAAGCAGCCAGCACTGCCGCTGAGTAATCAGAACCATTACGACCTAAACAGACTAATTCACCTTTTTCATTACCAGCGGTAAAACCAGGCATGATATTAACGTGATCATGTGGTAGAGGTTTCTGTTTAAAGTTTTGCGTAGAGATTTCAACATCAACCATCGCCTCAAGGTGATCACCTTGAGCAAAAAGATACTCAACAGGATCAATTAGCGATGCCGCTTGCCCCTTCGCTTCAAGTACAGCCTTCATCAGTTGGATGGAGATTCGTTCACCTTTGCTGATAATACGAGCATTAACATTATCGGGGCACATACCCAACAAACTCATACCATGCACAAACTGGCGCAATTGAGAGAGTGATGTATTTACTTGGTTATCAAATGCGCTGCCATCGACAGTGGGAACTTGTGCTTTAATGGCTGAAAATAACGCTTGAAATGATGATTCAAGCTCTGCAATTTGCAGTTCAGCCTCACCATTACGTAAAGCACTCTCAATAACGGCTACCAATTTATTGGTGGTTTTGCCTGGTGCAGACAAAACCACGGCGACTTCTTCTTGTTGCGCATTGTTAGCAATGATATCAGCTGCCCTTAAAAAACGATCAGCATCAGCTAACGATGAACCTCCAAACTTTAATACTCGCATCCCTTCCTCCAAAACATTCTAAATTGGTATAAAAAAAGGCCTGTATCTGGTGGGATACAGGCCTTTTTTGAAAAAATTTTTCGCTTAGCAGCCCGCCCCAACATGTGTAATGTCGGTAATAATAATGGTGGTGGTCATTACTACTAGGCTGTGCTGTAACATAGGAAAACTTTCTATACTCGTGTATTTGCTTGCCTCTACGTTTACCTTATTTAGCGATCATTAGTCAATTAAAATCTGTTATTTTTTAACTAACGCCACAGCGTAGTGAGTCAAAAACCAAACCCCAGCAATGAAACTTATTACATAACCAATTCGATAGCATATCTAATAAGCAAATAACTAAATGCTATATAACTCTACCTGTCATTGATGATATTTTGTGCTTTAATTATGGTCAGTGCAGTGGATGCAGTACCAAAAAATAATAAACATAAGGAGAGATGAATGAAGTTGACGATCACACTTGCTTTGTCTTTTTTTATCTCTTTATCTAGTATGGCGAACATCTTGCCGTTACTGCCTTCAGAGCAAGTTAAGTCACCACATCGACTATTTGTTTTAAGCGAAAATGATAGCCAAAGCTTTGACAGCTGGACAATTGATAGTGGCTATTCTTACAGCATATTTGAAGATTTGGATGTGTATGTTGGAGCAAGGATCAATAATTCCGGGAACAATGAAAGTGGTGGCTTTCTAAGTGGCATTCGTTATCAATTAACCCCGAAGCTATCGTTAAAAAGCACCTTGCGTTCAGCAAATAGTACACCAGAAAATGATAAACGAGCTGATGCAGTTTCTGCTGAACTTTCCAGCCGACTGCAGCTCTCTGAAAATATCGACTTGCACGCCACTCTCGACTATCAAGAGTGGCAGCAAGGTGTTGAGTTTGGGCTCGGATTCCGTTTTTAGTTCCAATCCAAAGCTTGAGTTGATGTTAAAACACCATTCCAATCGGCATAAATGTAATCACCAGGTTGAATCATCTGTTTGAGAATAGTCAGGGTTACATTTACTTCACCTGCTCCTTTTTTCTCAGTCTTAATCGGACAAGCACCTAGAGCCTTAATCCCAAGGTCCATTTGCGAAAGCATACCCACATCACGTACAGCGCCATACACAATGATTCCTTCCCACTCATTTTCTATGGCCATTATCGCTAACTGATCACCTAGCAACGCCTTATGGCAAGAACCATTGCCATCAACAACCAATACTTTGCCTTTGCCATTTTGACTCAAAACATCACGAACTTTCGAGTTGTCGTGATAACAACGTACGGTAACAATTTCTCCCCAAAATGCGCTTTTGAGACCAAACGTTTGCAGAGGTAAGTTTAGTAAAGTCACTTGTGACTCATATTTGTCACAAATATCTGGCGTTATATCTATCATCATTCTTCCTTGGATTATTGTTAATTATTTTGAATTCAAGCGATTGTGGATAAGGTTTGTTAAAGCTAAGAACGGAATTCACTCCCACAATGCATAACACTTTGCTCAAATAATCTAAACACGATGCAAAGCAACACTTGCATAGAATAGGCAACATTTACTACCTAAATGTCAGCAAAATACTCGATTTTCATACTAATGGATTTTATCATAGTACGTATTTCACATCTGTAAACGTTGATTTTTTACGCAATTCTCATTTTTTGACAAGAATCTATCAAGCGGGTTCCACCTTATCACAAAAGCAGGTTAAGACTTGACGTGCTTATTGTTCACACAAAATATCAAATCGAGTGATGTTCAAAGCCCGTATCTCGTATTGGGGAAATATTCCGTAAGTTTACAACTGCGCAAGGCTATTAATATTTGTTACATTAGAACTATTGATGTAAATCAACAAAGTGATTGGAATTAACATTCAGTCATTGTTAGCATGCTGTTAACATTATAGAATCCGCGTCAGAAACTAATAGAACAGTAGAGGGCACGGAGACCTCGATGCTAAAGATATCTATGGATGGCGGGCGACTGAAGTAAGTGTATTTTTCAAAACTTTGGTTTATGATTTAACAACAGATTACCTGTATGTTACGTTTTTTGCCTAGAATTAATTCTATTAGCACAATTTTTTCACAAGTTTAGGTACCGCCAATGCAAACCCCGCAGATCCTTATCGTTGAAGATGAGCAAGTAACTCGTAACACTCTTAAGAGTATTTTTGAAGCAGAGGGATACGCTGTTTTTGAAGCCAGTAACGGTGAAGAAATGCACCACGCACTGTCTGATAACTCAATAAACTTGGTAATTATGGACATCAACTTACCAGGTAAAAATGGCCTTCTGTTAGCTCGCGAACTTCGTGAACAAGCGAATGTTGCGCTAATGTTTCTGACTGGTCGTGACAACGAAGTCGATAAAATTCTTGGTCTAGAAATTGGCGCGGATGACTACATCACGAAGCCATTTAACCCACGAGAATTGACCATTCGTGCTCGTAACCTTTTAAGTCGATCAATGAATGCCAATACCACGCAAGAAGAAAAGCGTAGTGTTGAGAAGTACGAATTCAATGGTTGGGTTTTAGATATCAACAGCCGCTCTTTAGTTAATCCTGATGGCGAAGGTTACAAGTTACCACGTTCAGAATTCCGTGCACTTCTACACTTCTGTGAGAACCCAGGTAAAATTCAAACTCGTGCTGATCTATTGAAGAAAATGACCGGTCGTGAACTTAAGCCTCATGATCGCACTGTTGATGTGACCATCCGTCGTATCCGTAAGCATTTTGAGTCAGTATCAGGTACTCCTGAAATCATCGCTACGATTCATGGCGAAGGCTACCGCTTTTGTGGTGACCTAGAGGACTAATATCCTCTCATTATGCTGATTAAAAAAGCCCTTTAACTCACGTTAAAGGGCTTTTTGTTATCAACAAGCTTAATAGACTTTATCTATCATTACGCCACGGTCAATCAACCACTGCGCTTTTTCGCCATCACTCAACTGCAACGCGATATCGACAGCTTCATCCGTATTTGCCTCTATTTGACGTTCAAAGACGACTTCCCACTGATTCTCACTGTAAGTACGTAATTCCAGTGAATCACTATCCACAATCCAACTGCGGCTACCTTGCTGAATAACCAATGCATCAACGGTTAAATTAGCAGGTAATACCGCTGATGAATCTAATCTTAAAGTGCCATGTAAAGCTGGTGCTGCCGGCGTCTCTTCATCACTGATTGCTGGCATTTGATTCATCCATAAAGTACTTTTTAGCCCAATGGTGATATTTGATACCACCGCTAGATTATCTTGTTGCCAATCGATTTGTGGAGAGCTACATCCAGCCAACAAGGCCATAGCGAGTGAAGCCAATGCGATTTTTTTCATAATATTACCTTTGAGCTAACCATTGTTTTAATACTTGGATATCGTGCTGATAACCATTTTTGATTTCATCAACCCAATCACCTATATTTTCCCACCACGCGGGCAAGTCTGGCGATTGCGCTTTTTGAGCTACATTTTGAATATGTTTAAGGCCTATCGAGCCTGCTGCACCTTTAATTTTGTGTGCTTCAGAGACAATTCCAGCCTGATCTTTGGCGACCATATTCGAATCAAGCACTTCGATATAACTGGGCATCATCTCTTCGAACATCTGGATACTTTCCAAAACGGGTTTTGGTCCAACGATATCAACATAGGATTCAAGCATATCAATATCCAGTAAGTGTGTGCTTACTTCACTACTATCTTCCACCGTCTTGTCTTCAGGTTGCGGCAAGTCAGCCACTAACTCACGGTCTGTAAACTTTGCAATGATCATTTGAACGGCAGAGACAGACAACGGTTTGCTTATCGCATCATCCATGCCTTTTTGTAAGTATTCCGTTTTATTCTTCAGTACATTCGCCGTTAGTGCAACCAATGGCGGCAATTTAGAATATTTGTCTCGATAATAAGCCGCAACATCAAAACCCGTCATATCCGGCAATTGAATATCTAAAAAGACTAGGTCGTACTCTTCGGGCACAAACATTTGTAAGGCCTCTTCACCAGTCATTGCAACGGAGACCGTATGACCCAAACTTTCAAGTAGTGAGCGAGCCACGGTGACATTGAGTTCTATATCTTCAACCATAAAGATATTTAAACTTCTTTGAGGGGCAGAAATTAGTGGCTGAAAATGCGCATCTTGCGATAAAGGAACGCGAATCGACACGGTAAACGTACTTCCGAACCCTTCTTCACTACTTACTGATATATCGCCATCCATTAAATTAATTAACTGACGAGAAACTGCAAGACCGATCCCCGTTCCAACTGCATGTAGGTTGTCCTTACCAGATTTAACTTGGTAATACATTGCAAATATTTTATCAAGTTCAGCTTCAGGAATCCCAATACCGGTATCCTCAACTTCCATTACAATATGGGCAAATTGATCTTCCACATCGGCGCTTACTGTCATCACTACGCCACCTTCTTTGGTGAATTTCATCGCATTACTGATTAAATTCCATAAGACTTGGCGCAGGCGAGTGGCATCAACTTCGATCGCAACAGGTAAGTCACTGAGCCTTTCAAGATCAAACCTTAGCCCTTTCTGCTCTGCCATCAACGCAGAAATGCTTTCAATTTCCGCAACAAACTCTTCAAAATTTAACGGCGCAGGAAGCAACTCAAGTTTGCGGCGATCAAACTTATCCATGTCTATAATGTCATTAAAGATATTGCCCAACGTGATGGCACTGACGTTGATGGTTTGCATGTGCTTACGTTGTTCAGGAGTTAACGTGCTATCAAGTAGCATTCGACTTAGCCCTACAATGCCATTGAGCGGCGTGCGTAACTCATGACTGATGGTCGAAATAAAGGTGGTCTTGTCACGACTCGCCTTTTCTAAAGATTCTTGGTTACGTTTACGCTCAGTAATATCACGGCCAAAACCGACCAAGCCTAAATGACGCCCATCTTTGCTGTAAAAAGGCACTTTACGTAATTCAAAATAGTTCTTACGACCATCTGGGTATTCGAGCCACTGTTCATAAGTCAGAGCTTGGTTGTCTGCAAACACTCTTTCGTCTGTTTCGACTATCTGTTGTGCAACTTCTTTGCTGTAGACATCCCAAGGCGTAAGGCCGACCAATTGATTTTCGCGCTTACCTGTTAGCTCTTCCATAGCGCGGTTACAACCAGAAAATACACCGTTAGCATTGCGGTAATAGATTAAGTCAGGAGAGGCATCAATAAACGAACGTAATAAGGCGGTTCGCTCTGCAAGTTCAAGCTGGGTTTTTTCGCGTTGATAGACTTCATTTTCTAAATCTACCATCGCCTCTTCACGAGCTTCTTCAGCTTTGATTCTTTCCTCAATTTCTTGGTTTAGTTTGACAATATTTTGTTGCAGCTTGTAGTTCAATTCTTGGTCACGCAAACGCATATCTTTCAATTTTGAAACCAATTTGGAAAGACGCTGACGTGACTCTTCCAGTTGATCAACAACGACCGACAAAAAGTAAACCGCCCACGGCGTGATCAACAAGCCAAAGAATACCGAACGTACAATATCGATATCATCCACGTGACCGTTGAGAACTAAAGTGATTCCAACTTGCACCACAACCGCCAATGCAACCAGCGCAAGAGCAAGCAGAATGGAGAAACGAAGAATGCCCAGCTTAACCAACAGGTCGACATAATACTGGGCAAGGTTTTTCATGGGTTTCATTAAACGCTCCATGCGATAACAGTATGGCTAGTCTAACGTGTTTATCGCTAATTCGTCAGCCAAGTTAATCACAGGGATTTGCTAAAACGTCAAATATTTAACTATTTGGCAGGGAATAGATAAACGGTTTATTTAATAATGAACCTTGAGCACCATCTTTATCCAATGCTCGGCCAATTTCGGTCATCGCTAACCAGCGATTTTCACACCAAAGCGGGGCTAGTAATGTCGGCCGACGGGCGGCAGAAGAGACTCTGTGATACACCACTTCAGGCGGGGTCATACGAATCAGTTCACTCGCGATCGAAACGTATTCCTCCAAAGCTGGGGCTTCTAACTTTCCAGCACGCCAAGCTTTGGCCATAGTACTACCTTCTACAATATGTAACCCATGCAACTTAATGCCATCGGTTCCAACCGCTAGCACTCGCTGTAAGGTTTCTACATTGTCATCTCGGGTCTCCTTAGGTAACCCAACGATCAAATGCGTGCAGACTTTAATACCAAGCGCACGAGCCCGCTGAGTAATCTTGGCATAACATTCAAAATCATGACCACGATTGATACGTTTCAGCGTGTCGTTATTAGCCGTTTGTAACCCAAGTTCAAGCCAAATCTCATAGCCTTGTTGCACGTAACCAGAAAGCAGATCCAACACGGCATCTGGTACACAATCAGGACGAGTACCTACGCACAAACCCACAATATCTGCCGCTTTAAGTGCTTGTTGATACATATTTTTCAGCACCTGAACTTCAGCGTAAGTACTAGTGTAAGCCTGAAAATACGCTAAGTATTTTTTGGCGCGCTTAATTTCACCGGCCCGATCGGTCAGTTGTTGTTCAATACTCTGGATTTGAGTTTGTTCATCAACAAAAGAAGAGACATTACAGAATGTGCACCCTCCTCGACCAATCGTACCGTCCCTATTTGGACAACTAAAGCCACCATGTAAGGTGAGCTTATGAACTTTTTCGCCGTAACGTCGCTGAAGATCTTGGCCAATAGTATTAACCAGTTGGTGCAATTGCATTGATGAAGAACCACTCATAGATAGTAATGAATATCAATTCGATTAATGTAACTAAATTACATCCTTGCAAATTAAATCCACAAAGGTTACCCCTTTCAAACACAATGCCACCTAATAAAAATCAATAAACATGCAGAAAAACAGTGTTATTTGCGTAATGTTGCGACATTGTTAAACAAAATATGCATTTTTAACGAAAAAAATGGGCGACTAAAGCGAGTTTTCGTTGGAATTCCCATAAACAAAATTGTAGGATACTTACACAACCGCCCTATTTTTTGTGATATTTATTACACAAATGAATGCGGAAAAATCGGTGATATTCAGCACTCACCTATATAAACCACTACAAAGTGGCATTAATAAATTGAATATCACTAAGGAATGTTTTTCTCGCAATATTTTTCCTGTGAGAAACGGAAAGGACTCGAACTCGCCAATCACCGGTGGGTTTAAATTGATAACAATTAAAGGACAAGTCGCATCGCTAAGTATGCCTTAGCCAACGTGCGTCTAAATTGAACTGGAAGGATGTATCTATGGTAGATAGAGAGCAGAATTCACGAGGTCTATATACTCCTGAATTGGAGCATGACGCTTGTGGTATCGGTTTTGTTGCTCACTTAAAAAACCGTAAGTCTCACGCGGTTGTGACTCAAGCACTGGACATGCTTGCTCGCATGGAACACCGCGGCGGACAAGGCTGTGACCCATGCTCGGGTGACGGTGCCGGTATTTTGCTACAAAAACCTCATGAATTTTTACTTGAAGAAGCTGTTAAACTAGGTATTAAACTGCCTTCTTTTGAAAAATACGGTGTCGGTGTAGTGCTGTTTCCTAAAGATGAGCACAAACGCGCACAATGTCGTGATATTTTAGAACGCAACGCTAAGCGTCTAGAATTAGAAGTAATTGGCTACCGTGTTCTTCCTACCGACAACTCAATGATCGGTGCCGACCCGCTTAGCACTGAACCGCAATTTGAACATGTGTTTATCTCTGGCGGCCCAAGCACCACACCAGAAGAGCTGGAACGTAAACTTTATGTATTACGCAACTACACCGTTCGTGTTTGCTTAGAAAGTATTTCAAACATTGGGGATGATTTTTACATCAACTCAATGTCATACAAAACCTTGGTTTATAAAGGTCAGCTAACGACAGAGCAAGTACCGCAGTACTTCCTTGACCTACAAAATCCAACCATGGTGACAGCGCTTGCACTAGTACACTCTCGCTTCTCTACCAATACATTCCCGAAATGGCGTTTGGCGCAACCTTTCCGTTATATTGCTCACAATGGTGAGATCAATACCGTTCGCGGAAACTTGAACTGGATGAAAGCGCGTGAAGCGATCCTTGAGTCGGATCTCTTTAGTCAAGCCGAAATTGATATGCTACTTCCTATTTGTCAGGAAGGCAGCTCAGACTCATCAAACTTCGATATGGCACTGGAACTTCTCGTGCTTTCAGGTCGCAGCTTGCCACACGCGTTAATGATGATGATCCCAGAAGCGTGGCAAGAAAATAAAAACATGGATCCAACGCGTCGTGCATTCTATCAATACCACGCAAACCTTATGGAACCATGGGATGGCCCAGCCTCTGTTTGTTTCACCGACGGAGTTCAAGTGGGTGCCACACTAGACCGAAATGGTTTACGTCCTTCTCGCTATACCGTCACTAAAGATGATTTCTTGGTCATGGCATCTGAGTCTGGTGTGGTTGAAATTGCTCCAGAAAACGTTGAATATCGTGGTCGTTTGCAGCCTGGCCGTATCTTTGTTGCCGACCTTGAACAAGGCCGTATCATCTCTGATGAAGAAGTAAAAGATACCATTGCCAGCGCCCAGCCTTATGCAAAGTGGGTTGAAGACAACCTACTGAGCTTGAATAAGTTACCAGAGGCAAGCAACCAATATAGCCAACCAACGCCAGAACGCTTAATGTCTCGTCAACAGTCATTCGGTGTCAGCTCTGAAGAAGTGAATGAAATCATTCTTCCATTGGCCAAAACGGGTTACGAGCCACTTTCTGCCATGGGTGCTGACTGGCCATTGGCGGTGTTATCACATCAATCTCAGCACCTTTCTAACTACTTCAAGCAGTTATTTGCTCAGGTAACCAACCCACCGATCGACCCGATCCGTGAGCGTATGGTGATGTCTCTAAACACCTATTTAGGTAAAGATCAAAATCTACTGACTGAAACGGCCCTTCACTGCCAAAAAGTAGAATTGGAATCTCCTGTTCTTTCTAACTCTGAACTTGAAAAATTACGTGCGATTGATAACGAACACCTTCAAGCGAAGACATTAGATATCGTATTCCAAGCAAATGAGGATCAGGGCAAGCTAGAACGTGCTCTTAAACGTATTTGCCAATATGCTGAAGATGCTGTCATTGACGGTTATTCAATCATCTTACTGACTGACCGAGCGGTAAACTCCAACCATGCAGCTATCCCTGCTATGTTGGCAGTAGGCGCGGTTCATCACCACTTAATCCGTAAAGGTTTGCGTGCGAAGTGTGCCATTGTGGTTGAAACAGGTGATGCGCGTGAAACGCACCACTTCGCGACCTTAATTGGCTATGGTGCAAACGCGGTTAACCCTTACTTGGTTATTGAAACCATTATTGAACTGCAACGCACCAAAAAACTGGATCCAAATACATCGGCTAAAGAGCTGTTTGCTAATTACCGTAAAGGGATCAATGGCGGTCTGCTGAAAATCTTCTCTAAAATGGGTATCTCAACGCTGCAGTCTTACCACGGTGCACAGATCTTTGAAGCTCTGGGGATCAGCAAATCGGTGGTCGATAAATACTTCACTGGCACGGTTTCTCGTATTCAAGGTTTAACCATTGATGACATCGCAAAAGAAGTATTGGTTCGTCACCGTGTTGGTTACCCAACTCGTGAAGTACCAGTACAAGTATTGGATGTGGGTGGTGTTTATCAGTGGAAACAACGAGGTGAAAAACACCTATTTAACCCAGAAACTATCTCGCTACTGCAACAATCGACTCGCAATAAAGATTACGATCAGTTCAAGCAATATGCTCAAGCTGTTGATTCTCAAGGTGACAACGCTGCAACGCTGCGTAGCCAACTTGACTTTGTAAAAAATCCAGCTGGCTCTATTCCGCTTGCTGAAGTCGAGCCTGTGGAAAATATCTTAAAGCGTTTTGCAACCGGTGCGATGTCTTTTGGTTCAATCTCTTACGAAGCTCACTCAACCTTAGCGGTTGCGATGAACCGTATCGGTGCGAAATCGAACTCTGGTGAAGGTGGCGAAGACCCCACTCGTTTCGAGCGTAAAGAAAACGGTGACTGGGAACGCTCAGCGATTAAACAAGTTGCTTCTGGTCGCTTTGGTGTGACGTCTTACTACCTCACTAATGCTGATGAGCTACAAATCAAAATGGCTCAAGGTGCTAAACCAGGTGAAGGTGGACAACTTCCAGGTGATAAAGTCGATGATTGGATCGGTGCAACTCGTCACTCTACTCCTGGAGTCGGCCTGATTTCACCACCACCACACCATGATATTTACTCAATCGAAGATTTGGCTCAGCTTATCTACGACTTGAAAAACGCTAACCGTTCGGGCCGTGTCAATGTGAAGCTCGTGTCGGAAGCGGGTGTCGGTACTATTGCTTCAGGCGTAGCAAAAGCAAAAGCAGATGTGGTACTTATCGCCGGTTTTGATGGTGGTACAGGCGCATCGCCAATGTCATCAATCCGCCATACTGGTTTGCCATGGGAACTTGGTCTGGCTGAAACTCACCAGACGTTGCTTAAAAATGGTCTACGCAACCGTATTGTTGTACAAAGCGATGGCCAGATGAAGACACCTCGTGACTTAGCTGTAGCAACCTTGCTTGGTGCAGAAGAGTGGGGGATCGCAACGGCTGCACTTGTCGTTGAAGGCTGTATCATGATGCGTAAGTGTCATAAAAATACCTGTCCTGTCGGCATTGCAACTCAAAACAAAACACTACGTGAACGTTTCGATGGTCGTGTAGAAGATGTCGTTACCTTCTTCCATTACATGGCTGAGGGTCTGCGTGAAGTAATGGCTGAACTTGGCTTCCGCACCATTGATGAAATGGTTGGTCAGTCACATAAATTGAAAGTTCGCGAAGACATCAACCACTGGAAATATAAGAACCTTGACTTGTCACCGGTGCTTTATATTGAACAGCCACGCGCAGAAGATGGTATCTATTGCCAAACCAAGCAAAATCACCAACTTGAAAATGTACTGGACCGTCAGTTGATTCAAGCAGCGATTCCAGCGTTAGAGAAAGGTGAAGCGGTTAATGCGACGTTCCCTATCGTCAATACAGACCGCAGCACTGGAACAATGCTCTCGAATGAAATTTCGAAAGTGTACAAAGACCAAGGCTTACCACAACCGATGAACGTCAAGTTTAACGGCTCTGCGGGTCAATCTTTTGGGGCTTTCTTAGCTAAAGGCGTCAAATTTGAAGTAGAAGGTGATGCGAACGATTACTGGGGTAAAGGTTTATCTGGCGGTACGTTGGTGCTCTACCCTGACGCACGTTCAACAATTATTGCTGAAGATAACATCGTTGTCGGTAACGTTTGTTTCTACGGCGCGACTTCTGGTGAATCCTACATTCGCGGCTTAGCTGGTGAGCGTTTCTGTGTTCGTAACTCTGGAGCGAAAGTGGTTGTCGAAGGGGTTGGTGATCACGGTTGTGAATACATGACTGGCGGCGTTGCGGTTGTGCTAGGTTCAACAGGTCGCAACTTTGCGGCTGGTATGAGTGGCGGTGTTGCATACGTTTGGAACAAAGCCGGTGACTTCGAGTCCAAACTCAACCCTGAACTGGTTGATCTGGATCCACTAGAGCAAGAAGATAAAGATCTGCTGCGTGAAATGCTGTCCAAGCATGTTCAATTCACAGGAAGTGAAGTCGCTCAGTCATTCCTCGACAATTTTGAAGCAAGTTTGACTGATATGGTCAAAGTAATGCCGCGTGATTACAAAGCAGTACTTCAAAAGCGTAAGGCTGAAGCTGAGCAAGTACAAACGGAAGAAGTGGAGGCCGTATAATGGGTAAGCCTACTGGATTTTTAGAACATGGTCGCGAGCTTCCGCAGAAGCTCGACCCTTCAGTTCGTATTCAAGACAACAAAGAATTTGTTCTCAATGAAGAATTTGGCAGCAAGATTAACACTCAAGCTTCTCGCTGTATGGACTGTGGCGTGCCGTTTTGTCATAACGGCTGCCCAATCGGTAACATTATTCCTGAATTCAATGACGCGGTGTATCGCGACAGTTGGGAAGAAGCTTGGAAAATCTTAAGCTCAACCAATAACTTCCCTGAATTTACAGGACGTGTTTGCCCTGCACCTTGTGAAAGTGCTTGTGTACTTGGGATTAACCAAGATCCAATCACCATCTGTAATATCGAAAAAACCATTGTTGAGACCGCTTACCGTGAAGGCTATGCGAAGCCTAAAACGCCTCGCTCACGCACCGGGAAAACGGTTGCCATTATCGGCTCGGGTCCCGCTGGTCTAGCTGCCGCAGAGCAGCTCAACAGCGCAGGTCACTCCGTAACCGTGTTTGAACGCGATGAAAAAGTGGGAGGATTACTGCGCTTTGGTATTCCTGATTTCAAACTCGGTATGGATATAATTGATCGCAAAATTAACCTGATGGCAGAAGCTGGGGTTGAGTTTAAAGTCAACCAGCACATTGGTGTCGATGTTAACGCACAGCAGCTACGCCAAGAATTTGATGTCGTATTGCTCACTGGTGGTTCAACCGTGCCACGTAACCTACCAATCCCAGGTCGTGAACTCAAAGGCGTACACTTCGCCATGGAATTCCTCGGCCAAAACAACCGTCGCGCCAATAACATGGATCTTAAAACTGAAGAGATCCATGCGAAAGGCAAACACGTAGTGGTGATTGGTGGTGGTGATACTGGTTCTGACTGTGTCGGTACATCAAATCGCCATGGCGCAGCGAGCATTACCCAAGTTGAAATCATGCCAATGCCTGCAGATAAACGCCCGGAAAATATGCCTTGGCCTCAGTATCCAATGATCTTGCGTACCTCAACTTCTCATGAAGAAGGTTGTGAACGTCACTGGAACATCTTAACCAAAGAATTCATTGGTAATGAGCAAGGTCAAGTCACGGGTCTACGCCTTGCCGACATCGTTTGGCAAGATGCAGCCCCCGGTGAACGTCCAACGTTTGAAGAAGTTGCAGGCACTGAACGCGTTATTGCTTGTGATATGGCTTTCTTGGCGATGGGCTTTTTGCATCCGGAACCGCATGGAGTGCTTGCTCAGCTCGATATTAAACTTGATGAGCGCGGTAACGTTGCTACGCAAGGTTTTGCAACCAACCAAAAAGGCGTGTTCGCAGCGGGTGATATGCGTACTGGCCAATCTTTGGTTGTCCGCTGCATCAATGAAGGTCGCGAGTGTGCTCGTGAAATTGATGCCTACTTGATGGGTGGTACTAACCTCGAAGCAAAAGCAAGTTCGCTGATGCTTTCAGCCTAACGGCTCAATACTCTCCTGCGTTTATCGACGCAGGAGAGTGTCTGAATCAAACGATTCCTTCCAATTTTTACTTTTTGGCCAGCACTCCCTGCTGGCCTTTTTTGTTGTTTTTCTTATTAGATGAAATCTTAATTGTTAATAAATGGTAACAACAAAAACACTATCACATTGAATCCATTAGTTTAATTCAGACAATTACATGGTAAATCGCATTCCAGCGTGATTTTTCACCAAGAACTTGACCTTATCCATAATAAGCTATAGCTTGTGAAGTCAGTGAAAATTAAATTGACCATTTTTGTTAAAATTAAAATCAAAAATGGCACATGAATACGCACTAAAAATAATAAAAATAGAATAGTTAGTCATTTACTGTCTGGATGACAGAGAAGCAAAGGGAGAATTGCAATGGCTCTATATGATCCAAGTTTGGAGAAAGACAACTGTGGATTTGGTTTGATCGCGCATATGGAAGGTCAAACTAGTCATAAATTAGTAAGAACGGCGATTGCAGCATTAGATCGCATGACTCACCGAGGCGGCATCGCAGCCGATGGTAAAACCGGTGATGGCTGTGGCTTATTGCTTCAAAAGCCAGATTCATACCTCAAACTTATCGCCGAAGAAAAAGGGTGGAAGCTCAGTAAGCAATACGCTATCGGCATGATTTTCCTCAGCCAAGACCCAACTAAAGCGCAAGCCGCGCGCGATATTATCAACCAACAATTAGCACAAGAAACGCTCACTGTTACGGGCTGGCGCACTGTGCCAACCAATAAAAGTGTTCTTGGACCTATCGCGGCAGACTCCGTCCCTGATATTCAGCAGGTCTTTATTTCAGCGCCTGCCGGCTGGCGTGAAAGAGATGTTGAACGACGCTTATACATTGCTCGCCGCCGTATTGAAAAGCAGATCACCGATGATCGCGATTTCTATATCTGCTCACTATCAACACAAGTTATTGTTTATAAAGGCTTGTGTATGCCTGCGGATCTACCACGCTTTTATCTCGATCTTGCCGACTTACGCATGGAATCTGCCATTTGCTTGTTCCACCAGCGTTTCTCAACCAATACCCAACCCCGTTGGCCGCTTGCTCAACCGTTCCGCTACTTAGCGCACAATGGTGAAATCAACACTATTGAAGGTAATCGTCAATGGGCAAGAGCCCGTGCTTATAAATTTGCTTCACCGCTATTGCCCGATCTACAAACAGCGGCTCCGTTCGTTAATGAGACAGGTTCGGACTCTTCCAGTCTCGACAATATGCTTGACCTCTTTTTAGCTGGCGGCATGGATATCTTCCGAGCAATGCGCATGTTGGTACCGCCAGCATGGCAAAACCACCCCGATATGGACCCAGATCTTCGTGCTTTCTATGACTTTAACTCAAAACACATGGAACCATGGGATGGTCCAGCTGGCATCGTCTTGTCTGATGGACGTTACGCCGCCTGTAACTTGGATCGCAACGGCCTGCGCCCTGCCCGTTATGTCATAACCAAAGATAAGCTCATTACCCTCGCCTCTGAAGTTGGCATTTGGGATTACGCCCCCGATGAAGTGGCAGAAAAAGGGCGTGTTGGACCTGGTGAACTGTTGGTAATCGATACTCGCCAAGGCAAACTTTGGCAATCCAGTGAAATCGATAATGATCTAAAAAACCGCCACCCTTATGGCGAATGGATGAAAAATAACGTCCATCGATTAACGCCATTTTCTGAACTCAGTGACGATTTGGTGGGCGAACGCAGCTTCGGTAATGACGAGCTAAAAACCTATCAAAAACAGTTTGCGATGAGCAACGAAGAGATCGATCAAGTGCTGCGCGTGCTGGGTGATGTGGGACAAGAAGCCGTAGGTTCGATGGGTGACGATACGCCGATGGCGGTACTTTCATCAAAAGAACGCTTGGTAACCGACTATTTCCGCCAGAAATTTGCACAAGTCACCAACCCACCTATCGATCCACTGCGTGAAAAACATGTGATGTCTCTTGCCACTAGCGTCGGTCAAGAGATGAACGTCTTTTGCGAAACCGATGGCCATGCGTATCGTGTGACGTTTGACTCTCCAGTTTTACTTTATTCAGATATGCAACAACTGCTTAATCTAAGTGATAAACACTATCGACATAGCCGGTTGGATATCAATTACGATCCCAAACAAAAAGATCTCCAACAAGCACTGCTCGATATATGTACACAAGCAGAACAAGAAGTTCGCCAAGGATCAGTACTGATCGTATTGTCAGATAGAGCATTAACCAAAGAGACGCTACCTATTCCAGCAGCCATGGCGGTAGGCGCAGTACAAACTCGCTTAGTAGAAGCGAACCTACGCTGTGATGCCAATATTATCGTTGAAACCGCCACCGCGCGCGATCCTCATCAGTTTGCAGTCCTACTTGGCTTTGGTGCCACAGCCGTTTACCCCTACCTTGCTTACGAAACATTAAGCAAGATGATAGATGACGGTACCTTAGAAAAAAGCTATCGCGAAGTGATGCAAAACTATCGCTACGGTATTGATAAAGGCTTATTGAAGATCATGTCCAAAATGGGCATTTCGACCATCGCCTCTTACCGTTGTTCACAATTATTTGAAGCGGTAGGTTTGCATAGTGACGTCGTCAATTTGTGTTTTAAAGGAGTCACAACTCGCATTCAAGGTGCTAATTTTGATGATTTTCAACAAGATCTTTATAACCTTGCGCGCAAAGCTTGGACCAAACGTAAAACTCTGGAACATGGCGGACTGCTGAAATATGTACACGGTGGTGAGTATCATGCTTACAACCCTGATGTGGTTGGCACATTACAACAAGCCGTAAAATCAGGTGAAACATCTGATTACAAGGCTTTTGCTCAGCAGGTCAACGCTCGCCCAGCGGCAATGTTGCGTGACCTACTCAAGCTAAAAAAATCAGCCACACCTTTAACGCTAGATCAAATCGAGCCGAATACCGAGCTATTTAAACGCTTCGATTCTGCCGCAATGTCCATTGGAGCATTAAGCCCAGAAGCACATGAAGCGCTCGCGACGGCCATGAACCGTTTAGGCGGCTATTCGAACTCTGGCGAAGGTGGTGAAGATCCACGCCGCTTTGGTACCGAGCGAAACTCTCGTATCAAGCAGGTTGCCTCGGGGCGCTTTGGTGTGACACCGCATTACTTAACCAATGCTGATGTATTACAAATTAAAGTTGCCCAAGGTGCAAAACCAGGGGAAGGCGGACAACTTCCCGGCCATAAAGTGACCGCGGAAATTGCCAAGTTGCGTTATTCAGTGCAAGGGGTAACCTTAATTTCCCCACCACCGCACCATGATATCTATTCAATTGAAGATTTAGCGCAGCTTATTTTCGACCTTAAACAGGTAAACCCCAAAGCGCTGATTTCGGTCAAACTCGTTTCAGAACCGGGCGTTGGCACTATTGCAACCGGTGTGGCTAAAGCCTACGCTGACCTTATCACCATTTCAGGTTACGACGGCGGTACAGCAGCAAGTCCACTCACATCAGTTAAATACGCAGGCAGCCCGTGGGAACTTGGTTTGGCCGAAACCCAACAAGCATTAGTCGCTAATGGCTTGCGTCATAAAATTCGTTTACAAGTAGATGGCGGATTAAAGACCGGCCTGGATGTGGTTAAAGGCGCTATTCTCGGTGCAGAAAGCTTTGGGTTTGGTACTGCACCTATGGTCGCAATGGGCTGTAAATTCTTACGCATTTGCCATTTAAATAACTGCGCAACGGGTGTCGCAACACAAGATGAAACGCTGCGTAAAGAGTATTTCAAAGGCCTACCTGAAATGGTGATGAACTATTTCATCGGCCTTGCTGATGAAGTGCGCGAATACCTAGCAGAGTTGGGCGTTGAAAAGCTCACCGACTTGATTGGCCGTACAGACTTACTGGAAGTCGTCGCTGGGATGACTGCAAAACAAAGCAAGCTTGATCTATCTGGCTTGTTAGAAGCACCGGTATCTCAACAGCATCATCCGCTATATTGGACTGAACCAAACACACCGTTTGATAAAGCTCAACTTAACCAACAGATCGTTGACGATGCGCTAAGCGCCGTCGAATCTCAACAATCGCTCAACCTGTATTACAACGTGCGAAATACGGACCGCTCTATTGGTGCACGCTTATCGGGTGAAATCGCTAAGCGCTATGGGAACCAAGGCGTGGCAGCCTCACCGATTAAAATTCACCTTGACGGTACCGCAGGCCAATCTTTCGGGGTATGGAATGCTGGTGGTGTTGAATTATATCTAACTGGTGATGCAAACGACTATGTCGGTAAAGGCATGGCTGGGGGTAAGTTAGTGATCAAACCACACCTTGGCACAACCTTTAATTGCCATGAAGCCACTATTGTCGGCAATACTTGTTTATATGGCGCAACTGGTGGAAAACTGTTTGCAGCAGGTAAAGCTGGCGAACGTTTTGGCGTGCGTAATTCAGGTACCATCACCGTCATCGAAGGTGCTGGTGATAACGCTTGTGAGTACATGACTGGCGGTATTGTTGCCATTCTTGGGGCAACAGGAGTGAACTTTGGCGCAGGCATGACTGGTGGGTTTGCGTACGTGATGGATGAAAATGGGGATTTCCAAGGTCGTGTTAACGGTGAATCTGTCGAGGCCGTTTCATTGCAAGATTTATACATCCACCAAGAGCATTTACGTGGTTTAATCGCTGAGCATTTGGAAGAAACAGGTTCAGTTCATGCCGAACATATTCTCGCAAACTTTGATGAATGGATACCAAAGTTCTATCTCGTTAAACCACAAGCTGCCGATCTCAGCACACTACTAGGCCATCAAAGCCGTAGTGCCGCAGAGCTGCGCGTTCAAGCACAATAATTGGAAGGAGCCAGATTTATGAGCCAGAACGTATACCAATTTATTGATGTGAGTCGAGTTGACCCGGCAAAGAAGCCGATCACTATTCGTAAAATTGAGTTTGTCGAGATCTACGAACCATTCACTAAGCAGCAAGCAACCGCCCAAGCTGACCGCTGTTTAGATTGTGGTAACCCGTACTGTGAGTGGAAATGCCCAGTACATAACTATATTCCACAGTGGTTAAAACTCGCCAATGAAGGGCGAATTATTGAAGCGGCAGAGCTTTCTCATCAAACCAACAGCTTGCCAGAAGTGTGTGGCCGAGTATGCCCTCAAGATCGTTTATGTGAAGGTTCTTGTACACTCAACAATGACTTTGGCGCAGTAACGATTGGTAATATTGAAAAATACATTACCGATAAAGCCTTTGAAATGGGCTGGAAACCTGACATGTCAAATGTCGAGTGGACAGATAAAAAAGTCGCGATTATTGGTGCAGGACCAGCCGGTTTGGCAGCGGCGGATGTTTTAGTGCGCAATGGAGTCAAACCCGTTGTGTTCGATCGATATCCAGAGATCGGCGGCTTGCTCACCTTCGGTATTCCATCTTTTAAATTGGAAAAAGGCGTAATGGAAAATCGCCGTCGCATCTTTAGTGAAATGGGCGTTGAATTCCAACTCAATGTTGAAGTAGGCAAAGATATTGAGCTGCAAAGCTTAGTTGATGATTACGACGCGGTATTTCTTGGCGTTGGCACTTATCAAAATATGCGCGCAGGCCTTGCCAACGAAGAAGCCGAAGGCGTTTACGATGCTCTCCCCTTTTTAGTGTCTAATACATATAAAGTGATGGGACTGGAATCCGAGCAACCTTTCATTGATATGGCCCATAAAAAAGTCGTCGTTTTAGGCGGTGGTGATACGGCTATGGACTGTGTTCGAACCTCAATTCGCCAAAATGCGGATCAAGTCATTTGTGCTTATCGCCGAGATGAAGAGAACATGCCAGGCTCTCGCCGTGAAGTAAAAAATGCGAAAGAAGAAGGCGTTGAATTTATGTTCAACCTTCAACCGCTGGGCATTGAAACCAATGCCACTGGTCAAGTGACCGGGGTAAAAGTGGTTAAAACAGCTTTAGGAGCAGCTGATGAAGCAGGACGTTGTCGCCCAGAACCAGTAGCAGGTAGTGAACACGTACTCGCTGCCGATGCGGTAATCATGGCTTTTGGCTTCCAACCTCATGCTATGCCTTGGCTTGAACCATTTGGTGTTGATCTTGATCAGTGGGGAAGAATTAAAGCGCCTTCAGTGCAGTCCTTCCAATACCAAACTAGCAATGAAAAAATCTTCGCTGGTGGTGATGCGGTTCGCGGCTCTGATTTAGTCGTCACCGCCATTGATGAAGGCCGTAAAGCTGCTGAAGGAATACTTGATTACTTAGAGCTTTAAGTCTTAACTACTAAAAACCCAATACAAAAAAGCACAATCAACAATTATACCGTTTCAAGTAAATAAAGGATTCACACAAAAGTGAATCCTTTTGCTTAACCTATAAAATAAATACCATAGGGAAAAAGATGCGTTTACTATTTAGTCTATTACTGTTTTCAACATTAACAGCATGCAGTCAAGGAGTTACCACCATGACCGACCGCACAGCAACACCTTGCGGCGATAAACCCAATTGTGTATCCACTCAAGATGATCGCAATGCTTTCTCGGTTTCGCCCTTCATCCTCAAAGCTGGCGTTTCTTTAGATCAAATTGAAGCTGTTGCCCTTTCTATTCCACGTTCTAAAACCGCAAGCAAAGAAGATAACTATCTACGCATTGAATATACTAGCCGTATAATGCGCTTTGTTGATGATCTTGAATTAAAAATTGATAAGCGACGATTAATCGTTCGTTCTGAATCACGCATTGGCTATTCGGATATGGGCGTTAACCGCAAGCGAGTTGAACTACTCAGAGAAAACTTAACCAAAGCCGGACTACTCGAATAAAAAGTACCTTATCGCTCTAGTGGAAAGTTTCATGTTAAACTTCAGCCAATTTTTATTATTAACCGAATAAGAGAATCCTCATGAAAATCGGCATCATTGGCGCGATGGAACAAGAAGTCGCGATTTTAAAAAACGCAATTAACAATGTGCAACAAGTAAGTAAAGCTGGTTGCACTTACTTTATCGGTCAAATCCATGGGGTGGATGTCGTACTTCTTCAATCTGGAATTGGTAAAGTAGCGGCAGCTATTGGCACAACGATTTTACTTGAAGAATACCAACCAGATGTTGTGATTAATACCGGCTCTGCGGGTGGCTTTGATGCGAGCTTAACAATGGGTGATGTGGTTATTTCTAGCGAAGTTCGCCACCACGATGCAGATGTCACCGCTTTTGGCTATGAGATGGGCCAAATGGCTGGGCAACCTGCCGCTTTTAAAGCCGATGAAACGCTGATGAACATTGCTGAAAAAGCACTGACCCAAATGGAAGATAAACACGCGGTGCGTGGTCTTATTTGTACCGGAGATGCTTTTGTCTGTACTGCTGAACGCCAAGCCTTTATCCGCCAACATTTCCCAAGTGTCATCGCGGTCGAAATGGAAGCATCAGCGGTCGCTCAAACCTGTCATCAGTTCAATGTTCCTTTTGTCGTCGTTCGCGCGATTTCAGACGTAGCAGATAAAGCATCGCCAATGTCATTTGATGAGTTCTTGCCACTTGCAGCGCAAAGCTCCTCTGAAATGGTGATCAAAATGGTTGAGCTTCTTAAGTAAGCCAAGCGACGATCATCATGGAAGAGATGTTGAAGCCGTTTTATGCCAATGGTTCGCTCCTCGTTATGTGGGGAGCGATTGTATTTCATCTCATTTTGCCCATCCCTCGTAACGCGCACCCAGTAACTTTATGGCACAAATTTGCTGAAATACTCGCCGATAAAGTCAATACCAATAACAGTTACTCGCAAAGTGTAATCTCCGGTACGCTAGCCTTGCTGCTGATGTGCTTGCCAGCACTGGCCATTCTGATTGCCCTCAAACCTCTGGTTTGGCAACCTCAACTTTTTGATTTAGCCATTCTTCTGTTGGCTTTTGATTGGCGCAGCCAAGAACAACTTGCGAACCAACTGATTAACGCTTTAGCCAAAGAAGATAAAAAACTAGCACGACGCTTACTCGCAC
This sequence comes from Vibrio sp. 1180_3, assembly GCF_029478545.1. Taxonomy (NCBI): domain Bacteria; kingdom Pseudomonadati; phylum Pseudomonadota; class Gammaproteobacteria; order Vibrionales; family Vibrionaceae; genus Vibrio; species Vibrio sp. 1180_3. The sequence goes on from NZ_SJFM01000001.1 coordinate 244,245, forward strand.
CTTTTGTTAATAGAACGACAGAAAGTTTATCACCGCTAGGATTAGGAAAAGCGGGGGCAGAGACGATCATCATGGGCTATGGCCGCAATGTTATCGGTGTTCTATTTTGGTATGCATGCTTAGGCGCAACTGGAGCATTAATGTATCGCCTAGTGGCTGAACTCGCGAGAGCATGGTCGCCTTCTCGCCAAAGGTTTCACCCATTTGGTTTACCGGTAATACGCTTGCTCGCTATGCTAGATTTCATTCCTTTGCGCTTATTTAGTGTGTTGATCGTCATCGGTGATAAAGCATTGACCACGTTTACGGCCATGATACAGCAAAGTAAAGTCTGGCCTTTGCCGGGTCCAGGATGGCTATTAACCGCCGTCGGCAACAAATTAGAATTGTCACTTGGTGGGCCAGCCATTTACGGTGAGAAAAAAGCTATCCGAGTTAAAATTGGGGGGCGCGTCGCACCTGCTGCTATTCATTTATCTCAATTACAAAAACTGCTCGCGTGGCGAATTTTTGCTTGGCTGGTGCTAGAAAGCGCTCTACTCCTCATGATTAATCAAGGGCTATAAATTGCGCATATTGACCTTCCTTTGTCTTCTATTCGCTGGGATTATCAACCCAGTTCAAGCTCAAGTAGAACGCATTATCAGCTTAGCACCTCACGCGACAGAGCTAGCTTTTGCCGCTGGCCTTGGTGATAAACTGGTTGCTGTTAGTGAATACAGCGACTATCCACCTCAAGCGAAAAAATTAGAAAAAGTAGCAAATTATCAAGGTATTAATCTAGAACGCATTCTAAAACTACAACCAGATTTAGTGATCGTTTGGCCTTCTGGCAACCCCGCTAAAGAGATAGCAAAACTGAAACAGCTAGGGCTAACCATTTACTCAACAGAAACCAAAACCTTAGAAGATATCGCCACTAATATCGAGCAACTCAGTCAATACGCCGATAATCCACAAATAGGGAAAAATGCGGCGCACAACTTTCGACAATCCTTAGCGATATTCAAACAACGCTACCATACTGGTTCTAAAGTTCGTTATTTTTATCAACTCAGTGAAAAACCGATCATCACACTGGCGCAAGACAGCTGGCCTAGCGAAGTCTTTCGTTTCTGCGGTGGTGAGAATATTTTTGCCGATAGTCCATCGCCCTATCCTCAAGTGGGCATTGAACAAGTATTACTCGCTAACCCCGACGCTATATTTACTTCTGAACATGCGATCAAAAACGGTCATATGTGGTCAAAATGGCAGCAACAATTATTCGCCGTTCAACATGACTTTGTTTGGTCTTTAACTTCAGATTGGTTAAATCGGCCAACTCCTCGCACATTGAATGCAATTGAAGAAGTATGTGATCACTTCGCACACATCCGGCAAAAACGCTAGCACTAACACGCTAAAATCTCGTACAATTCGAGCCCAAATTCTGTTCCATTAACTATAAAGAGAACCTAGTAAAATGGACTCCGTGTTGCTCTACTTGATTGATTTATTTGGTACGGCTATCTTTGCCATTTCAGGTGTATTACTTGCTGGCCGACTAAAAATGGATCCCTTTGGTGTCGTTGTATTAGCCAGTGTTACCGCCATTGGTGGCGGCACTATCCGTGATATGGCGCTCGGGGCTACTCCCGTTTTTTGGATAAAAGACACCACTTACCTTTGGGTTATTTTTATCACCTGCGTACTCACCATGTTGTTAGTTCGTCGACCTAAGCGAGTTGCTTGGTGGATATTACCTGTCTGTGATGCTATTGGTTTGGCGGTCTTTGTTGGGATCGGTGTAGAAAAAGCAATGCTTTATCAAGATTCAGCCATCGTTGCTGTCATCATGGGAGTCATTACTGGTTGTGGTGGTGGCATTATTCGCGATGTATTAGCTCGCGAAATCCCGATGGTATTACGCAGTGAAGTATACGCCACAGCATGCATTATTGGCGGCCTATTTCATACAACTGCACTGGCGATGGGCTATGATAATTCAAGCGCTTTTATCGCTGGAGTATTTTCAACGCTCATCATTCGATTAGGTGCAATTCGTTGGCATTTGTCACTGCCCACATTTGCGCTTAATAAGTAACCTCAGCTCGAAATAATAGTGTAGAGTAGGCTCACCTATTCCCAATGCTCTTTAATTATGCTGCTTGAAGGTATCGAAACCTTGCTTATGTTAAGCAAAGAAAAAACCATGAGCCGAACCGGCAGTTTGCTCTATATTAGCCAATCTGCGGTGAGTAAGCGTATTGCTAATTTAGAAAAGAGGCTTGGGAAGAAACTTATTGAGCCTGATGGGCGGCAGATAAAACTGACCACCGACGCACTGGCTCTAGTTGAGAGTATTGGTCCAAGCTTCAATGAGTTATGTGGTTTAATCTTCGATCAGCAAGCACTGACTGATGATACCTTAATCAAACTCGACTGTTCAGAAACCTTGGTCGCTGGTTACCTAAATGTGGCAATGGGCCGCTATCTACAGCAAGATAAATTCATAACTATCACGACCAACCACACACCGAGAATTGTGCAACATGTTCAATCAGGAAAAGCAACACTTGGGTTCTGTGCAGGTTACTTACCAGCTAATCATGGATTAATGGCTTTCCACCTAGCCGATGAGCCCTTTTATATCGTCAGCCAAACGCCACTAACGAGCTTACCAACACAATTAGTCACTAATGATTTGTCAAACCCTGCAAATACTTATCAGCTTGATATACTAGCCAAATTGTCAATCACGCCCTTGATGGAAATGGACTCATACACGGCTTCAGCACAATTAGCATTAGGGGGAATGACGCCAGCACTAGTCCCCTTATCCGTAATTAAAACACTCAATATCAAGCCACAATATTGTTTTGATTTCGACCAATTACAGGCGCTTGTCCGCCCCATCCATATTTGTTTGCGTAGCAGTAGTTATCGCTCACCAAGGATTAAAAAATTGATTGAAACCATTGCGGATGCTGTTGCCAAAGAAGTTTCGCTGCCATCAGCATTGACATAACAATAACCAACGGACGAATCCATTTCTGCCCTTTTGTGACAACCACTTTAGCTCCCATTCTCGCACCGATAAAACCACCGACAGCCATCACTAAACCAATTTCCCAAATAGGTAATCCCGCAATCAAGAAGAATAGTAACGCCGCGATGTTAGAGGTGAAGTTTAGTACCTTAGTTCTTGCCGTCGCTTCAACTAATGAAAAGTGACCAAGCACAACAAAACAAACCGTGAAAATAGAACCGGTACCGGGGCCAAAAAAACCATCATAAAAGCCTACACCACCACCGATAAAAAAAGCAAAAAGCCCTTCTGACAGCCGGGGATTACCCTGAACCGCTTTCGTTTGTGGAGCCAACAAAAAATACAGCGAAATGCTAATAAGAAGAATAGGAATTAAACTGGTTAGTAAACTAGCATCAATATGCTGAACCAACTCTGCACCACAAGCTGAACCAATAAAAGTGCAAGCTATTGCAAGTTTCATCTCTTTCAGGCTTACCATGCCATTACGCACAAAATACCAAGTTGCTGAAAAACTACCAAAGGAGCTTTGTAGTTTATTGGTTGCAAGAGCTTGAGCTGGAGGCACACCCGCCGCCAATAAAGCAGGTAGCGTTAATAACCCACCACCTCCCGCCATTGCATCAATGAAACCAGCAGCGCTGGCAACCAAAAAAAGCAGTCCTAAAACCTCAATTGAAATATCCATTTAATCCTTAATCGCTGCGTTATTTTGCTCACGCTAACACTGAACAATCGTTGCTAAAAGAGAAACTCACGCCTTCAATTCATTCCAAATATTCATCAATTAAATTAATACTCACAATGTACTAAACAACCTAACTAAAGTGATATGCCCTTCCTCCTTGAAGTTGTTTTGGGGGAGTTCTCTTAAACAAAAAAAGCCCGCTTAATTTAGCGGGCAATGAGGTTGTCATGTAGCTCTGAGAACTACTGATTTATTATTTTTTTAGCTAGCTTAAGCTAAGTTAGCTTTAACTTGTGCGTGCAACTCTTGAACTGATGTCACTGATGATTTTGCATCTGCCGTATGAGACATACAGGTTGCAAAAGCAGCGTTCAGAGTTGTGGTGTAGTTCACTTTCTCAGCCAATGCGCCACGACGTAGAACTTTAGAGTCTTCAATTGCTTGGCGACCTGCGGCGGTATTGATGATATAGGTGTATTCATTATTCTTGATTCGGTCAAGAATATGAGGGCGACCTTCATGAACCTTGTTGACTAAGCGTGGATTAATACCAGCTTCGCCCAAAATGACCGCAGTACCATGAGTTGCATCGAGTTGGTAACCCAATTTAACCAGCTTAGAAGCCAAATCAACTACTCGTTGTTTGTCACCTTCACGAACCGATAGCAATGCGCGACCACCTTCAGGGTAAACATTCCCACAACCAAGCTCTGCTTTAGCGTATGCTTCAGCAAACGTTGCACCAACACCCATCACTTCACCTGTTGAGCGCATTTCTGGGCCTAACAGTGGGTCAACACCTGGGAATTTATTAAACGGTAGTACCACTTCTTTTACCGAGTAGTAAGGTGGGATAATCTCTTTGGTGAAGCCTTGCGACTCTAGAGATTGGCCAGCCATTACACGCGCTGCAATTTTTGCCAGTGGGGCGCCCGTTGCTTTTGAAACAAACGGTACAGTACGAGCAGCACGAGGGTTAACTTCAATTAAGTAAACTTCGTTATCTTTAACCGCAAACTGTGTATTCATTAGGCCACGAACACCCAATTCAAACGCCAGTTTTTCAACTTGCTCGCGCATCACATCTTGGATTTCTTGGCTTAACGTGTAAGCTGGAAGAGAACATGCTGAGTCACCAGAGTGAACACCCGCTTGTTCGATGTGCTCCATGATACCGCCAATCACAACGCGCTCACCATCACAGATAGCATCGATATCGACTTCCACTGCATCATCTAGGAAACGGTCAAGCAGTACTGGTGATTCATTCGAAACGCTAACCGCTTCGTTGAAGTAGCGACGTAAATCTTGTTCGTCATAGACGATTTCCATCGCACGACCACCGAGAACATAAGAGGGGCGAACCACGAGAGGGAAACCGATATCTTTCGATTTTTCAATCGCTTGCTCCATAGTCGTTACGGTTGCGTTTTCTGGCTGAAGCAAACCTAAACGGTCAACAGCTTGTTGAAAACGCTCACGGTCTTCTGCGCGGTCAATAGCGTCAGGGCTTGTACCAATGATAGGCACACCAGCAGCTTCAAGTGCGCGAGCCAATTTCAATGGTGTTTGACCACCGTATTGCACAATCACGCCTTTTGGTTTTTCTACGCGTACGATAGAAAGTACATCTTCTAATGTTACTGGTTCAAAGTAGAGACGATCCGATGTGTCGTAATCCGTTGAAACCGTTTCAGGGTTACAGTTAACCATAATGGTTTCGTAACCGTCTTCACGCAGTGCAAGAGAAGCGTGTACACAACAGTAGTCAAATTCAATGCCTTGGCCAATACGGTTAGGACCACCACCAAGTACCATGATTTTGTCTTTATCGGTTGGTTGTGCTTCACACTCTTCATCATAAGAAGAATACATATAAGCCGTGTCAGATGAGAATTCTGCCGCACAAGTATCCACACGTTTGTAAACTGGATGAATATCATGTTGGTCACGCATACGACGAATTTCGCTTTCCGAAACACCAAGTAAGGTTGAAAGACGCGCGTCAGAGAAGCCTTTGCGTTTCATTTTGCGAAGAACATCAGCGTTCAAGCCCGCAAAACCACCCGCTTTAACCTCTTGTTCCATCTTGACTAATTCTTCGATTTGCACAAGGAACCAACGGTCGATGTTGGTTAGGTTAAATACACCATCGACTGACAAACCGGCGCGGAATGCATCAGCAATGTACCAAATACGTTCTGCGCCCGCTTCTTTTAGCTCATGACGAATAGTAGTCAGCGCATCTGGTGCGTCTAGATCAACCATTTCATCTAAACCGTTTACACCGATTTCTAAACCACGCAATGCTTTTTGTAATGACTCTTGTTGGTTACGACCAATGGCCATAACCTCACCCACCGACTTCATCTGTGTCGTCAAGCGGTCATTAGCACCAGCAAATTTCTCGAAGTTAAAACGAGGGATCTTGGTAACAACGTAGTCAATCGTTGGTTCAAACGAAGCCGGAGTCGCGCCACCTGTGATGTCGTTCATTAGCTCATCTAAGGTAAAACCAACCGCCAGTTTCGCTGCGACTTTAGCAATAGGGAAACCTGTTGCTTTAGACGCTAGAGCAGAAGAGCGAGATACACGCGGGTTCATTTCGATGATGACCATACGGCCATCTTTCGGATTGATACCAAACTGTACGTTTGAACCGCCCGTTTCAACGCCGATTTCACGCAATACTGCTAGCGATGCATTACGCATCAATTGATATTCTTTGTCGGTTAGCGTTTGCGCCGGTGCCACTGTGATTGAATCACCCGTATGGATGCCCATTGGGTCAAAGTTTTCAATCGCACAAACAATGATACAGTTGTCCGCTTTATCGCGAACGACTTCCATTTCATATTCTTTCCAACCAATCAAAGACTCATCAATAAGGAGTTCATTGGTTGGAGAAAGATCAAGACCACGACGACAAATTTCTTCGAACTCTTCTTTGTTATACGCAATACCACCACCGGTACCACCCATAGTAAAAGATGGACGAATGATACAAGGGAAGCCGACCATTTCTTGAACGCGATAAGCTTCTTCCATCGTTTTTGCTGTATCGGCACGAGGACAGGCTAAACCGATAGATTTCATTGCCTTATCAAAACGTGAACGGTCTTCTGCTTTATCAATCGCATCAGCCGTTGCGCCAATCATTTCAACACCGAACTCAGCAAGCACACCGTGCTTTTCTAAATCAAGTGCACAGTTAAGCGCCGTTTGACCACCCATAGTTGGCAATACAGCATCTGGACGTTCTTTTTCAATAATCTTGCGTACCACTTCCCAATGAATTGGCTCGATGTAAGTTGCATCGGCCATCTCTGGGTCAGTCATAATAGTGGCAGGGTTTGAGTTAACCAAAATAACTCGATAACCCTCTTCGCGCAGCGCTTTACAGGCTTGAGCGCCTGAGTAGTCAAATTCACATGCCTGACCGATAACAATCGGGCCAGCACCTAGAATTAGAATACTTTTAATGTCAGTACGTTTTGGCATTGTCTACTACTCCGAAATTAAGCGCTGTGTTTTTTGATTAGTTCGATAAAGTGATCGAAAAGCGGGGCTGCATCATGTGGGCCAGGACTTGCTTCAGGGTGACCTTGAAAGCTAAATGCTGGTTTATCCGTGCGATGAATGCCTTGTAATGAGCCATCAAAGAGTGACTTATGTGTCGCTCGAAGGTTTTCAGGCAACGTCGCTTCGTCCGCAGCAAAACCGTGGTTTTGTGATGTAATCATCACTACATTGCGATCTAAATCTTTGACCGGGTGGTTCGCACCATGATGGCCGAACTTCATTTTTACTGTTTTTGCACCAGAAGCTAATGCCAAAATTTGGTGTCCTAGACAAATACCAAAGACCGGTAATTCTTTGTCTAAGAATACTTTGGTCGCTTCAATCGCATAAGTACATGGTTCTGGGTCACCAGGGCCGTTTGATAAAAAGACACCATCTGGTTTTAGCGCAAGAACTTCTTCAGCTGAAGTTTGAGCTGGTACAACAGTTAAGCGGCAGCCTCGGTCAACCAACATGCGTAAGATGTTGCGCTTTGCTCCGAAATCGTAGGCAACAACGTGATATGGCAATTCACTGTCATCTTTCGCTTCTGGAAGCCCACCTTCAAGCGTCCACGAACCTTGTTTCCATTGATACGCTTCTTTTGTTGTAACCTCTTTCGCAAGATCCATTCCTTTTAAGCCAGGGAATTCTTTCGCTTTCGTTAGCGCCAATGCTTGATCTAAGCGATCACCTGCCATAATGCAGCCATTCTGTGCACCTTTCTCACGCAAAATACGAGTTAGCTTACGAGTATCGATATCAGCAATGCCGACGATATTTTGTGATTTCAGGTAATCGGAAAGGGATTTTTCATTACGGAAGTTAGAAGCGATAAGAGGGAGATCGCGAATCACAAGGCCTTGTGCATGAATGGAAGAAGATTCTTCGTCTTCGGAATTGGTTCCGGTATTGCCTATGTGAGGATAAGTGAGAGTAACGATTTGTTGAGAATAAGAAGGATCAGTGAGGATTTCTTGGTACCCCGTCATCGAGGTATTAAAAACAACTTCACCGACAGACGTTCCATCAGCTCCAATGGATACACCGTGGAACACCGTCCCATCTTCTAGGACTAACAGTGCTGATTTACTCAAGACAACCTCCAGGAATAAAAATGCAAAAAAAATAAATTAAACTGCAAATCTGCCTTCCTTTTCGCCATAAGGTAGCGCTATAGGGTGATTTAGACAAATTGGCGGTATTCTAAAGATCGCTGTGATTCCTGTCAACATTTGATAACAAATAAAACTTACATTTAAAGCCTTACACACCAAAAGAGCCATCAAACCATTAAAAAAGCACATTTAACTCATCAAAACGCAAAAAAGGTTTCAATAAACACCACTATATCAATCGACAACGTAATTTCAAAGCAAGCCATTCAAAACAAACAGACGCAAACGTTACTTAAAGCAAAAAGCAGTAAACTTTTGGAAGGTTAAGACAGAAAACAACCCAAACAAAGAGAAATAGTACATTAAAGTGTGAATTAACGAAGATATACAGGAAGATAACTAAAGAGGGAGATTAGTGAGAAAAACAGATGCGCCAGTATTTACTGGCGCATAATTATGTAATTAAAGATCGTTCAAACCCAATACATCCGTCATGCTATAAAAGCCAGCTGGTTTATCATTTAACCAAACAGCAGCTTTAACGGCACCATTGGCAAATGTCATGCGATCTGTCGCTTTGTGAGTAATCTCAACACGCTCACCAATATCGGCAAACATTGCCGTATGTTCACCAACAATGTCACCAGCGCGAATCGTGGCAAAGCCAATTTCATCTTTACTTCGCTCACCAGTAATGCCTTCACGAGCATACACGGCGACATCACTTAATTTATTACCCATCGCTCCAGCAATTGCTTCTCCCATACCGATTGCGGTTCCTGAAGGGGCATCCACTTTATGGCGATGGTGAGCTTCGACAATCTCAATGTCACAGTAATCACCCATCACTCTCGCGGCCTTTTCAAGCAACTTAAAGACGAGGTTCACGCCAACACTGTAGTTGGGAGCCATAACAATTGAGATCTGTTGCGCTGCTGACTCGATGATCGCTTTTTCTGCTTCAGAAAAACCAGTCGTGCCAATCACCAATTTTTTACCGTGTTTTTTACACAGTTCAATATTCGCTAATGTGCTTACAGGAGCAGTAAAATCGATAATCACATCAAAGTGATCAATCGCATTTTGTAGATTATCGACTAAAGCGATATCAAATCGACCTTCACCACATAATTCACCGATATCGACACCGACCAGCGACGATTCTGGACGTTCAGAACCAGCCCCCACTTGAGCATTTGGGTTTTGATAAGTGGCTTTAACTAGGTTGCGGCCCATTCTGCCCGCAGCTCCTGCAATCGCAATTCTCACCATTGCGTTTTTCTCCATTGTTACGCTATCAACCTAAACTGATATCGTTTTATACATTCAAGGTGTTTCTTTAAACTATCAACAATTAATCGCGGTGGCTAGGGCGTGTTGACCGTTGGACGATAAATTTTGTTCAAAATACTTAGGCAAACTCTTTTACCACTCGCTCCAATATCGGTCGATTCGCCTCAGGAAAAGCGTAGTCAGTCAGGTGTGCAACAGGTACCCACTGACCTTGCTGACCTTCTTTGCCATAGGGTTGATGGTTAAATTGAGTCACACATATAAAATCAAACTTTAAGGCTTTATCTGCATAGTCAAACTCTAAGTATTGGTAAGGTGATTGTTCGGTAACATCAATACCGATCTCCTCATTGAGCTCACGAGTAATCGCTTGCTCTACCGTTTCACCAACTTCCAGCTTGCCTCCTGGGAATTCCCAGTACCCACCTTTATGTAAATGTTCTGGTCGCTTTGTAATATAAACTTCTGATTTATCGGCATTAAAAATAATAGCAGCAACAATATGCACACGTTTCATATTAACTCCAATTTAGCTCTAACCTCACAGTAGGTTAAAGAATATTTAGTTAAAAAAAGAGCCGCTTAAGCGACTCTTTACTCAATAAATAGTGATTAACCTATTTGCCCATGGCACTGTTTGTACTTTTTACCGCTACCACAAGGGCAAGGTTCATTACGACCAACTTTGCGCTCTTCGCGCACCATAGGTTGGTGAGCATGCTCATCCGTTTCATCACTACCTTCGGCTAATGGATTTTCAGCATTTTGATGCTGAAACTGCTGGCGACGCGCGGCTTCTTCAGCTTGCGCTTGACGCTGAGCTTCCATACGTTCAACTTCTTCTTGCTGCTGCACACGTACTTTCGACAAAATAGTGATCACATCAGTCTTCAAAGAGTCCAACATATCTTCAAACAGTTCAAATGACTCACGCTTGTACTCTTGTTTCGGGTTCTTTTGTGCATAACCGCGTAAATGAATACCTTGACGCAAGTGATCCATTGCAGCTAAGTGCTCTTTCCACAAGGTATCGAGCGTTTGCAGCATTACGGATTTTTCGAAATTACGAAGTACTGACGCACCAACGGTTTCTTCTTTAGCACGATAAACATTAACGGCTTCTTCAAGAATTCGCTCGCGTAGCGCTTCTTCATACAATTTGTCGTCGGCATCGAGCCAAGCTTGAATTGGAAGCGTTAAATCAAAGTCGTTTTTCAGACGCTCTTCTAATCCGGTAATATCCCACATATCTTCTAAAGATTGAGGTGGAATGTATTCGCTGATCACTGAAGTAAAGACGTCTTGGCGGTTTAACTCAATCATGTCACTGATATCATCAGCATCCATCAGTTCATCACGTAACTCGTAAACCACTTTACGTTGGTCGTTCGCAACATCATCGTATTCAAGAAGCTGTTTACGAATATCAAAGTTACGACCTTCCACTTTTCGTTGTGCTTTTTCAATGGAGCGCGACAGCATCTTACTTTCAATCGCTTCACCTTCATCCATACCACTTTGGATCAAACTTGCCATGCGATCTGAGGTGAAAATTCTCAGTAGAGAGTCTTCCATTGAAAGGTAGAAACGCGATGAACCCGCATCCCCCTGACGACCAGAACGGCCACGTAACTGGTTATCAATACGGCGAGATTCATGACGTTCAGTACCAATAATATGTAAACCACCCGACGCTAATACTTGATCGTGAACGATTTTCCATTCTGCTTTAATAGCATCAATTTGTTCTTGTGTTGGGTTATCTAACTGCTCTATTTGAGCCTGCCAACTGCCACCCAGAACAATATCCGTACCACGACCAGCCATGTTTGTAGCAATGGTCACAGCACTTGGTGTACCCGCTTGCGCGACAATTTCCGCTTCTTTCTCGTGGAATTTAGCATTCAATACATTATGTTTAACTTTGGCTTTTTTCAGAGCATTAGAGAGCAACTCTGATTTTTCAATCGAAACGGTACCCACCAAGGTTGGTTGACCTTTTTCGACGCGGTCTTTGATATCTTCAATGATCGCAGCAAATTTCTCAGCTTCAGTACGATACACCACATCGGGCATGTCATTACGCACCATAGGTTTATTGGTCGGGATAACAACCGTTTCTAAACCATAAATCGATTGGAATTCGAATGCTTCAGTATCCGCAGTACCCGTCATACCTGACAATTTGTTGTATAGGCGGAAGAAGTTCTGGAAGGTAATCGATGCGAGAGTTTGGTTCTCGTTTTGGATTTTAACGCCTTCTTTTGCTTCTACTGCTTGGTGTAAACCTTCAGACCAACGACGCCCAGGCATAGTACGGCCAGTATGCTCATCAACGATGACCACTTCACCATCGTCATTGACGATGTAGTCGACATTCTTTTCAAATAGCACATGGGCACGTAGCGCCGCGTTGACGTGATGCAACAAACTGATGTTAGTTGGTGAGTAAAGCGTGTCTCCCTCTTCCATCAAACCATTTTTAACCATCAATTCTTCTACGAATTCTTGGCCTGTTTCGGTTAGGTGTACCTGCTTAGATTTTTCATCAACGGTGTAGTGACCGTCACCACGATATTCTTCAGAATCTTCTTTATCCTGCTTCTGTAGTAACGGGATGAGCGTGTTAATACGGATATAGAGTTCAGAGCTATCTTCTGCAGGGCCTGAAATTATTAGCGGTGTACGAGCTTCATCAATAAGAATCGAGTCCACTTCATCGACAACAGCAAAGAAGCGCTCACGTTGTACACGGTCTTCTTTACGAAATGCCATGTTGTCACGCAGATAATCGAAACCAAATTCATTATTGGTTCCGTAAAGAATATCAGCTTGGTAAGCGACTTTCTTTTCTTGAGGTGGCATGTTCGGCACATTAATGCCAACTGTCATGCCAAGAAATTCAAATAACGGACGGTTGGTTTCTGCGTCACGTTTGGCTAAGTAATCATTGACCGTTACGATATGCACACCTTTACTTGGCAATGCATTTAGATAAGCAGGTAAAGTTGCGGTTAATGTTTTACCTTCACCCGTACGCATTTCTGCGATTTGGCCAGCATTCAATACCATGCCACCAATTAACTGAACGTCGAAATGGCGCATACCATATACACGCTTAGAAGCTTCACGTACTGTGGCAAATGCCTCAGGAAGCAATTGGTCTAGGGTTTCACCCTGTTCCAAGCGCTGACGAAACTCAACCGTTTTAGCTTTTAATTCTTCATCGGTCAGTGTTTCAAAAGTCGGTTCGTAGCTGTTGATCTCTTTTACAATTTTTCTAAGGCGGCGCAGTGTTCGGTCATTGCGACTGCCAATTACCTTTGTCAGTAGCTTAGTTATCATGTGTTAGGAATCTCTCTTTCTTAGATCGCTTTCGATCTACTCTTAATGCCGTCAGTCTCTACCAGTTTTGAACTAAGGATACTGAGATAAATCATGTATCACAGACATTGTGGCGGTAAGGTATATTTTCAAGGCATTAAATGATTATGTGGCGCATAGTTTAAGGATTTTTTGTCACAACAACCAATATCAAAACTATTTGTTTGAAGCGCACATAATTTTTATCGAGTTTTGAACAGTACTTGAACAACAAAATGGCGTTGTTGCTATACACTTCTAGCCCATAGCCATAGAATGAAAGAGTTGTATTAAGAGGTAGAGACTATGCGCGATCATCGCCCCACTTTAACAAAAGAGCTGATCAGCGATTCATCACTGCGTAAAATTCAAGAACATGCCAGCGAGATCATTGCCTTAAATAAAGTATTGCAAACTTTATTACCTAAAGGCACTGCAGATCATGTACGTGCGGCAAATGTACGTGGTGGACATCTGATTGTGGAAGTGGCGAGTGCAGCAATTAAAATGAAATTGGAATATGACCGCCTATACTTGCTTAATCAATTACGCTCTCAAGGTTTTGCAAAGTTAGTCAGCATTGAGCTAAAGATTAATCCTGGGTTATATCGTAATCGAGGAAAAAAAGATGAGAAAGAGGTCATTGCCAGACCACCACTTTCTGAAAATGCAGCTCAAGTGTTGTTGATGGTTGCTGACCATGCACCACCAAAAATCAAAAAACGTTTAGAAAATATCGCTAAGTTGGCTAAACAAAAAAATAATAAGTAGAAGCAATGGATACAAAAAAAGCCAGACATCTGTCTGGCTTTTTATTGATTCGTTCTATTACGCAAGAACCATATTTGGTTCCGCGAAAGCTACTGGAGAGCCAACTTCTTCTTCGAAAGTCGCCCATTCCCACGCTTCTTGGTCAGCCAGAACGGCGCGCAGTAATTGGTTATTGAGCCCATGACCTGATTTATAGGCACGGAATTCACCAATGATTGCATGACCACACATATAAAGGTCACCGATAGCATCAAGTACTTTATGCGTAACGAATTCATTTGCAAAACGAAGACCTTCTTCATTAAGGATTCGGTACTCATCCAACACGATCGCGCAATCAAAACTACCACCTAAACAAAGGTTTTGTGATTGCAAATATTCGATATCACGCATAAAGCCAAAAGTACGGGCTCTTGAAATCTCTTTCACAAAACCTTGTGAAGAAAAATCAAACACCATGCGTTGTTCATCAGAATCAATCGCTGGGTGTTGGAATTCAATTTCAAAATCCATTCTGAAGCCGTTGTGAGGCACTAACTCTGCCCACTTATCTCCGTCTTCAAATCGCACAGGCTTTTTAATACGAATAAAACGCTTCGGCGCATTTAACGTTTCAATACCAGCTTGCTGCAACAAGTACACAAATGGACTTGCACTGCCATCCATGATCGGAATTTCAGGCGCATCAACTTCGATAATGACATTATCAATACCCATGCCTGCAAGCGCCGCATTTAGGTGCTCAACAGTAGAAATACGGATACCTTGATCATTAACCAATGCTGTACACAGCATAGTGTCACGAACAGATTCAGGGTCAGCAGGGAAATCAACAGGAGGATTTACGTCAGTACGGCGGTAAATAATTCCCGTATTTGCAGCGGCAGGTCGAAGCGTTAATGTGACTTTACGACCAGAGTGAAGGCCCACCCCAGTTGTTTTCACTATTTCTTTCAGAGTACGTTGTCTGATCATCTACTTGCCTCTATGTCAGTGCTACAAAACACGGTCAGTTAAGTACCGACCGCGAATGCTACCATAATTTTGAACAGTGTCAAATTATGTCTAATTTTTAATCAGCCTGACGACGTAAAAATGCTGGGATATCTAGGTACCCACTTTCTTTCTCTGCTTTTGGTGCTGTACTTTGTCCTGCACCAGAAGAAGATGAAACCGTTGACGACGATGCTGATTGCGGTTTTACCTCAACTTTTTCTTGCAAAGGCTGTGCCGCTTTTTCTTCAACTTTGGCCGCTGGTTGCTGAGCCATTTGTTGCGTCTGAACCGTTGGTGCCACTTTCGCTTTACCGCCAGCCACAAGCGTAATATCTGGTTTTTTCTCAGTACCAATACCAGTTGCGACAACGGTCACGCGAATTTCATCCGCCATATCAGGATCTAATGATGTGCCTATAACAACCGTAGCGTTATCAGAAGCGAATGCTTTAACAGTATTACCCACTGTTTCGAATTCATCTAGGCGCATATCCAAACCAGCAGTAATGTTAACAAGCACACCACGAGCACCAGCAAGGTCAATATCTTCCAAAAGAGGGCTAGAAATTGCCATCTCTGCCGCTTCTTCTGCGCGGTCTTCACCTTTTGCCACTCCGCTACCCATCATGGCATGACCCATTTCAGACATCACTGTGCGTACATCAGCAAAGTCGACGTTAATCATACCAGGGCGAGTAATTAGCTCAGCAATACCTTGGACGGCATTTTTAAGTACGTCGTTCGCGCTAGCAAAAGCTTCAAGTAAGGTGATGCCACGACCTAATACTTTAAGTAGCTTTTCATTGGGAATGGTAATCAGAGAATCAACATGCTTAGATAACTCTTCAATTCCTTGCTCAGCAAAAGCTAAGCGTTTTTTCCCTTCAAAGCTAAAAGGTTTAGTCACAACAGCAACCGTAAGAATACCAAGTTCTTTTGCTACTTCTGCAATAACAGGAGCTGCACCAGTACCGGTACCACCGCCCATACCAGCTGCGATAAACACCATATCGGCACCAGTCAGAACTTCTTTAATTCTTTCTCGGTCTTCAAGAGCTGCATCACGTCCAACTTGCGGATTCGCACCAGCACCCAAACCTTTAGTGATATCACCACCAATTTGAATGACACTGCTTACGCTTGTTTTACGAAGTGCTTGCGCATCGGTATTGACACTGATGAATTCCACGCCTTCGATGGACTCACGCACCATGTGTTCAACAGCGTTACCGCCACCACCACCAACTCCAACGACTTTAATTACAGCATCGTCAGACATTTCCATCATCGGTTCAAACATGTGTTATCTCCGTTTTCCCTGCAACTAAGGTTAAAACTCTTTTTGTATCCAGTTACGCAAACGACCAATTAAGCCCGACATTGATTGGCGTTTAGGTTCGCTGTATTCAGTGTCATCATTAATTTGACTATCTTTTGCGTAATGAAGTAAACCAACTGCCGTAGAATGATACGGCTCTTTTACGTAATCAGTGAGGCCACTAACCTCTAGAGGTTTGCCTACTCGAACTTGGTTGCGGAAAACACGTTCCGCACATTCTACCAATCCTTCAATTTGTGCTGCACCACCAGTTAAAACCACACCAGCAGCTAAATGATGTTTTATACCATTTTTACGCAAATTATCTTGGACGGTATCGATAGTTTGGTTAACTAACCCCATTAATTCAGTGTAGCGGGGCTCTATCACTTCCGACAAGGTTTGCCTTTGCAAACTTCTTGACGGTCTGCCACCAACACTCGGGACGTTAACCGTATCATCCTTGCTCACCAGCTCACTCAGCGCACAGCCATATTTCACTTTAATTTCTTCAGCATCACTGACTGGCGTGCCAAAAGCAAAAGCAATATCACTGGTTACTGCGTTTCCTGCGTATGAAAACACTTCAGTATGTCGCAAAGCTCCACCTGTCCAGATGGCAATATCCATAGTCCCTGCGCCAATATCGACCACGCAAACACCAAGTTCTCGTTCATCTTCAGTGATCACAGCATTACTTGCCGCTAAACCGGAATAAACAAGTTGCTCAACTTTCAAGCCACAACGTTCTACCGCTTTAATAATATTTCTCGCCATATCATTGTGGCAAGAAATAAGATGGACGCTCACTTCCATGCGTACACCAGATAAACCAAGCGGGTTTTTAATCCCCTCTTGGTAATCAATCGTAAATTCTTGAGGAATCACGTGCAATATTCTTTGCTCTTCCCCAATTTTTATAGACTTTGCCGTATGAATCGCTCGATCCATGTCTTCTTGAGAAACTTCTTCATCAGAAATAGTTCCCATGCCTTTTTCAATACGGCTCGCAATATGTTTCCCTGATAAAGATAAAAACACAGTGCTAATTTGGCATTCGGCCATTAATTCAGCTTGATCAACCGCTCTTTGGACAGATTTAACCACCGATTCAAGATCGTTAACTCCGCCTTTATCCATCCCGCGAGATGGGCTCGTTCCAGCGCCAATAATATTAATTTGACCGTCAGGCAGTATTTCACCGACTAGAGCTGATACGGTTGCAGTGCCTATATCAAGACCAACAATAATGTTGTCATCAGCGGTCTTAGTCATCTGTACTCTCTTGTGCTAACGCTTGTTCAGGGAACCAGCCTACAGCGGCTCCCGTATCATACCTGAGGTCGATATAGCTGACTTGGTCAGCTTTTCTACCTAAATTCTTATACAGAGAAACAAAACGAGCGATACGCTCATCTAATGACTCTTTACCTAGCTCTAAACGAATACCATTATCTAAAATGATTTGCCAAGCTCGGCGTTCATTAAGAACCAGTGAAGATATATTTAACCCTAATGATTGAAATTTAGGGTTCGTTTTATTCCATACATCCAAGACTTCTTGGTTACTTCCTTCAGGGCCATAAAGCTTAACTCTATCGCCTTTAAGTTGACCAATATCACCATTGAATACAGTGCCCTGCTCGTCTAATAAGGAATTACCATTCCAGATCGCCGTTGCTTGATATTCAGTTAAAAACACCTTAACGGTATCAGGCCATTGCTTGCGGATTGAGGCATGGGCGACCCAAGGGATTGCCTTAACACTCGACTGCAGCACATCAATATCTTGTGACATGAAAGTACCGATATGATCTAACTTAGCAAGAGCACGCTGAACATCTAGTGAAGATACGTATTGCAACTCACCTTGTAAGACAATTTTTGATAGCGGTAATCGCTGGCCATCCCACATCCAACTTAATGTTGAATAGATAAGAGAACCAATCAACAACAACACCACTAGAAAAAAAACACCGCCCAATGCATGTTGTTTCACTAGTGATGAACGGGATACACGCTGGCTTTCATTGAATATACTGATTAACAAAGCCTGATGTTCCTGTTTTCAAATCGCAATCTCATGCCCTATTTAGTTAGCAATAGAGGTAAAAAGCACTGACTTTAACCTTCGGATTATACTGAGGTAGCTAAAAGTATCAAACATTGAAAGCAAGAAATCTGGACTTGATACCATCTTAGTCAATATTGATACACCAATAAGCTGTATAAATTAAAGTTTCTGCATTTTATTGATATTTAGCTCAAGTGTAGCTAGCTGTTTAGCTACTTTGCCGACATCGCCAGCCCCTTGAGTCAATACCAAGTCACCATCTTGCAATACATTAGCGAGAACCGATGGTAAGGTTTTGCTGTCAGGTACAAAAATTGGGTCAATTTTGCCTCGACTACGGATAGTTCGACATAATGATCGACCATCAGCGCCTGCGATTGGTTTTTCACCTGCAGAGTAAACATCCAACATCAGCAACACATCTACCTGCTCAAGGACATTGGCAAAATCATCGTATAAATCTCGGGTACGACTATAGCGATGCGGTTGGAAGATCATCACTAAGCGCTTATCTTGCCAACCACTGCGCGCAGCCTTAATGGTAACGTCTACTTCCGTTGGGTGATGGCCATAATCATCGACTAACATCGCGCAACCATTACCGGTTTCAAATTCGCCCAAATGATCAAATCGACGACCAGTACCTTCGGTGTTCGCCATGGCGGTTAAAATCGCACCATCACTGATATCATCTTCGGTTGCAACCGCAATAGCTGCAGCCGCATTCAAGGCGTTGTGTCGACCTGGTATATTAAGGGTGATATCAAGATTGGCCTTGCCTTTACGCACTACCGTAAACTTACCTTGTTGACCTTTTTGATGATAGTTTTCAATGCGCACATCAGCATCTTCAGAAAAACCGTACGTAATCACTTGGCGGCTGATTCTAGGGATAAGTTCACGAACGACCGGATCATCGATACACACAATAGCCTGGCCATAAAACGGTAAGTTGTGTAGAAAATCGATAAAGGTTTGCTTCAGTGTCTCGAAATCACCACCATAAGTGTCCATATGGTCAGCTTCAATGTTGGTAACAATGCTCACCATGGGTTGCAAATGAAGAAATGAAGCATCACTTTCATCAGCTTCTGCAATCAAAATACGGCTAGAGCCTAAACGAGCATTGGTACCTGCACTTTTCACCAGCCCGCCATTAACGAACGTTGGGTCAAGCCCTGCTTCAGAATAAATTTGAGTTACTAATGCTGTGGTCGTGGTTTTACCATGCGTACCCGCCACGGCAATACCATGACGAAAACGCATCAATTCAGCGAGCATTTCAGCTCGACGGACCACAGGAATACGCAATTCTCGAGCAGCTTTGAGTTCAGGATTTTGCTCATTGATCGCCGTAGACACCACAACAACGCTCGCCTGTTCAATATTACTGGCTTGGTGGCCGAAAAAAATCGTTGCCCCCTTACTCTCTAACCGTTCCGTCACTGGATTAGACGCCATGTCAGAACCGGTAATTTGATAACCTTCGTTAAGTAGTACTTCAGCAATACCACTCATGCCAGCACCGCCAATACCAACAAAATGGATACACTTAACACGGCGCATCTCTGGCACCATAGCGCGGATTTGAGCTAAATCTTGAGTATGTTTAATGGTCATGAAAAGGTCTCGTTATTGGGTAAGTGCAATGATGGCGTCTGCGACGACTTTATCAGCATTAAGCTGTGCAGCTGCGCGTGCTTGTATCGCCATAGCCAATAATTGGTTGCGATCTAACTCGGCAATTTGAGCAGTAAGGCCATCAATAGTTAGTTGAGGCTGCTCGATCATTTTTGCTGCACCACAAGCCACTAGGTGATCAGCATTGAGTGCTTGTTGTCTATCTTTATGCATGAATGGAATAAAAATAGCGCCAACACCGGCTGCAGATACTTCAGAAACGGTTAATGCCCCTGAACGACAGACTAGCAGATCAGCCCATTCATAGGCACCAGCAACGTCATCAATAAACTCGGTGACATGGGCATTGTTGACTTGCAGTTCACGATAAACTTGCTCAACAGCTTGTTGATTATTCTTGCCAGCTTGGTGGCATATTTGATAGCCATCACCAAGCTTAGCCATGACTTCAGGCATCGAGCGATTCAGTATCTGCGCACCTTGACTACCACCCATCACTAAAATTCGAATCGGCTCATCTCTATTTAAGAAACGCGTTTCTGGAGCAGGAAGGTTTGCAACATCTCCTCTTACTGGGTTACCGACAACTTCGGCATTAGCAAATGCACCGGGAAAGGCTTGAAAAACTCGTTTGGCAATTTTAGACAGCCATTGGTTGGTTAAACCAGCTACCGCATTTTGTTCATGTAGTACAACAGGAACCCCCAGTGACCACGCAGCAACACCGCCAGGGCCACTGACATATCCACCCATTCCAAGTACTGCATCCGGTTGCCATTTTTTGATGTAACTACGTGCCTGAAAAATCGCATTGATGATTTGAAAAGGTGCTTTTAGTAAACGCAGTACACCTTGCCCACGTAACCCTTTCACTTTGATAAAATCAATTTCAATACCATGCTTAGGTACGAGATCCGCTTCCATACGATCTGCTGTACCTAACCAACGAATTTCCCAACCTTGCTGTTGAAGTTGTTTGGCTACAGCCAGCCCGGGGAATACATGCCCTCCCGTTCCACCAGCCATCACCATTAAACGTTTATTGTTTGTCATTGGATTCTTTATCTGTAGAGACTAAATTGTGATCTTTAAGTCGACATTCATGATCGATTCTAAGCAAGATTGCGACGGCAACCGACATAATAATTAAACTTGAACCACCATAACTGATCAAAGGTAGAGTTAATCCTTTAGTGGGTACCATACCCGCAGCAGCACCGACATTGACTAGGGTTTGAAAGGCAAACCAAATGCCGATACCAAAGGCTAAATAGCCACCAAATTGCTGATCATGCTCAAAAGCTTTCTTACCAATAAGCACCGCTTTTAATACCAGACTGAAAATCAGTAATAGCACCAAAACAACGCCAACAAAGCCAAGCTCTTCAGCCAGTACCGCAAAAACGAAGTCAGTGTGTGCTTCTGGTAGATACTCTAGTTTTTGAATGGAGTTACCAAGCCCCTGACCAAACCATTCTCCACGGCCGAATGCCATCAAAGATTGCGTTAGCTGATAACCACTGCCGAATGGGTCTTCCCATGGGTCCAAAAAAGAGGTGACGCGACGAATACGGTAAGGCTCTGCGGCAATCAACCCGATCACCGCCATAACCCCCGCCACCATTAACGCAATGAATTGCGATAATTTGGCACCAGCAATAAACAACATACCGAATAAGGTCACCAACATGACGACAACGGTACCTAAATCTGGCTGGCCAAGTAACAAAGCGGCTAACGTACCAAACACCATGATTGGTTTCATAAACCCACCAAAAAAGGTCTGCCTTACCTCATCGTGTTTACGAACCAAGTACCCGGACATGAAAATAAACAATGATAATTTGGCGACCTCGGCAGGCTGTAGATTGAATAGCCCAAGTGGTATCCAACGAGATGCTCCGTTAACCGATTTACCCGCGAGCAACACCACGATAAGCAGCAAAAAAGAGAGGCCAAGCAGGACAGAGCTGTATTGCATCCAACGTTTCATCGGTATTTGTAACACAACCGAAGAGGTTAAAAGCGCCAACATTAGGAAAATGGCATGCCGAAACATAAAGTGAAAAGGTTGTTCGGTAAGACGTGAACTAATTGGAAAAGACGCGGACGTGACCATTACAAGGCCAGTTAACATTAAGCCTAAAGCAATCCACACCAACTGACGGTCGAACAAAGCTTCAGGAGAACTGCTCCTGAACCAATGGCGAGTCGTCGTGAACATGGTTGAAAAAGCCAAAATGCAAGCCCTTACTTACGCATAACGCTGAGCAAGAGCAGCAAACGCATCGCCTCTTGCCATGAAGTTTTTGAATTGATCGAAGCTTGCGCATGCTGGAGACAACATCACCATATCACCATGGCATAGCTGAGGTTTAATCGTGGTCACAATATCTTGCATTGAGTCATAAAACTTTGCCGAAGGATGTAGCGACATAAACTGTTGCCCATCAACCCCAAAGCAACAAAGTTGAACATTTAACGTTTCTAGTATTGGCGCTAACGGTGAAAAATCTGCGCCTTTCCCAACTCCACCCACGAGTAGATACAGGCATCCAGAGCAGTCCAAGCCTGACAAGGCGGCAAGCGTACTGGCCACGTTAGTCGCTTTAGAGTCATTGACCCATTTGACGCCATCCTTTTCGGCAACGACTTGACAGCGATGTGTTAACCCATTGTAAGATTTCAACGCTGTGAGCGCATTAGCATAATCAACACCCGCCAAGTCAAGCAAAGCCATCACCGTCAGCACGTTGGCTATATTATGACGGCCAACAAGACTCAGCTCATTACTGGCTAACACAGGCTGCCCATTGGCAATAAGAAACTCTTGCCCATCAATGACCCTAGTGCAGTAATCGACATTTTGATTCACCGAAAAATAAACGATATTACCAGAGAAATTTTCAGGTTCAGTGGAGCTATCATCCCGATTAACTACTGCTGCTTGCGCATGTTTAAAAATGCGTAGTTTCGCATCACGATACGTCTCCATACCCTCATAGCGATCCATATGATCTTCAGTCAGGTTCAGAAATGCAGCGGACACTAGCTTGAGGTTGGATGTGGTCTCTAGTTGAAAGCTCGACAGTTCCAGTACATAAAGGTCTGCCTCTTCTTGCAGTAGATCTAAAGCCGGTACTCCGATATTACCGCCAACAGCAACTTTAACTCCAGCCGCTTTAGCCAGCACTCCAGTCAAGTCAGTCACGGTACTCTTACCATTTGAACCAGTGATAGCAATGACCGGTTTATCTACCTGCCAAGCGAAAAGTTCAATATCGCCAATCACAGGAATATTGGCTGCGATGGCTTGCTGGATCTCTGGAGTCGCCAAGGCAATTCCAGGATTTGCAACAATTAAGTCTGCCTCTAGTAACCATGATAGATTCCAACTGCCATGATGTAGAGCAACCTCAGAAGTTAGTTGATCTTGGCTTGGTGGATTATCTCGAGTATCGATCACTTTAATCGATAATGAACGGTCTAAATGACGCAGATAATTAACAACAGAGAGCCCGGTCATACCGAGCCCAACTACCACAACATTTTTAATACCTTGCCAACGATCCATCTTTCCATCCATTTAACGCTGTCGACGAAGAGTTATTAACGCACTTTAAGTGTCGCTAAACCGACTAAAACCAATACGATAGAGATAATCCAAAAACGCACGATCACTCTAGGTTCTGGCCAACCTTTCAGTTCATAGTGATGGTGGATAGGTGCCATACGGAAAATTCGTTGTCCACGTAATTTGTAAGAACCGACCTGCAAAATCACCGATAATGTTTCCATAACAAAAACACCGCCCATGATCACTAGCACAAATTCTTGACGAACTAATACAGCAATAGTTCCAAGCGCACCGCCTAAAGCGAGTGAACCCACGTCCCCCATAAATACTTGTGCAGGATAAGTGTTAAACCACAGAAAGCCTAAACCTGCGCCGACAATCGCGGTGCAAACCACCACAAGCTCTGACGTGTAAGGGATATAAGGAATATGTAAATAATTGGCAAAGTTAACATTACCTGTTGCCCAAGCGATAACCCCAAAACCTGCTGCTACCAGTACAGTCGGCATAATAGCCAAACCATCTAAGCCATCGGTTAAGTTTACCGCATTACTGGTTCCAACAATCACAAAGTAAGTAAGCACAATGTAGAGCAAACCCAACTGTGGCATTACGTCTTTAAAAAAGGGAACTACCAGTTGAGTTGCTGCCGTATCACTACCATGAGCATACAAGGCAAAAGCAACCACTAAAGCAATCGCTGACTGCCAAAAATACTTCCAACGAGCGATCAAACCATCGGTATTTTTGCGCACTACTTTACGGTAATCATCAACAAAACCAACAGCACCATATCCAAGCAACACCGCCAATACAGCCCAAACATAAGGGTTGGATAGATCAGTCCATAACAGCACGGTAATAACAATGGAGGCGAGGATCATAACACCGCCCATGGTCGGTGTTCCGCGTTTGCTGAAATGGGATTCTGGGCCGTCATTTCGTACGACCTGACCAATTTGCAACAGTTGCAAACGCTTAATTAAGCGAGGTCCCATCCATAACGACAAGCTAAGCGCCGTTAAGATACTGACAATGGCTCGAAATGAGAGATATTCGAACAAACGAAAAAATGAGAAGTATGGCTGGAGCAGGTCCGCAAGCCAAATAATCATGAGTATTTCTCCTTAAGAGCAGCTGCGACTTTCCCCATACCAGCGCTATTTGCGCCTTTTACTAATAAGATATGAGAGTCTTGATCTGATTGTGATAACTGCTGCTCGATATACGCAATCATGTCCGCATGGTTTTCAAAATGTCTACCATGACATACCTCACTGATCGCTTTTGTGTCGTGACCATAAGTAAGGACATTTTCAAACTGGAATGGGGCAGCATGTTCACCGACTTGACGGTGAAGTGCAAGGCTTTCCTCGCCTAACTCCGCCATATTACCTAAAATTAACCAACGCTTTGCAGAAAAACTGCTAAGTAGATCAATAGCGGCTTTCATCGCTGGTACGCTAGCGTTATAGCTATCATCAATCAGTTTTATATTCGGTGTTAACTGCGATACATCCACCCGCCCTTGCACTTTGACTAAATGTGCCAAACCATGCTGTATTTCACTTAACGTTGCCCCTAACTCTAAGGCTAAGGCCGTAGCCGAGAGAGCGTTCGATACATTGTGTTGGCCTACAATCCCCAACTGAATATCAATATTACCAACGGGCGTAACCATCTCGAAGCAAGCTTCACTATTTTCATTCAGTCGAATATCTTTCGCCCAAAAGTCCGCTTGCTGATTAGCAACCGAAAAGGTTTTTACCGTTTTATCTGCCAATACAGAATGCCAAAATTCATTTCCTTGGCTATCCAAATTAACAATGGCTGTCGCCCCCGGAGCAAGACCTTGATAGATTTCGCCTTTTGCCAGTTTAACACCATCAATTGAGCCAAACCCTTCTAAATGGGCAGCGGCTACATTATTCACCACTGCCGCCAACGGCTTAACTAATGAGGTCGTGTAAGCAATCTCGCCAATATGATTAGCGCCTAACTCAACAACGGCATAATCATCGTCTGGAGTTGAACGTAATAACGTTAGTGGTACACCAATATCATTGTTGAAATTACCCGCAGTGAAAAGAACTCGCCCTTTGGCTGACATAATGCTAGCTACCATCTCTTTGACGGTGGTTTTGCCACAACTGCCCGTAATTGCAACTGTCGGCGTTTTACAACTGTCATGCACCCAAGCAGCAAGTTGGCCTAACGCTAATTTAGTGTCGGCAACCAACAATTGAGGAGCAGCTACGTTCAACTCACGCTGCACCAATAAAGCACCAGCACCACCATCAACGGCTTGTGTAGCAAAATCGTGAGCATCAAATTTTTCGCCCACTAAAGCGATAAACAACGCGCCTTGGTCAATTTTTCTTGTATCGGTAGAAATCGATGAAATCAGCTTATTTTCGCCAATAAGCTGAGCATCCAATACTGAAGTTAACTGTTGTAGGGATACTTCGATCATGCGCCTATCTCCAGTAAAGTTTGTGCTGATTCTCGATCTGAATAGTGAATGGTTTCATTGGCCATCACTTGATAATCTTCATGCCCTTTGCCTGCTAACAAAATGATATCCTGCTGATTAGCATTCGTAAGAGCAAACCTAACCGCAGCATAGCGGCTGTGTTCAACGTGCGCGTGTTGTGGATCCTTTAACCCCGTCAGCATGTCTTGCACAATTTGCGCAGGATCTTCGCTACGAGGGTTATCGTCGGTCAAAATAACACGGTCAGCACAACGTTCGGCGATTTCAGCCATCATCGGTCGTTTGCCTTTATCTCTATCACCACCGCAGCCAAAAATGGCCCAAAGTTGGCCTTGGCAATGCACTCGCAATGCACTTAGTGCTTTTTCTAAGGCATCAGGCGTATGAGCGTAATCGACTACTATTTTAGCTTTTTGAGGTGATTGGAATAATTCCATTCGCCCAATAACCGGAGTCAACAAAGGTGCGGTATCTATCAGTGCTTGCTTGTCAAAACCTAAACTGAGCAAGGTTGCAAAAGCTAACAGCACATTACAAGCGTTGAATTCACCAATTAATGGTACTAAGAATTGACCTTGTCCATACACCCCATCAAACGCCAACTCAATACCATTGTCGCTGTAATGAATATGCGTTGCCCATAACGCTTTATCGGCGCAAGGCGCACCATGCAAAGAAACCGCAATCGCGTCGCTAAGTGTTTCAAGCCATTGAGCCCCGACAGGATCATCAGCATTAATAACCGCCAATTGGCATTGATGTTGAGTAAAAAGAGAAAGCTTCGCTTTAGCGTATTCTTCCATCGTGCCATGGTAATCCAAATGATCGCGGCTAAGGTTTGAAAACACGCCGACGGCAAATTTTAGATCTTTTACTCGACCTTGAGCCAAACCATGAGAAGAGACTTCCAACGCGGTGTAATGTGCCCCTTGCTGAGCCAATTGATAAATTTTCGACTGCACTTCAATGGCATTACCCGTGGTATTGGCCGCTGGTTGTAAGTTATCAAGAAAACCATTACCCGTGGTGCCCATTACCGCTGCTTTATTACCGAGCAAATCAATCCACTGCGCGATCAATTGAGTAATGGTGGTTTTTCCATTAGTACCCGTCACACCAATCAAGGTATTGGTTGAATGAGTAAAGAGACGCCCAGCTAATTGCGATAGATGCTGATTTAAATCAGAAAGGTAAAGAACTGGAACGCTATCAACCACCTCGATCGTCGCATGGTGATGTTGCGCGCAGGCTTGTGCCAACACGAGATTTACACCATTGCGGATGGCTTTAGTAATAAACTGACGGCCATCACTAGCGTGGCCAATAATGGCGACAAAAGTATCACCCGAAGCGATTTTGCGACTATCTAGCTCTAAGTGAGTCACCGTCAGCGTTGAAATAGAATGACCATTAAGGTCAATCCAAGGTGAAATGAGATCTTGTAAACACATACTCGGCGTCATTGTGCTTCTCTCTTATTATTTTTGGAATCGGTTTTCATCAGGAGCAACATTGAGAATCTGCAACGCTCCCTTCATTATTTCAGCAAATACAGGGCCAGCGACCGAACCACCGTAATATTGATCACCTTGTGGTTCATTAACCATCACCACTAATGACACCCGTGGGTCACTAACCGGTGCAACACCTGCGGTATAGGCGAAATATTCATCGCCATAGCCACCGGAAATGGCTTTACGAGATGTACCCGTTTTGGCTGCAATCCTGTATCCAGGAACGGCTGCTTGTGTCGCGGTTCCACCGGGTTGAGTCACCATTTCCAGCATCGCTAATACTTTTTTAGCATTGTCGTGCTCAACCACTTGGTGAGATAAATCTTGCTGGTTATTTTCAATAATGTGGATCGGTTGATATTTGCCGTAATTGCCTAACGTGGCGTAAGCATGAGCAAGCTGAATTGGCGTAATGGATAAGCCGTAACCAAACGCTAAGGTCGCAATTTCAAATTTTGACCAACGACGACGGTTCGGAAATATACCTGTCGTTTCACCCACTAAATTCAGGCCAGAGACTTCACCTAACCCGACTGAATTATACATGCCAAGCAGTGCTTCTAACGGCATATCCAAAGCCAGTTTAGTGACACCCACGTTACTCGACTTTTTCAAAATGGTCGCTAAGTTTGCTTTACCCACCTTTGAAGTGTCGCGAACTCGGCTACCACCAATTTGCAAAATACCGTCACCGGTATCGATGATGGTATTTTCATCCGCAGTTCCGTTTTCTAATGCGGCTAATACCACGAACGGTTTGACGGTTGAACCTGGCTCAAAAGCATCGGTAATAACGCGGTTACGCATCTTAAAACTTTGCAAATCAGAACGATTATTCGGGTTGTAAGAAGGCGCATTAACCATCGCCAATACCGCCCCTGTTTTCACATCCAATAGAACCGCAGATGCAGAAGTCGCACGATAATCCGCTACCGCCTGTTTCACTGCGCGAAAAGCAATCGCTTGTAAACGTTGATCGATTGTCAATTCAAGTGGTTTACCTTCTTCACGCTCTTCAAGCGAAATATTTTCTACCACGCGACCATAACGGTCTTTACGAATAACTTGCTTGCCCGCTTCACCGGTTAACCATTTGTCATAACTGCGCTCAACGCCTTCTAAACCATGCCCGTCAATACCGGTTACACCAATTAAATGCGCACTAACTTCACCTGCGGGATAGTAACGACGTGATTCAGCCTTTAAGCCCACTCCTACCAGCTTTAATTCTCGAATGTATTTCGCCATTGCCGGACTAACTTGACGCTGTAAATAGATAAAACGACGCGACTGATTACTTTCAATTTTTTCCAGTAATTCATCACGCTTAATACCCAACACATCCGCTAGCGCATACCAACGATCACGCTCAACAAGCCCACCAGCTTTAAAAATAGCAACAGGATCTGCCCATACCGCTTCAACTGGTACGCTGACAGCCAATGGCTCACCATTACGATCAGAAATAATGCCACGCGCTGATTGTAACGTTTTAGCACGCACCGAACGCATATCCCCTTCGCGGATCAAATTATCAGGTTCAATCACTTGAATGAATGCCACTCGGCCAACAAGCAAAGCAAACGCGCAGAAAACAAAAAATAAAATCAGGTAAAATCGCCATTGGATTAAAATGGGAGAGGCTTGTTTTTCTTGACGTGGTGCAGGTTGAGCCTTGGTTTTACTTTTCTTCATTTGAGCGTAATCACCACTTCTTTATCCGAGTCAGGGCGCTTCATCTCTAGATCTTGTTTAGCTAGGCTTTGTACTCGACTATGCTCAGCCAAGGCCGTTTCCTCAATGATCAAATTACGCCACTCGCTATCAAGTCGCTCCCTTTCGACCAGAGCCTGATCTTTTTCTGAAATCGCTTGTCTCGAATGATGAGTGATAAAAACCACTCCCATCGCACTGCT
Organism: Vibrio sp. 1180_3; assembly: GCF_029478545.1. NCBI lineage: Bacteria > Pseudomonadati > Pseudomonadota > Gammaproteobacteria > Vibrionales > Vibrionaceae > Vibrio > Vibrio sp. 1180_3. Next base: position 273,600 of record NZ_SJFM01000001.1, read on the forward strand.
AAAAATCAGAGCAAGCAAAATAAGCGGCACTCGACCAACCGTTAATAGGTCAAGTGCAATCAATTTTGCTAGGTTGGGATTCGACTTAGGCATGAATTACAATTTTTCTGCGACTCGAAGTACAGAACTACGTGAGCGTGGGTTGAGTTCGACTTCTTCTTTTGTCGGCATGATGGCTTTACCCACATTTTTCAAGTTTGCAGAACCCAATGCCTGAATTTGCACCTCAGTCAATGGAAGCCCATGCGGTACTTCTGGGCCTTTGCTCTCTTTACGAATAAAACGCTTCACCATGCGATCTTCTAATGAATGGAAACTGATCACCGATAAACGACCTTGAGGAGCTAAAATTTTGGCCGCGCCTTTTAATGCCGTATCGATTTCTTCCAATTCACTATTGATATAGATACGAAAAGCTTGGAATGAACGAGTCGCAGGGTGTTTTTTCTCTTTAAAGCTTTTTGGTGCGGCATCAGAAATTAACTTAGCCAATTGACCAGTTCGTGTCAGCGGCTCTTTTTCTTCATCTTCACGGTGCGCAACAATTGCTTTCGCAATACGACGAGCATGTTTATCTTCACCAAACTCACGAATAACCCACGTAATGTCGTCCAAATCAGCTTGTGCAAGCCATTGAGAGACAGGAATACCTGATGTCGGGTCCATACGCATATCTAATGGGCCATCTTTCATGAAGCTAAAACCACGTTCAGCATCATCAAGTTGTGGTGAGGAAACGCCTAAATCAAGCAATACTCCATCAACTTTACCCACTAAATCATAGCGCTCCGCGTACTCTGCGATACCAGAAAATGGCCCGTGAATAATGGTAAAGCGCGGATCATTAATTTTACCAGCTTCAGCAATGGCTTGTGGATCACGGTCAATACTGTATAGACGACCGTTTTCACCCAATTTAGACAGAATGGTGCGACTGTGACCACCGCGTCCAAAAGTACCATCAATGTATATGCCATCAGGTTTAATGGCGAGGCCATCAATGGATTCGTTAAGTAGTACAGAAATATGTTGGAAAGGTTCAGTCATCGTTGTCTCATCAAGCTAAAGCTGGAATATAGCAATCTACTAACAGGTAAATTCTGCTAACGCGTAATTTTACTCACCGTAAGTTATTTACGAAAACGCATGATATCAGTGTACTGATTTCACGCGCTATCGCTACCACTTGCGCTAGGAATCACGTGATATTGCGCTAAGTTTATTGCTTACGAAATAATTTTCGTCAATAAAAAGCAAAAAACCCATCATAACCACAAGTGTTATGATGGGTCTCGAATAGGTGGAGTTGACGTATAAGCCGGGTTCTGTTCCGCTTGCGCGGCAGTAGCCATTCGTCTAGGCCAGCAATCGCTCACTGGCTCAAGCAACCTACCCGCTTCCTTACGCGAGCAACGCAACGTGGAAGCCTATTTGGTCTTGCTCCGGGTGGAGTTTACCTTGCTACGAACTGTTGCCAGACGCACGGTGCGCTCTTACCGCACCCTTTCACCCTTACCTGTTCCCATTCCGAAGAAATTGGGCCATCGGCGGTCTTCTCTCTGCTGCACTTGTCGTAGGCTTGCGCCCCCCAGGCGTTACCTGGCACCCTGCTCTATGGAGCCCGGACTTTCCTCCCCTCCATCAGTCTCCCCAGCACAAGGCTAAGGGACATCAATGAAGCAGCGACTACCCAGTCAACTCCGAGGGCGGATTGTATAGAGAAAGGTATGCAGTGTCTAGGCTGAAACGATTTAAGCCATTAATTTGAGTTTAAATGTTCAAATATTCATCATCGACTGTAATAAACGTTATGACTGAAAATTCTCAAGCCCCCATTTATACAGAGCGTTCTTTTTCAAGTTATAAATTTCAGCCGTCAAAGCTGCTGCTTTCTTTAAAGGCAACTCTTTGCTCAAAATGGTTAGCGTTCTTAGTGCCTCATCGGGCAATTCGTCGTTCGCATTTTCTCGGTGACCATGGATAAGCAGCACCATTTCACCACGTTTACGGTTTTCATCTTCGTTGATCCACGGGATCAATTCCCCTAACGGTAACCCTTGGATCGTTTCAAATGTTTTGGTTAGCTCTCGCGCTATCACCACTTCACGCTCTGGGCCTAAAATATCCAACATATCTTGTAAAGATTCAGTGATTCGATGCGGTGATTCATAGAAAATACAAGTGCGCTCTGCTTTCGCTATCTCTAAAAACTTGTCTTTACGGCCTTTACTTTTCGGTGGTAAGAAACCTTCAAAACTAAAGCGGTCAGAAGGCAAACCAGAAGCGCTCAATGCTGTTATTACCGCACATGCACCGGGCAATGGCACAACTCTAACACCTGCTTGACGACATTGATTGACAAGATGGTATCCTGGGTCACTGATAAGTGGCGTTCCCGCATCCGAAACCAATGCGATGGATTGCCCCGATAATAATTTATCGACTAACACTTGTGCTTTTTGTTGTTCGTTGTGATCATGCAGGGCAAAGGTTTTAGTTGGGATATTGAAGTGAGCGAGAAGTCTGCCTGTATGGCGTGTGTCTTCCGCAGCGATAACATCAACACTTGAAAGTACCTCGATGGCACGCTGGGTAATATCGCCCAAATTGCCAATTGGCGTAGGAACAATGTAGAGAGTTGGGATCTCTGCTGGCAAGGTTTTGCTATCTGTCATTTGTTTACCATCACTTCAACGATTAATATAGAGACAATTTTACACGGAATAACGAAAGAACTCATGGCTATGAAGAACCATCCGAGACTCAGTGTACCACGCTTACTCACTCCCGTTGCATTAGCAATGGCTTTGGCGGCTTGTTCGTCTAATCCTTCAGCACCGACTTCTGTGGATATCACTCAAGATCCAATGCAGTCAGCGCAAAGCTACTTGATGCAAGCTGATAGCAGCCAAGGTTCACTGCAAAATGATTTGTTGATCATGGCACTTAAAGCCACCATCAACGAAAATAATAATGAGCAGGCTCAACTTTTAATCAAGCGTATATCAAAGCAGTCGTTGTCCGAAGCGCAGCAAGCAGAATGGCAATTAGCACGAGCACAACTATTCATTAATGATGAACAATTAGAGCAAGCTCTGTCGCAACTTAATTTCCAAGCATGGTGGAAACTAACACCAGAGACCTGGGCACAATATCACCAAACACGTGCCGATATTTTTACCGCCCTTGGGCGTCCTTTTGATTCCAGCCGCGAACTGGTCGCTCTCGCAGACTATGTTGATAATGCTCAGCAAGAAGCGATAGCCGATCAGATCTGGCTTAATCTCAATCATTACAACACCCATACCATCACAACACTCACTACCGATGTGAGTGAAAATATCCTAGATGGTTGGTTGCAACTTGCTGTGTATATGAAAACATTGAACGGCAATATTCCTCAATTAAAGAATACGTTAGAACAATGGTTGGCAGAAAATAGTGCGCATCCAGCAGCAATTTACACTCCTAAGGCCATTCAAGATATTTTGTCTTTAGAGATCATAAAACCAACCAACACCGCATTATTACTGCCGCTATCGGGTAAGTTTGCTAAGCAAGCGCAACTGATCCGCGATGGCTTTATTATGGCGATGATGAATGACAAAGATCGTGATACCAACGCCACGTTAACTGTGATTGATACCCATGCTGAAGATGCGGCAGATATTGATGCTCAACTGATTGAAAAGAATATCGACTTTGTCGTAGGGCCATTGATCAAAGCCAATATTGAAAATCTGCATAAGTTGCAGCAAGCACGTTTAGCATCCATTCCAACACTTGCATTGAATATACCGGATCAAGTGGAAGAAGGCGTAAATACATGCTATCTAGCTCTATCACCTGAACAAGAAGTGGAACAAGCCGCTAAATACCTCTTTAGCCAAGGCTATCAATACCCACTTATTCTGGCGCCTCAAGGTAATTATGGGCAACGCGTAGTCGAGGCATTCAATAGCGAGTGGCGCAAATACAGTAAAAACAAAGTAGCGGTCAATCTATTTGGTGATAAGCGACAACTGCAACGTAATATCAATACTGTTTTTGGGTTGCAAGATAGCCAACAAAACATTGCACAAATGGATGCTCTGATGGGGATCGACCTAGAAAGTCAACCTCGTAGCCGTCGTGACATTGATTCTGTTTATATCGTTGCTAACAGTGCTGAACTTACTTTAATCAAGCCGTTTATCGAAGTGGCAATTAACCCAGATGCAACGCCACCGAAGTTATTTTCTAATTCCCGTAGTAACAGTGGCAACAAACAATATGAAGATCTAAGTGGTGTCACTTACAGTGACATTCCATTACTGATCCATCCAAATCCTCAGCTAGATAGCCAAATGAATCAATTGTGGCCAAAAAATTCTAACACTGAGCGACGCCTACAGGCGCTAGGAATGGACGCTTATCAATTAATGGTAGAATTACCGCAAATGAAAGTGGTCGAAGGATATAGCATTCAAGGAAAGACCGGCACACTGAGCATCAATGACCAATGCATTGTGCAAAGAGAAATCAGTTGGGCTGAGCGTAGTGCTCTTTAGCCGTCGAGCATTAGGCCAACACTATGAAACCACAGCAAAGCAATATTTGCAGCGCTGTGGTTTGAGTTTTATAGAACAAAACTTCACGACCAAAACGGGGGAAATTGACCTTATTATGCGCGAAAAAGAGACGCTCATATTCGTCGAAGTGAAGTATCGAAAGAACCAGAACCACGGACATGCCGCTGAAATGGTGACTGCAGCAAAAATGACCAAGTTAGTAAAAACAGCAAACTTATGGTTGCTCAAACATGGGCTCTCGCCTTATGACACAGATTTTCGGTTCGATGTGATAGCGATTCATCATAATGATCAGCATATCGAGTGGATTAAAAACGCAATTACTCAAGGATAATCGATGCTAGACAGCATTAAAGATAGTTTTACAGAAAGCATTCAAATTCAAATTGCGGCAGCGGAAGCACTACCGGATGCCATTACCCATGCAGCGCAAGCAATGGTGGCGACACTGCTCAATGGTCATAAAATTTTATGCTGTGGTAACGGAGGCTCTTCTGCAAACGCGCAACTTTTTGCTTCGTGTTTACTCAACCGTTTTGAAACCGAACGTCCAAGTTTACCCGCTATCGCTTTAACGGCTGACAATACCACGCTGACCGCTGTCGCTAATGACTACCATTACCAAGAAATATTTTCTAAACAGGTTCGCGCATTTGGACAACCTGGTGATATTTTGTTGGCAATATCCACCAGCGGTAACAGCAAAAACATCATCAAGGCGATGGAAGCCGCCGTTACACGAGACATGACTATCATTGCACTAACTGGTAAGGATGGTGGTGAAATGGCAGGACTATTAGGCGAAAATGATGTCGAAATTCGTATTCCATCGCAACGTACAGCTCGCATTCACGAAGTTCATATGGTCACTCTACACTGTTTGTGTGATTTAATTGATCAAGTGCTCTTCCCTGCTCACGAGGAATAGACAATGAAAACATTAAAATTTTCACTCATGCTACTACTGAGCTTTGCTGTATCTGGTTGTGCTGGCGTTATTATTGCAGGCGCAGCAACAACAGCAAATATAGTAACCGACCCACGTACCACTCAAGAAATTTGGAATGATAACAATATCGAATTTGAAGTCGCAGGCATTGCCAATAAAGCGCCATTCAAGGGAAAAACTCGCATCACTGCAAGCTCGTATCAAGGCACAGTGGTATTGATGGGGCAATCAGAAACGTCTGAATTATTGAGTGATTTTGAAAAGAAAGCGCGTGAAACAAAAGGCGTTAAAGTCATTCACAACCAAGTTCGGATAAAAGCGCCTTTGTCGCTTGGGGAAATCAGTAACGATAGTTGGATCACCACCAAAGTAAAATCTTCCTTATTGGCAAATTCTGAACTGAACACCATTAAAATAAAAGTAATCACAGAAAACAGAGAAGTATTTTTGCTCGGTTACGTATCGGCAGAACACGCTGAGCTTGCCACAGACATTGCCCGAAATATCTCTGGGGTAAAACAAGTAATAAAGGCTTTTCAATACAGTGAATAACCCGCATTTAAAGCAAATATTAGGATGAAAAAAAGCAGCGAAAATCGCTGCTTTTTTGTATTGATAACCTAGAAATTAGCTTACTTAATAACACGAAGACTAGGCTTGCCTCTTGGACGAGAAGCTTCTTCGGTTGTCATTGATTCACCTGAATCAGAAATAACGTCAAACGTTAATTCTTCATCTTCAGAAACCTCTGACATACCAGACTCAATAGCATTTATGTACGCATCTTCTGGTTCAAACATGGTCCCTGCACCGTTTTCACGAGCATAAATTGCTTGTACCGCATACAAAGGAACAATTACCGAATGTGGTCGTCCACCGAAGCGAGCATTAAAGGTAATCGCATCATTACCCAGCTCAAGGTTACCAATCGCTCTTGGTGCTAGATTTAGGATGATTTGTCCATCTTGTACAAATTCCATAGGAACACGTACACCATCAAGGGTTGCATCAACAACCACATGAGGAGTCAGCTCATTTTCTAGCAACCAATCATAGAATGCGCGCAGCATGTATGGTCGGCGAGGGGTCATTTGGGCGATATCCATCAAACTACCTTAACGAACCAAACGCATCTCACGTTCAGCTTCCGTCAAAGAAGCCAAGAATGAATCACGTTCAAATACACGATTCATGTAGATTTTCAGCTCTTTAGAACCAGGACCGATCAACTCAATACCTAATTCAGGTAAACGCCACAATAAAGGTGCGAGATAACAGTCAATTAAGCTGAACTCTTCGCTCATGAAGTATTCATATTCAGCAAATACAGGACCAAGAGTTAGTAGATCATTGCGCAACTTATTACGTGCAGCTTCTGACTCTTCAGCATTGCCTTTAACTACTTTCTCAGCAAGTGAGTACCAGTTTCTCTCGATACGGTAGATCATCAAACGGCTATTACCACGAGCAACCGGGTAAACAGGCATCAATGGTGGATGAGGAAAACGCTCATCTAAATATTCCATGATGATCTTTGAGTCATAAAGCGCGAGCTCACGATCAACAAGAGTTGGTACTGTCTTATATGGGTTTAGCTCGATAAGCTCAGCAGGTAAATTAGCTTCATCCACTAATTCAACCTCAACACTGACACCTTTTTCCGCTAGAACAATACGAACCTGATGACTATACATATCAGATGCACTCGAAAATAGCGTCATCACAGAACGTTTATTGGCAGCTACAGCCATGGAGCCCTCCAGCACACTTACAGAAATAAAAACAATGGAGGCTAAGCCTCCATTGATGATTCAATAAAAATCAGAAATTAGCGCCGCATAATAGCACAATTAGTGCACATCGCGCCAATATTCTTTCTTAAGCATTACAACGACAATGGTAAATAGCACTAAGAATGCCATTACCCACCAACCAAGTGATTGACGCTCTAACTTAACGGGCTCCGCTGAATAGTCCAAGAAATTAACCAGATCACGAACCGCCTGATCATACTCGCTTTGGCTCAGTTCACCTGTACCATCAGACTGAGTCCCGACAACCACTTCAACTTCTTCACCATCAACTTGGTGCGTCCCGTAGACTGGCTGAGGTATGCCTTGCAGTTCTTCAAGCACATGTGGCATACCCACGCTTGGGAACACAATATTGTTCACACCAAATGGACGGCTAGGATCAGCATAGAAAGAACGAAGATAAGTGTATAACCAATCTGTTCCACGAACTCGAGCAACCAAGGTCAAATCAGGTGGTGCAGCACCAAACCATTTTGCCGCAGATTTGTCAGGTATCGCATTCTCCATCAGTTGGCCAATTTTCGCATTCGGATCAAAGATTAAACTTTCTTTCATCAGATCCGCTGGAATACCCAAATCTGTTGCCACTCGCTCATAACGCTGGTATTGCGTCGAGTGACAACCAAAGCAGTAATTCATAAACAGCTTGGCACCATTTTGCAGCGATGCTTGGTCGGTTAAGTCATTATTTGCTTTATCAAGATGTACGTTAGCTCCTGCAGCCAAAGCTAGAGATGGCAGCATTGCAAACAAAATTACAATCCACTTTTTCATTTAAATGTCACCCTCTCTGGTAATGGTTTCGTTGCTTCATTTTTACTGTAGAAGAACAACAGAACGAAGAACATGAAGTAACCAACGCTGAATATACGTGCAAGCAATGTATAAGTTGCTGTCGCAGGCAACGCACCTAAAACACCTAACGCAATAAAGCAGATAGTGAACTGAATAATATTGATTAAGTGGATCTTACTACGGTAGCGGTAAGAGCGAACTTTACAACGGTCAAGCCAAGGCAATAGGAAAAGCACAACAATAGAAGCGCCCATGGCAACCACACCAATTAGCTTATCTGGTACTGCACGCAAAATGGCATAGAACGGGGTGAAATACCATACAGGGGCAATATGTGCCGGTGTTTTTAGCGGGTTAGCAGCCTCAAAGTTTGGCGGCTCAAGGAAATAACCACCCATTTCTGGGTTAAAGAACAGTACATAGCAGAAAAGGAATAAGAAGCCTGCGACACCAATAAGATCTTTCACCGTGCCGTAAGGATGGAAAGGCACTGAGTCAATGATGTCGTATTTCTTCGTATAGTATTCATGGAATTTAAATTGTGTTTGGTAACCATCGCCCATTTTGCCTTTTGGCAACTTGGTTTCAATACCATCAGGGTTATTTGACCCCACCTCATGAAGAGCAAGAATATGCAAGACAATCAATAGTAGTAGCACGATAGGCAACGCAATAACGTGTAATGCGAAGAAACGGTTCAGCGTTGCACCAGAGATAACATAGTCACCACGGATCCACAATGTTAGGTCATCACCAATAACAGGGATGGCACCAAACAAAGAAATGATAACCTGAGCCCCCCAATACGACATTTGACCCCATGGCAGTAGATACCCCATGAAAGCTTCAGCCATCAGTACAAGGAAAATCAGCATGCCAAAGATCCACAATAATTCACGAGGCTTTTGGTAAGAACCATAAATTAAGCCACGGAACATGTGCAGATAAACCACCACGAAGAATGCAGAAGCACCAGTAGAGTGCATATAACGCAGTAACCAACCGTATTCGACATCACGCATGATGTATTCAACAGAAGCAAAAGCACCTTCACCCGATGGCACATAGTTCATGGTCAACCAAACACCAGTAACCAACTGGTTAACCAGCACCAACATAGCTAATGAACCAAACAAATACCAAAAATTGAAGTTTTTCGGCATTGGGTATTCAGAAAGGTGTTTTTTATACGCGTTCATTGCAGGTAAACGCTTTTCTACCCAATCAAGTAAGACTTGCATTATTAGGCCTCCCCTGTTTCGTCAATACCAATGACAATGCGAGTATCGCTGAGGTACATATATTTAGGGATAACGAGGTTTAATGGCGCTGGAACGCCTTGAAAAACCCGGCCAGCCATATCAAATTTAGAACCATGACAAGGACAGAAGAAACCTGATTTCACGCCTTGAACTTGTTCACTAAAAGAGTCAGGTAAATAGCTTGGTGAACAACCAAGGTGGGTACAAATACCAACAGCAACAAAATACTCAGGCTTTATTGAGCGGTAAGCATTTTGAGCATAATCTGGTTGTTGTTGCTCTCCCGATTGAGGATCTCGAAGTTGATTTTCAATCTCTTTCAACCCATCAACAACAGATTGAGATCGACGAACAACCCATACAGGCTTGCCACGCCACTCGACACGGACCATTTGCCCTTCTTCAAGCTTTCCGATTTCAACTTCAACAGGGGCACCCGCGGCTTTTGCTCTTGCACTTGGGTTCCAAGATTTAATAAAAGGAACGGCGACAGCAGCTGCACCTAAACCACCAACAACAGCTGTTGTTGCGGTTAAGAAACGTCTGCGGCCGTTATTTAAAGGCGCATTGCTCATCCAAACATTCTCCCATTTGCTCCTTGTGGATTATTGTTATTCCGCTTATAAGAGCATGGCTAACAAAATACGAATCTAGTTGTATTTATTTGATGGCAAATGATAAATAAAACCCTACTTTTTGACAAGATAAAGCTACTTTTTTGTAACATTCGTGAAGTAAATCGCACGTGACGTCACAAAAGGGGCATTAAAGATTAATAACTAAATGATGTGATTAGAGAAGTGAATTTTTGTTTACGCTAAAAAACAAAAAAGCTCGGTATAAATACCGAGCTTTTTGAATCGCAATTCCCAGTAAAACTGGAAGCGTATATCTTCTGATATAAAAGATTAACGCTTAGAGAATTGTGGTTTACGACGTGCTTTACGTAGACCAACTTTCTTACGTTCAACGCAACGAGCGTCGCGAGTAACGTAGCCAGCTGCACGTAGAACAGGACGTAGTGATTCATCGTATTCCATTAGAGCGCGAGTGATACCGTGACGGATAGCACCTGCTTGACCAGAAATACCACCACCTTTAACAGTGATGTATAGATCTAGTTTCTCTGTTAGTTCAACTAGCTCAAGAGGTTGTTTAACAACCATACGAGAAGTTGGACGACCAAAGTAAACATCAAGGCTACGCTTGTTGATTACGATGTTGCCGCTGCCTGGTTTAATAAAAACGCGTGCAGCTGAGCTTTTGCGACGGCCAGTGCCGTAGTATTGATTCTCTGCCATTTTCGAAATCCCCAATTAGATGTCTAGTACTTTTGGTTGTTGAGCAGCATGGTTGTGCTCAGCGCCAGCGTAAACTTTCAGCTTACGGTACATAGCACGGCCTAGAGGACCACGTGGTAGCATACCTTTAACCGCTAGCTCAATCGCCATTTCAGGCTTACGAACAATCAACTTATCAAAAGTGATTGATTTTAAGCCGCCTGGAAATTCAGTGTGACGGTAGTAAGTTTTAGCTGCTGCTTTGTTACCAGTTACAGTAACTTTCTCAGCGTTAACAACGATGATGTAATCACCAGTGTCTACGTGAGGAGTGTATTCAGCTTTATGTTTGCCACGTAGGCGAGATGCAATTTCACTTGCTAGACGGCCAAGGGTTTTACCCTCTGCGTCTACGATATACCAGTCGCGTTTTACAGTTTCTGGTTTAGCAACGAAAGTTTTCATGCTAATAATAACCCGTTAAATAAAATTTACACTAAAAGGAGCATATTGCTCCCACTGTCTAAGAGTCCAGTCATCACCCCTTCGAGCGCTTGGTGCTCTCGGTCTTATGTTTCAAAGAAACTGACCTGCAGTAACGGTGGGTCGCAGGATTATAGAGAAGTCAGTTGAAAAAATCACCCCTTTTTGAACAAAATCACGATTTTTATTTCAACTTAAGTGTAAGTGCAAAATCCGCTACGCAAGGTGCGGTTTAGCTAAATACTCATGGCTTTGCATTTCAATAAGACGTGATTGACAACGTTTAAACTCAAATTCGAGTAATCCACCAAGATAAAGGTTTTTTAAGTCAACCTCTGCGGAAATAATCAACTTCACTTGACGCTCATAAAATTCATCAACCAAGGCAATAAATCGTCTTGTAGCATCATCAATGGTGCTATCCATCTGTTTTACATTCGCTAAAAGCACAGTGTGATAAATTTTCGATAGTTCTATATAGTCATTTTGACTGCGAGCACTTTGACAAAGTTGCTCAAAAGTGGCGTGAAGTACGCCATCACTCGCTTTAACTACGGATAAAACACGGTGGTTTATTTCGATTTGATTAATAACAGCCTTCCCCTCACCAGTCAGCTGTGAATAGTAAGTCTGCAAATTGTTATCCGCTTTAGCATCTAAAGGGAAATGGTAGATCTCAGCTTGTTTTAAAGTCCTCAAGCGATAATCGATACCACTATCTACATTAAGCACTAGACAGTTGGATTCAATTAAATGAATCGCAGGTAAAAAGCGAGCTCGCTGTAATCCATTACGATATAAATCATGCGGAGGAATATTGGACGTAGCGACCAAAACCATCCCTCTTTTAAATAGAGCCTGGAAAAGTGTGCCGAGTATCATTGCGTCGGTGATATCAGAAACAAAAAACTCATCAAAACAGATAATTTCAACTTCAGACTTAAATTTGTCAGCCACTTTATCAAGAGGCTCTTCAACACCGTCTAGCAGCTTTAGTTCATCATGAACACGGTGCATGAAACGGTGAAAGTGAACACGCATTTTCTTAGTAGTTGGCAATGACTCAAAAAACGTATCCATCAGATAAGTTTTACCCCTTCCAACACCGCCCCAAAAATACAAACCTTTTGGCGGTATGACTTGAGGTGCTTTACGACCTAACAACTTTTGAAATGCTGAAAATGTCACCACTGGTTGGTTAAGATAATCTTGTAACTGGTGATACAGTAAATCTAAAGCATCGACGGCTTGCGCTTGCGCGTCATCGTGCTGAAAACCAAACTTTTCTATATCTTGTCTGTATTTCTGTTTAGGTGTCATAACCGCCTACTGCATCGAATGAAATGGGTACTGATATTTGGCGTATTTCGCTTTATCGACTAGAAGAGTCATAGTAACATGTCCAAACGACATGTGTAACCAACAGGTAAAAAACATGTTAAATAACAACAATAAGGAGCTGTTATGCCTTGGATATATGCCGTTGTAGGCTTACTGGTAGGGGCGGTGCTAGGAGTGATTATTTCTCGACTCACTACGCCTCAGTATAAGAATCAAAAGTCTCTACAAAAAGAATTAGATAACGCGAAATTTAACCTAGAGCAACAAAAGCAAGAGCTGTCTGACCATTTTGCGCAAACAGCAGAAATGTTAGACACGTTAGGCAAGGATTACACAAAGCTGTATCAGCATATGGCGAAAACCTCTGCCGATCTTTTACCCAACATGCCAGAACAAGATAATCCGTTTATCAAAAAAATTGCCCAACATAATGAGTCAGACAAAGTTGATAGCAGTATTTTAGAGCAAGCACCTAAAGATTACGCCAATGGCGCAACGGGGCTTTTTAACACCCCTGAAAAAGAAATCATTCGATCTGCAGACGTCGTTAAGGTGAATGCTTCTTAATTGTCTATCATGAACTTTATAAAGGTTTTTGAGTCATAATCCTCACGAAGAGTGTTGAAGTTTAATATTTAGTACAAATATTAAACTTCGAAGGCATTAATCCAAAGGAGCTAATGATGAAAAAACCTTTACTCGTCCTAACAGCACTGTCTTTAAGTTTAAGTTCAATCATCACCCCACTGCCAGCTATTGCTGCACTTCCCTTCTCCGTAGATGGCGAGCAACTCCCTAGCTTGGCACCAATGCTAGAACGTGTGACCCCCGCCGTGGTCAGTATTTCTGTTGAAGGAACGCAGGTATCTCAGCAGCGAATTCCAGAACAGTTCAAATTTTTCTTTGGCCCTGACTTTCCAATCGATCAACTTCAAGAACGACCGTTTAGAGGGTTAGGTTCTGGCGTGGTCACCGATGCCGATAAAGGTTATGTCGTCACTAACTACCACGTAATTAATGGGGCCGATAAAATATTAGTCACTCTTCATGATGGTCGAGAATACGATGCAGAACTGGTTGGTGGCGACAAAATGTCCGATATCGCTTTGCTTAAATTAGAAAAAGCGAAAAACTTAACGCAAATTAAAATTGCAGATTCCGATCAATTACGTGTTGGAGATTTCACTGTCGCTATCGGCAATCCATTTGGTCTTGGACAAACCGTTACCTCTGGTATTGTGTCAGCACTTGGCCGTAGTGGTTTGAATATTGAAAATTTTGAAAACTTTATCCAAACCGACGCAGCAATTAACAGCGGTAATTCCGGGGGTGCTCTGGTCAACCTCAATGGTGAATTGATTGGTATCAATACTGCTATTTTAGGGCCTAATGGCGGCAACGTGGGGATCGGCTTTGCTATCCCATCAAATATGATGAAAAACCTCACAGAACAAATTCTAGAATTTGGTGAAGTAAAACGTGGCATGCTTGGTGTCCAAGGTGGAGAAATTACCTCTGAACTTGCTGATGCTTTAGGTTATGAGTCAAGCAAAGGAGCGTTTGTCAGTCAGGTGATTGAAGGTAGCGCCGCAGACAACGCAGGGCTAAAAGCAGGTGATGTCATTACTACCCTTAATGGAAAGAAAATTGACACATTCAGTGAATTAAGAGCAAAAGTGGCAACCTTAGGCGCTGGTAAAGAAATCACTTTAGGCGTTATGCGCGACGGTAAATCTGAGACATTTAAAGTCACATTGGGTGAAAACAACACCAAAACCAAAGCTGAACAACTACATGAAGGCTTAACTGGGGCGGAGTTAACCAATACAACAGACAGTGATCCTATCGCTGGAGTGAAAGTCACCAATATAGAAAAAGGATCGGCCGCTGAAGCCTATCAATTACAGAAAGATGACATCATTATTGGCGTCAATCGTAAGCGAGTAAAAAACCTAGCAGACTTGCGAGCTCTGTTAGAGAAGAAATCAAGTGTGCTTGCACTGAATATTCAACGTGGAGATAGAACAATTTATTTGGTTGTTCGTTAACACATATCATTAGGTACATTTGTTCAGTGGGGCAGCATATTGAATGCTGCCCTTTCCTTATTTAAGCAGGTAGTGCTATTCTTCCCCTTTCAGACTCAGAAAAATATCCTGAGTAAATCATAAGTTTTATTTGGGGAAAGTATGCTTAGTTTTCTAGCCCGTTCCGTTGGAATTGGATTAATTATCGGAGTGATTCTATTACTGGCTATTCCTTCCCTACGCTCAAATGTTCTAACCACACCGAATAATGCCGAACCTGCCGATATCGGTTCACTGCAACTATCCTTCAATCAAGCGGTTCGTCGTGCAGCACCGGCCGTGGTCAATATCTACAACCAGAAATATACAGAAAATGGCTCGAAAAAGTTATCAATTCAAGGCTTAGGCTCTGGTGTTATTGTTAGCGAGAAAGGCTATATCATCACCAATTATCACGTGGTGGCGCAGGCCGATCAAATTGTTGCCGCACTGCAAGACGGTCGAATTGCAGCGGCACAATTGGTGGGTAAAGATCGTCGAACAGATATTGCCATTTTACGAATTGAAGGAACAAACTTACCAGTAATTCCGCTTAACTCGGACTATTCAGCTAAGGTTGGTGATGTAGTTTTAGCCATCGGTAACCCTTACAACCTAGGGCAAACCACTACATTTGGAATCATTTCAGCAACCGGACGATCTTCTATCAGTGCCGATGGTCGACAAGCCTTCATTCAAACGGATGCGGCAATTAATGAAGGGAACTCTGGCGGGGCATTAGTTAATACGCAAGGTGAACTAGTAGGAATTAATACAGCATCGTTCCAACAGGCAACGAATATGGAAACCTATGGGATCTCCTTCGCCATTCCATACAAGCTTGCTAATACCATCATGGAAAAAATCATCGCTGATGGACGTGTTATCCGCGGTTACATCGGTGTTGATGGACAAGACATTACACCAGTCACTTCACGGCTGCTTGGCAGTGAACATATGGGCGGCATTGTCGTACTAGGCATAGATCCTAATGGCCCGGCGGCGGAAGCTGGATTTGCAGAGCGTGATATTATTCTAAAAATTGATGGTAAGAAAATTAATGGCCGGCAAAATGTTATGGATATCGTAACCGATCTGCGACCAGGCAGAACCGTTGAAATATTAATTCTTCGCAAGGGTGAGGAAGTTACCTTGCCAGTGACGATTGCCGAAGATTTACGTGAATAGATTTAATAGTTAAAAACAATCATCACCGCCTAGAGTGGTGATTTATAAATGATTAACAAAAAGCCCCGACATTCGGGGCTTTTTGTTGGTTCAATTACTCTTCTTCAGCTAAGGATGTCGCAGGTTCTGCTTCAATCTCAATACTGGTGACGCGCTGTAAACCTCGTGGTAATAAGCAACCTCTGCGTCCTCGTTCACCACGGAAGTTATCTAAATCGCTCGCTTTCAATCCAAGCTTACGTTTGCCCGCATAAAGTGTAATGGAAACACCTTGTGGTAAAGACATTAAGTGAGAAACAAACTCTTCACGATCTTTCGACTTCGCCGCAGGAATATTGATGATCTTATTCCCTTTACCTTTGCTTAACTGAGGTAAATCTTTGATAGGGAAAAGGAGCATTCGCCCTTGGTTAGTAATCGCCAGAATCTCATCCGCATCAAGGTTACCAATCGCTTGTGGTGGCATGATTTCTGAATTTTCAGGCAAGTTGACCAAAGCTTTACCGCTGCGGTTCTTCGACAGTAACTCACTACCTTTGCATACAAACCCATAACCAGCATCAGAGCCGACTAGCCACAACTGGTCATCTTCACCCATCACAACTTGGCGAATTGACGATCCCTCGGTGATATTTAAGCGCCCAGTAATCGGTTCACCTTGGCTACGTGCAGATGGTAGAGAATGTGACTCCAATGAATAACTTCGCCCATCACTACCTAAGAACACCGCCTGCTGGTTACTCTTACCACAGGCATGAGCAAGGTATTGATCACCCGATTTATAGTTTAAACCTTGGCAATCGACATCATGCCCTTTGGCGTGACGCACCCAGCCTTTTTCTGAAAGCACAACAGTAATCGCTTCACTTGGTACCAGATCACGCTCTGTTAATGCTTTAGCTTCAGCACGCTCAACTAATGGAGAACGACGATCATCACCGTACTTATCAGCGTCTGCTTTAATCTCTTTTTTCAATAGCGTATTCAGACGACGTTCTGAGCCTAATAGTTGCTCTAGTTTTTCACGCTCTTTTTCTAGCTCATCTTGCTCAGCTCGAATTTTGAACTCTTCTAATTTAGCAAGATTACGCAGTTTAATATCCAGAATCGCATCAGCTTGAATTTCTGAAATATTAAAACGACTCATTAAAACAGGTCGTGGTTCATCTTCGGTTCGAATAATTTCGATGACTTCATCGATATTCAAATACGCCGCTAACAAACCTTCTAAAATGTGCAAGCGAGCCATCACTTTATCAAGACGATATTGCAAACGACGACGTACCGTTGTGCGACGAAATTCAATCCATTCCGACAGTACTTGTACTAAGCCTTTCACTTGCGGACGGTTGTCTAAGCCGATCATATTCAAGTTAACGCGAAAGCTTTTCTCTAAATCTGTCGATGCGAATAGATGACTCATTAATAAATCACAATCGACACGATTTGAACGTGGCACGATTACGATACGGGTCGGATTTTCATGATCCGATTCGTCACGTAAATCTTCAACCATCGGCAGCTTTTTCGCACGCATTTGATTGGCAATTTGCTCTAGTAACTTAGCGCCAGATACTTGATGAGGGAGCGCTGTAATGACGATATCAGCACCTTCTTTGTGCCAAACCGCACGCATTTTCACACTACCGCGACCAGAGCGGTAAATTTTCTCGAGATCGGCCTTCGGTGAAATTATTTCAGCTTCGGTTGGATAATCTGGACCTTGAACATACTGCATTACATCAGGCAGATCAGCACCAGGGTGATCAATTAAGTGAATAGTGGCCTCGGCAATTTCACGCACGTTATGTGGCGGAATATCCGTTGCCATACCGACTGCAATACCAGTTACCCCATTGAGCAGAATATGAGGCAGGCGTGCTGGTAGCATTTGTGGCTCTTTCATAGTGCCATCAAAGTTAGGCTGCCAATCCACATTACCCTGACCAAGCTCTCCGAGTAATACCTCAGCAAACTTAGACAATTTCGCTTCGGTATAACGCATTGCCGCGAATGATTTCGGGTCATCTGGTGCCCCCCAGTTCCCTTGACCGTCCACTAATGGGTAGCGATAAGAGAAAGGTTGCGCCATCAATACCATAGCTTCATAACATGCTGAGTCGCCATGTGGGTGGTATTTACCCAACACGTCACCAACAGTACGGGCTGATTTCTTATATTTTGCCGCAGCAGAGAGACCAAGCTCTGACATGGCATAAATAATACGTCGTTGAACCGGTTTTAAACCATCACCAATATACGGTAATGCACGGTCCATAATGACGTACATCGAATAGTTAAGATAAGCGTCTTCGGTAAACTTGCGCAGCGGCAGTTGTTCAACGCCATCATAGGTTATTTCTGTTGACATCTATTACACCTCAGCCATATCGCCATAACGTTGCAGCCACGCACGGCGATCATCCGCTCGCTTCTTACCCAGCAACATATCCATCATTTCATCAGTTGCGGCAGCATCATCAATCGTCAATTGAACCAAACGACGCGTATTCGGATCCATCGTCGTTTCGCGTAGCTGAAGCGGGTTCATCTCACCCAGACCTTTGAATCGTTGCACGTTGATTTTTGCTTTTTTCTTACTTAGACGCTCTAAAATGCCATCTTTTTCAGCATCATCTAAGGCATAAAACACTTCTTTACCACAGTCGATACGATACAAAGGTGGCATAGCCACAAAGATATGCCCCGCTTGTACAAGTGCTTTAAAATGCTTGGTGAATAAGGCGCACAATAATGTCGCGATGTGTAGTCCATCAGAATCTGCATCGGCAAGAATACACACTTTGCCGTAACGTAAACCATCTAGGTCATCGTTATCTGGGTCAATTCCTAACGCCACGGATATGTCGTGAACTTCTTGGGAAGCAAGAACTTGATCAGCAGAGACTTCCCATGTGTTCAATATTTTACCGCGCAACGGCATTACCGCTTGGAATTCACGGTCACGAGCTTGCTTGGCAGAACCTCCTGCCGAGTCTCCTTCGACGAAGAATATTTCGGTGCGGCTAAGATCTTGTACTGAACAATCGGTCAATTTACCCGGCAAAGCAGGCCCTGACGCTATTTTCTTACGTACCACTTTCTTACTGGCGCGCATGCGGCGATGAGCATTTGCAATACAGACTTCAGCCAATTGCTCGGCCAATTGAGGTTTTTCATTTAACCATAAGCTGAAAGAGTCTTTAAGCACGCCAGAAACAAATGCAGCGGTTTGACGTGAAGAGAGACGCTCTTTGGTTTGGCCGGCAAACTGCGGGTCTTGCATCTTAACCGACAGCACATAAGAACAGCGGTCAAAGACATCTTCACCCGTTAATTTAACGCCACGTGGCAACAAGTTGCGAAACTCGCAGAATTCGCGCATTGCATCGAGCAAACCTTGACGTAAACCATTAACGTGCGTACCACCTTGAGCGGTTGGGATCAGGTTGACATAGCTTTCGGTGATCATCTCACCGCCTTCTGGTAGCCATATCACCGCCCAGTTTGCCGCTTCAGTATCAGCAACAAACTCACCAGTAAATGGCTCTTCAGGCAATAAGGTGTAACCCTTGACGCCTTCGGCGAGGTAATCTTTTAACCCATCTTCGTAGTACCAACGATATTCGTTGTTGTTCACTTTGTCGCTAAAGGTAATCTCCAGACCAGGACAAAGCACTGCTTTGGCACGCAAGTTGTTGATTAGGCGAGTCACCGAAAAATTGGGGGAATCAAAGTAGCTGGTATCTGGCCAAAAGTGGACGCTAGTCCCTTTATTGCGACGCCCACAAGTACCGGTTACGGTCAACTCTTCAACTTTATTGCCATGTTCGAATGCCATTTCATACACTTGTCCATCACGGCGAACGCTGACTTCGACTCGTTTAGACAAGGCGTTCACGACAGATATGCCAACGCCATGCAGACCACCAGAGAACTGGTAGTTTTTATTGGAAAACTTACCACCTGCATGCAATTTACAGAAAATAAGCTCTACGCCTGAAATTTTCTCTTCAGGGTGAATATCAACAGGCATACCACGCCCATCATCAATCACCTCTAGTGATTGGTCAGCGTGGAGAATAACTTGCACCTTGGAGGCATGTCCGGCTAGCGCTTCATCGACACTGTTATCGATAACTTCTTGGCCCAAATGGTTCGGGCGCGCTGTATCCGTATACATCCCTGGTCGGCGACGTACTGGTTCTAAGCCATTAAGAACCTCAATGGCTCCAGCATTATATTGTTCAGTCATAATACGGAATGCTTTTATAGATAAATGATTCGTTACTTTTTCAGCAGTCTATGAATTGTGTGATTTTGATTAATTAGTGACAACAACGCTGAATCTTTCAACGTTACAAACTGCAAAAGTATAGGTGGAACATAGTCTGGAAGAGGCTTGCTTATGTCAAGTGAGATGAGTAAGTAACAGGTAAAATTATGACTCCTCCCTCAATGAAGCTCTCAGAGTTTGAGGAAATCGATGATTTGTTGTGGGTAGCGCTCAAAATTAACAAAGCTATGATCTCCCCCCAATTCAACAGTCTGTTTCGAACCAACCAGTTTATTAACGGCTTGGCGGTAATCCAAAACCTCATCGCCCATTTGCTGTAGCAACCACAATGAGTTGACATTATTAATCGAAACTTCTAGCGCCTTAAGCTCTTCAATGTGCTTAGCTTGCAACACATAACGCTCTTGAGTGTATGGATTAACTTGCTCTCCCAGAAAGTCAGCCAACAACTCATAGGGCTTAATAGCTGGGTTTATCAGCACAGCTCTAAAATCAAATAGGTGGTTCAACCAAATAGACAGATAGCCGCCAAGTGAACTACCAACTAAGGCAATCTGATAATGCTCTTGATATTGTTCAACGATATCAAGTAGGTGCTCTGCTGCTTGGGCAGGAAAAGAAGGAAGCTTAGGCACAACCACTTTGATGTCTGGGCGATGCTCATTGCAATAATTAAGCATCACTTGTGCTTTATGCGATAACGGTGAACTGTTAAAGCCATGGATATAAAGAAGCATTGGCTGACGTTTTGTCATATTAGTATCCATTGGCATTAAAATCGGGTTGAAATACACCGTTGGCCAAACGCTTTACTTGAGTCTTGATTTGACCATCAGACAGTAGCTCTATTTCTCGCCATCCTGGTGAAGTGCGATCTAAGGCAAAATCATCCGAATTAGGCTTAAATTGAATGCAAGTGGACGGCGTAGCCATGACTCTAACACCGTGGTGCAGTTTATCCATGTTTTGATGAACATGACCACACACAACCGCTTTCACATTGTGATGCTGGGTAACCACATTCCAAAATGCATCACTGTCTTTCAAAGTATGCTGATCAAGCCAAGCACTACCAACCAATAACGGATGATGATGAAGCAAAACTAAGGTATGCCGTTGTGGGTATGCTGATAATTGTTCATCCAGCAGTGCGAGTTGTTGATCACTCAATCGGCCATGGGGGACGCCCACTACCTGAGAGTCAAGCAAGATCATTTGCCAATGCTTACCGAGTAAAACATGTTCTGGCTGCTGGATTTGCGCCGAAGGAAATACGCTTCCCATATTGGGTTTAAAATCGTGATTACCAGGCAACCAAAAACACGTTTTATCTAACGCAGCAATGCCATCAGCAAAACGCAGGTAAGATTCTGCACTGTGGTCTTGAGAAATATCTCCAGTCGCCACAACTGCATCATAAACCACGTTTTGCGCGCAGATCTCCGCAACGACAGCATTAAAGCTATCGACGGTATTGACGCTTAGCAAACTGCCATCTTCCGGAGCAAAAAGATGCGTATCGGTGATTTGTAGCAGTTTTATGCTGTCTGTATTGTCTAAAGTGGGCGACACGTTCAAAATCTATTAATCCAAATTGAATGACTAATGGTTTAGTTTTTACGAATATTGTTAGTCTATGCGAATACTATCAGTTCTTAGGAATACTAATAGGTGCACGGCTGATACCGTGCTTCAAGCAAAAGGTTAGCCAATCTCCCAAGAAACGATTGAGCTGTGCTTTCTCATCTTTTTGAAGCATTTTGCGATTGGGATAATCATAACGCGCTTGCACTTGATTTAACTGCTCACTTGAGCAAACTTCCGACATACGCGCATCATGGTAAAGCCTGACAGACATTGATGGCAATGGAAACACCGAAACGTCATCACTCTGACAAATCTCCACTAAAGTTGTGTACTTTGTGACCTCTAGCACTTGTAATTGATATGTCATTTTCGCAGCTTGATAGCAGCGCAAATCACCGACGCTCGGCTGCTGGGGCAACAAAGCGTTAAGCTTAGCGTAATTGGTTTCGTACACGCGCATTAACTCTGGTAAATCAACGTGATACGTTTTTTTCAATGCTAACTCTGCCATAGTGATTGTAAATGCTGATAATTAAGCTCTAACCATTGCAATGCAATTATTGAGGCACCGTTCTCAATTTGTCCGCTTTTCACCAATTGGTAAGCTTCATCGCGGCTCATAACATGCACTTTAATGTCTTCACCTTCATAGTCTAACCCATGCACACCTTGCGCTTTAGTCGTATCCACTTCGCCGACAAACACATCTAACCTTTCAGAACAGCCTCCTGCTGATGGATAATAAGAGGTGATTTTTTCGATTCGGCCAACTTCCACTCCCGCTTCTTCTAGCGACTCTCGGCGCACCACTTGTTCGGCACTTTCATCGGTATCAATAATGCCAGCGACAATCTCTAACTGCCAAGGCTGTGCATGTTCTAGTGCACCGACACGGATCTGCTCAATGATCACCACTTCATCTCGAGTGGGATCATAAGCAAGCATCGCCGCGGCATGGCCTCTTTCGAACATTTCTCTTTCGATAGGTGCACTCCACCCCCCTTCAAACAACTTGTGCTTAAAACGGTATTTCACCATTCGGAAGAAACCTTGAAATAGTGATTCTTTTGAGAGCACTTCCACATCCGCAGGTGAAAAATTGATGTGCTGCTTATCAGACTGTTGCATTTGAAACCTCACTCGGTGAATCTCATAGTTTAATCATGGAATTCATCGACTACCAAGGATATTGCTCAACTTTTTATATAAAAATTGTATTTTTATTTAAGTTAAACGCAAAATTTATTGCACAAGTGGACAGTTATATGTAAAAAAGTGCAAAGTTTCGAGTGAATTACCACCAATTTAAGTTAAACTCTTGGTAAATAACCTTCTTACATAATTAAGGCAGGGAATAGGACTAATGAAAAAACTGCTTCCTCTATTCATCAGCGCGGCATTAGGCAGCCTGAGTACTTCAGTATGGGCAGACACTCTGGCTGATATCTATAATCAAGCAAAAGAGAATGACCCGCAATTATTGAGTGCAGCAGCTCGTCGTGATGCCGCTTTTGAAGCGATTACTTCTAGCCGCAGTAGCTTATTACCACAAATCAACTTAACTGCGGGTTACAACATTAACCGTAGTAATATTGATCCTCGGGAAAGTGATAAGTTAACCGCTGGCATCAATTTCTCCCAAGAGCTTTACAATCGTTCTAGCTGGATAACCTTGGATACAGCGGAGAAAAGCGCTCGTCAGGCTGACTCAACCTATGCAGCAACACAGCAGAGCCTTATCTTGCGCGTTGCTCAATCTTACTTTGAAGTGCTGCGCGCCCAGGATAACCTTGAGTTTGTCCGTGCTGAAAAAGCCGCTGTCGCTCGCCAGTTAGAACAAACCAAACAACGCTTTGAAGTTGGTCTTTCCGCGATTACTGATGTACATGATGCACAAGCTCAGTACGATGCTGTATTAGCCGACGAAGTTTTAGCTGAAAACAGCTTAGTTAACAGCTATGAAGCATTGCGTGAAATAACAGGGCAAGAGCACACCAATTTAAATGTGTTAGACACAGATCGTTTTTCAGCCAGCAAAACAGCGACTTCAATGAATACGCTGTTGGAAGAAGCACAGCAGAAAAACCTCAACCTCTTAACCGCTCGTATTGCTCAAGACGTTGCTAAAGATAACATTTCACTCGCCAGCTCAGGGCATTTACCATCACTGACATTAGATGCTGGCTATAACTATGGTGATGAAAGTAACGACCATAACGCAAGTTCGAATCTTGATGCTTATAATGACTTCAATATTGGTGTGAACTTGGTTGTCCCTCTGTACACCGGTGGCAATATCAGCTCTCAAACCAAGCAAGCTGAATTTGCATACGTTGCAGCAAGCCAAGATCTTGAGAAAACTTACCGTAGCGTTGTCAAAGATGTTCGTGCTTATAACAACAATATCAGTGCATCGATTGGCGCATTACGTGCTTATGAACAATCAGTCATTTCAGCGAAATCAGCATTAGAAGCAACAGAGGCCGGTTTTGACGTAGGTACTCGTACTATCGTTGATGTACTGGACTCAACGCGTCGACTATACGATGCAAACAAAAGCTTATCTAACGCTCGCTACGACTACCTGCTAAGCGTCCTTCAACTGCGCCAAGCGGTGGGTACTCTTAGTGAACAAGATATCTTAGATATTAACGCTGGCCTAAAAGCCGCTGGTTAATTCAAAACTTAACTAAGAAAGAAAAGCCGCTGATTTTCAGCGGCTTTTTTGTAGTTTACGTGTTTTTACGACGCAGTTGAAAACGGAACTATAGCAACAGAACCACTAAAGATTAGCCTCGGCCACCTTTAATCGCTTCAATTATTTCAGTAGTTGAACAACCGTCTTCAAAGTTGAGCACTTTAACACTACCACCTGCTGCGATAACTTCTTTACCACCAGCGATATCTTCAGGTTTGTAATCACCACCCTTCACCAATAAATCAGGCAAGACTTCAGCAATTAAACGTTGAGGCGTATCTTCGCTAAATGGTACGACCCAATCAACCGCACCTAACGCAGCCAGTACCGCCATGCGGCGATCTGTTGGATTAACAGGACGACCAGGGCCTTTGAGACGTTTCACTGACTCATCAGTGTTGACTGCAACAATTAAGCGATCACCTAATTGCCCCGCATGGTTAAGATAAGAAACATGACCAGCATGCAAAATATCAAAACAGCCATTAGTCATGACGACCTTTTCACCTTTGGCTTGCGCTTTTTTGACCGCTTCAATCAGTGCTTGCTCACCAATTACGCCGTAGTCGGTGTCTTTACTACCATGAACGGCTTCAGCAAGTTCAATGGTTGATACGGTTGAAGTCCCCAATTTTCCGACAACGACACCAGCTGCAGCATTGGCTAACGCACACGCTTCATCCAGTGGTTTACCTGCAGAAACGGAAGCGGCTAAAACAGAAATGACGGTATCACCAGCCCCCGTTACGTCATACACTTCTTTGGCTAAAGTTGGCAGATGGAAAGGCTTTTGACCACGTCTTAGCAGAGTCATGCCATGTTCACTGCGAGTCACCAACAATGCCTCAAGGTCAAACTCTTCGATCAAAGCGAGGCCTTTATCGACCAATTCTTGATCCGATTTTACTTTACCCACGACATGCTCAAATTCAGCCATGTTAGGAGTCAATAAAGTAGCACCACGATAGCGTTCGAAGTCAGCACCTTTAGGGTCAATGAATACTGGTACCTTAGCAGCACGAGCTTTTTGAATCAGTTGCTGTACGTGCTCTAGCGCGCCTTTTGCGTAATCAGACAAAATGACCGCTTTCACGTGCGGTAACGCTTGATCCATGCGAGATAAGATCAACTGTGGATCGGTATTTTCAAATTTGTCTTCAAAGTCTAAACGGATCAATTGTTGACCACGGCTTAATACACGCAGCTTGGTAATAGTTGGGTAATTTGGCAACGCAACAAAATCGCATTTCACTTTCAATGCAGTTAGTGTTTCGGTCAATACTCTTGCTGGTTCATCTATTCCTGTCAAACCTACGATATGCGCGTGGCCACCAAGCGAAGCAATATTCATTGCCACGTTCGCCGCTCCACCTGGGCGCTCTTCGTTATTCTCTACTTTTACTACAGGAACCGGAGCTTCTGGTGAAATGCGCCCAGTAGGGCCATACCAGTAGCGATCGAGCATTACATCGCCAATAATAAGTACACCTGCATCGCTGTAGTCAGGTAGGATTGGTTTCATTGTGGATCTCCAATTTTCGTTATTATGCTGAGTGTAACACAGCTAATAGAGCGCCTAAAACTCTCAACCTAACCACTGATTCCAAACCTCAGTGACCAGTTTCCTTTCTTCAGTAAACTTACTTTCGTCCACATCGGCATCTAAGTTGAGTAAATTGCGATGATGGATTTGGTTGCGCATCGATGTATAAGCCTTCGTCAGTGCTGCCGCCTGCTGCTCTTCCATTACACCTTGAACCAGTAAAGATTCAAAAATACGCACATTATCCGACCAATAGGTTAATTTTGGCTTGTCATAACTAAAACGTAAAATGAGATATTGAGCTAAAAATTCGATATCGGTAATCCCACCAATGTCTTGCTTAAGCATAAAACGTCCGGCTTTTTTGCCACCCAAGTGCTCACGCATTTTAAGTCGCATCTCGACAACGTCTTGTTTAAGCTTAGTTTCTTCTCTTGGTAGGGATAAGATTTCATGACGCGTTTGATTAAAAGCGTGTTGTAAGGGTTCGTCGCCATAAATGACTCTCGCCCGCACCAGAGCCTGATGCTCCCAGGTCCAAGCATCATTGCGCTGATACTCATCAAATGCCTGAGCAGGGCTCACCAGTAACCCGGAGACTCCCGAAGGGCGTAAACGTGTATCGACCTCATAGAGAATACCTGATGCGGTGCGTATAGAAAAAATATGGATGATGCGCTGTGCTAAGCGTAAGTAAAACTGACGTCCATCGATCTCTTTTTGGCCATCAGTATACGAATCGATAGGGCAATCGTGCATAAATACGATGTCGAGATCTGAGTTATAACCTAGCTCCCATCCCCCCACTTTGCCATAACCAATCACAGCAAACCCTTTTCCATCACGGTCTTTTAAATGCCTAGGTTGTCCATATTTGGCACTGACTTGCAACCAAGCCTGGTGAATGACCGCTTCTACAATGGCTTCGGCAAGATAGGTTAAGTGGTCACTCACTTTCATGACAGGCAAAGCACCTGCAATATCAGCAGCGGCAATACGTAAAATGCAAATCTGTTTAAACTGGCGCAGCGCTTCCATTTGCTGTTCCATATCATCTTCAGGAATACGAGCTAAAAAATCGCGCAATTCAGTTTTGTAAGCCGAAAGTGAAATGGGATTATACAGATGCTGAGGGTCTATCAGCTCATCTAGCAAAATAGGATAACGACTCAATTGTTCAGAGATCATTGGGCTAGCGGTACACAAACGGACCAATTGGGTCAAAGCGGCGGGATGTTCATCAAGCAACTCTAGATAAGTCGTTCGCGTGACGATTTTATACATCAAATGCAACACGCGTGATAAACCAAACTCGGCATCTGGATGTTGGAAAATAGCCTGAAAAACCTTAGGCATTAAACGATTGAGTACATCACGTCCACGAGGGCCTAGCGTTTTTTTCGCTAAATCGTCTTTAAACTGAATCAATACCTTCGCAATATCAGATGACTGAGCGCAAGCAAGATCTTGCTGAAGAATGCTATCGATAACATCTGGCTTATGCGCCATATCCCACAATTCATGGAAATGCTTGGCTATCGTATTCTCTTCTTCCTCTTCATCATCGCCAATCAGGGCTGCAAACACTTGGTGGACATTAGCCATGTGCTGTTGGATATCCGTCAGTAATATTCGCCAACTCGCACACTGCATTGCGGTCGCTAAACGAAGTTGGTCAATATCATTATCGGGCAGAGTTTGAGTCTGTTTATCAGCCATCGCTTGCAATAAATTTTCTAAACGACGCAAGAAATGGTAAGCCTTGCGTAGATGCTCGACCTCTTCTGTCTGTAACAAGGCTAGCTCTTCAATAGCGGTTAACGTTTCGAGTAATCCACGTTGTCGCAGGCTCGGTTCACGACCTCCACGGATCAATTGGAAAACCTGAGCAATAAATTCAATTTCCCGAATACCACCAGCGCCTAATTTAATATTGTTTTGCAACCCACGGCGACGTACTTCGCTGCTGATCATCGATTTCATACGGCGCAATGATTGGATTGCACTAAAGTCAATGTAGCGTCGAAAAACAAATGGGCGCAGCATTTGGCGCAACTCTTGATACTGCGGGTACATTTCACGCCCCATGACCCGAGCTTTAATCATGGCATAACGCTCCCAGTCACGCCCTTGCTCTTGGTAGTAATCTTCCAGAGCGGCATAGCTCATCACCAGAGGACCACTCTCACCAAACGGACGCAGACGCATATCAACTCGGTAACAGAAGCCATCAAAAGTGTGCTGATCCAGTGCTTTAATGATTCTCTGACCTAAACGAGTAAAGAACTGAGCATTGGCGATGCTACGACGCGCACCTTGAGTTTCACCATTTTCTGGGTAAGTAAAAATGAGGTCGATATCTGAAGAAAAGTTAAGCTCACCGCCACCCAATTTCCCCATACCAATAATCAACATTGGTTGGGCCTCACCATCGGCATTAGTGGGGGTTCCCCATTCTGAGCAGCACACTTGATACTGCCATTGATAAGTTTCAAAGATCAGCGCTTCAGCCAAAGCCGATAGGTGCTCTAAACTCTCTTCTAGCGGCCAAGAGGCGGTAAAATCACGCCATGCAATATAGACCATTTCTCGATTACGGAATTGGCGTAATCTGCGATGAAAACTCATTTCATCGTTACAGGCTGCCAGTTGCTTGGCTAGCTCACTGCGGTAGCCATCA
Source organism: Vibrio sp. 1180_3 (assembly GCF_029478545.1). Lineage (NCBI taxonomy): Bacteria > Pseudomonadati > Pseudomonadota > Gammaproteobacteria > Vibrionales > Vibrionaceae > Vibrio > Vibrio sp. 1180_3. Next base: position 302,154 of record NZ_SJFM01000001.1, read on the forward strand.
AAACGTGACTTACTTTGGTGTGATAATGATTCTGTTTGTGCCGCATCTTCTAGCATATGAGGTAATTGCTGACACAGCACCTCATCACGCTGCAGTGCTTCTCCAATAAATTGACTCAACCCCAGTACGTAAATTAGTTCAGATTTGAGTAATTCAGGCCACTGCTCAATACAAGGTTGTTGTTCTAGAAGCAGCTGATAAGCAGCTTGAGCGGAAGAGTTAAGTACAGAAGGCAATCGCATGAGGCATCCTTGTATTTTGATATCAATGCTTAAGCACTAGCATCAGTTAATATTTTGCGACGAATTTTTGTTGAGACGATATTTATACCAAACTTGCTGCAATAAAAAACGCCCAACAACAAGAATTGTGGGCGTTGATTCAAGGTTATTACAGTATCGGTTTACACTTTGAAGAGGGTAATTTTACGGTCAAGCTCTTCAGCATTGTTTTGCATGATTTCCGAGGTTTCGAGCAATTCTCCCACCACGGTTACCGACGCTTCAACCAACTCACGAACATTGGTCAAGTTTTGATCCATCTCTTGAGCCACACTCGTTTGCTGACCTGCAGCCGTCGCTATTTGAATGTTCATGTCATTAATGCGTCGCACTTGGTTGACAATACCATCTAATTCACTACCGGCATTAGTCACTAGTTCAACCCCTTCAGCAGCTTCTACTACGCTTTTTTCCATCAGATCAACTGCTGAATTTGCGCTACTTTGTAATTGCGAAATCATCTCTTGAATTTCAATGGTTGCCTGTTGAGTACGCTGAGCTAGGTTCCTAACCTCGTCCGCAACAACCGCAAAACCACGCCCAGCTTCACCTGCGCGCGCCGCTTCAATCGCGGCATTCAATGCCAATAAGTTGGTTTGCTCTGAAATACTTTGAATGGTTCCAACCACACTGCCAATGGCGACAACACGTTCCTCAACTTGGTTGACCGCTTGCGCTGACGCTGAGATATCTTGCGACAACTCACTCATTTTGGTGATGGTACCTTTAACGAAACGCTGCCCTGTCTGCGCCTGCCCTGATGCCTCTTCGGTTAAAGATGACGCCGTTTGCGCGTGTTCAGCAACCGTTTGTACCGTAGAAGTCATTTCACTCATGGCGGTAGCCAGTTGATCAATTTCGTTAAATTCTTCTTGTGCCGACTCTTTCGTTTCTGACATGCTGATTGTCATAACTTCCGTTAAAGCGGCTAATTCTTGGGAGGATTCAATCTGCACTCTGATCACATCTTGCAGTTGACGACGGGTTTTATCGAGTTCGCGAGCCACATCACCGTATTCATCTTTACACTCCATATTAATCGGAGTGGAAAGATCACGGCTTGCCATCAGTTTGATTGAATCACTCAAATATTGAGTTTGACGCAACATGATCTTGGCTGCCGCTAAAAGCAACACAACAAAAATAATGATGATTAACGCCGTTTGCCAAATAACTTGTGTAATATAAGCATCATAGTGTTGTTGGGCAATATCGAGATTCTGGGTTACGGCTAGTAGTGATTGGTAAAAAGTGTGCGCATCCCAAAGCTGTTTGGCGATAATTAATACTGTACTGAACACCATCAGCATCACCATTTTAGGAACAAGGCGAATATCGGTAATCACTCGCTCCCATGGTTTAAACGCCATCGTAGCCATTGTTAGTTCTCCACTAAGTCTTAGACATTGAAATTGTTTATAATTTTGCTCACTCTGAAAAGAGATGCGCTATTTATTTTGAGCTTCGTATGAAAGAAGATAATACCAAAGATGAAACAAAGCCGATGAGTTTATTGTCACTGATCTTGTCAGTGATGGCACTATTTGTGATCTCAGGCTTATTATTTGTTCCAATTGATCATGATACCCGTCAGGTTCTTATCGGCTTGGATTTGTTGATCTGTAGCATTTTCATACTACAACTGACTGTAGATTTGATCCGTTCCACAGATCGAGTGCAATATATGAAATTGCATTGGATCGACTTTGTCGCAAGCATTCCAGTTATTGAACAATTACGCTACGCGCGTATTTTCCATATTTTGCGCGTACTGCTCGTTATCCGTTCAGGCAGAGCCATTCTCAAACAATTAATGGCAAATCGAAGAGAAACTACCTTAGCCTCTATTTTGCTATTAATGGTAGTACTGCTGACTATAGGGTCAAGTTTTATGCTTTTCCTTGAAGGTAAAGCACCGGATTCCAATATCCACTCAGGAGGAGATGCACTTTGGTGGGCGTTAGTGACAATTTCAACAGTCGGTTATGGTGATCATTATCCCGTGACAGATGGGGGAAAAGTGTTGGCCGCAACAATTATTATGTCAGGAGTAGGGCTCTTCGGTATGATTTCAGGTTTGATTACCTCGTTAATTACCTCACCAGATAAACATCAAACTCGCCGTTCAGAAAATAAAGAAAAACTGCTGATCCAATTGGTTGATCAACAAAAACAGCTCCTAGATCGAATCGACAAAATGGAAACACAATTGGCAGAGCAGAAAACTGAGCATGCTAAAAACAAAAAAGAGATGCCATAACATCTCTTTTTGAACGAATTAGAAGGCCAGATTAACGGTGACTACGCCAATAAGGCTCAGCTTCAATACCAATATGACGAGTTTGCTCCATCGCATGGACAATTGAATTTTCTTGACGAACCAGCCAACGCTTCAATTGATCTTGTTCATCATCTTGCAGTTTATCGATCAGGTTTTCTAATGGTTTGAGCATCAATAAATCGTCGATGCCTTGCAATAAATCTGCCCAAGGTAGACGAAAGTTCTGACGCTCTTCGGCATCGTACAAGCTTGCAAACCCAACACCGGTATATAAATTACGCATTAAACGATATTGCTGATCAATATACTCTTGAGGGTTCAGTTCAACTTTGGGAGGAAATACCTCCATTAACTCAGCCCACGTTCGATCCAACTGCTTCACTGAAAAGGCTCGTATATTACCCGCCATTTTATCTCTTGCCTTATCATCCAAAAATGGCTGCCATCCACGACTAAGAATCCAACGACTAAGGTCAAGCAGTAAACCGGTATAACGCGCAGAATTGAGTAACTTGAGCACATCATCACGGCTTGGCAATGCTTCTTGTTGCTCTTTTAATTCTGCGATTAAAAATTTGCGTGCATCAAGCTTACGTAACGCATGGCCTTTATCCTCAAGTAAGTCAGCTAAATAGTCATACGTTTTTAACCAAGATAACTCTTTCTCTAACCACTTCAATTCTTGACGCAGAATCGCACTAGCTCGACGCGGCACAATCCCACCATAAACAGTGAGTGTTTGACGTAAAAAGCTAATCGCATGTTTAATTTCGTGCAGTGCTGGAACCGAATCTCGTTCAGTATAAATCTGCTCATGATTGTGCCAATGAGACAAACCATGCTCTAAAGAATGGATAAAGCAAGATTCAACACTATCACAGCTGTCAGTGTTAACCAAAGCCAATGGTTTTACTTCATCGCCAAGGTAGGCTGAAAATAGACGATAACCTCTTGCCGCTTTGCTCAAATTACCAAGGCGCATACCGCCATGTTCGCAAAATTGACGTGCTAGCGTAAACAGAGCATCGGTTTGTCCCGACTTGAGCTCAAGCTCCACTTCACAAATCGGTTCTTGCTGATCACCAGCGACAACAAAACCTTGATCAAAAGCAACTTCAACCTGGCTACCATCAGCCATGCCGATCAACCACTGTTCGCGAGTGAAATTGGTAGAAAATAAGGGGATCAATTCTGATTGAAGCGCTTCAACACTTTTACCCGTTGGCCATATATCTTCGGGATGCAGGGCCAGTTTAGGTTCATCACTATTGTGCTCTGCGTTATATTCTGGTCTTTGGTGTAAGCCCGCTACGACTCGCCCGGCTGTTTTCACGGTTTGAACATACACATCATCAAAACGGCGAATACGAAGCCCAGTATCATGCTGACGTAGCCAATTATCAGGCGTATCAAAGTAAATGTTACCCAACTCTCGACAACTGTGCTGAAGTACTTTGAGTTCAGAAATTTTGTATCGTAAAATTTCCGAAAATTGTGGAGAAACAAAAAACTTCAGTTCTATCTCGGTTTCCATAACTAACCCTTTCAAAGCAGATGGTGAAAGAATATTGCCTAATGCACAGTGGGGCAAGTGACAAATATCACCAGAATGATGATCTAAAACAGTTTAAATGAGAGATTGAATGGGTTAACATGCGCGCCTTTATAGCCATCGCTCAACATTTCATCAAGAATGGTGTATGTTCTTTTAAGGTTATATTTTTTAGGTTGAATGACCATGCCAGTAAATACAATTATGGGGTTATTTGCAAAGTCCCCTATAAAGCCTTTGCAACGCCACGTGGTATGTGTGAATGAATGCTGTTCACATCTAGTCAACTTCTTTGAAGTCGCTTCAAAGGGTGATTGGGAAAAAGCAGCTGAAATTCGTGCTCAAATTTCTCATCTAGAGAAAGAAGCAGACGTACTTAAGCGTGAAATTCGTCTTAAACTGCCTCGCGGTTTATTTATGCCTGTTGATCGTACCGACATGTTGGAACTATTAACTCAGCAAGATAAACTCGCAAACCTTGCCAAAGATATTTCAGGCCGTGTTTACGGTCGTCAATTAATCATCCCAGAGCCTCTTCAAGAAAACTTCATTGCTTACGTAAAACGTTGCTTAGACGCAGCGGGCCAAGCACAGAAAGTGATCAATGAGCTCGATGAGTTATTGGAAACTGGATTTAAAGGTCGTGAAGTTACGTTAGTAGCTGAAATGATCAATCAACTGGATGTGATTGAAGATGACACTGACACGATGCAGGTTCAACTACGCCAACAATTGATGGCGATTGAATCAAAAATGAATCCGATCGACGTCATGTTCTTATATAAAATTCTAGAGTGGGTGGGTGGCATTGCCGATCAAGCACAGCGTGTAGGCGCTCGTCTTGAAGTTATGCTTTCTCGTTCTTAAATCAATAAGTTAACCAAATAACGAAGAGCACTATTTGATACCATCAATTAAGCGTTGATTATTACTCATCGCTGACGGTTTTTTGCGTCATTAAAACGTAAACAATATTGCTCCGCTTGTTATCAAACAACTAGGTATTACGATGGATATCCTTGCGAACTACGGCACTGTCCTGATTATTGTTGCAGCCGCTTTCGGTTTTCTGATGGCTATTGGTATTGGTGCAAATGACGTTGCGAATGCAATGGGCACCTCTGTAGGCTCGAAAGCACTTACCGTAAAACAAGCCATCCTTATTGCGATGATCTTTGAATTTGCGGGCGCATATCTCGCTGGTGGTGAAGTAACCGACACTATCCGTAAAGGTGTTATCGAAACATCTCTATTTGCACACCAACCTGATGTTCTTGTCTATGGCATGATGTCTGCGCTACTTGCCGCAGGCACATGGTTATTGTTGGCTTCTTACATGGGCTGGCCTGTTTCGACTACTCACTCAATTATCGGTGCAATCATCGGTTTTGCGTGCGTATCAGTCGGTACAGAAGCCGTCGATTGGGGCAGTGTACAAGGCATTGTAGGGAGCTGGATTGTGACTCCCGTCATTTCTGGTTTCTTTGCGTACTTGATTTTCGTCAGTGCACAGCGACTGATTTTTGATACTGAAAATCCGCTGATGAATGCGAAACGCTTTGTGCCAATTTATATGTTTATCACCACCATGGTTATCGCTTTAGTAACCATCAAGAAAGGCCTGAAACACGTTGGCTTACATCTAAGTGGCGGTGAAGCTTGGATGTGGTCAGCCATTGTTTCTGGTTTGGTTATGCTAGGCGGCTACCTATACATTAAAAAGAAATTTGCCAACCGCGAAGAAGACCATGGCTTTGCTGGCGTTGAAAGTATCTTCAGTGTGTTAATGGTCATTACCGCATGTGCGATGGCTTTTGCTCACGGCTCAAACGATGTAGCAAACGCAATTGGTCCACTATCTGCCGTTGTTTCCACTATCGAACATATGGGTGAAATTACAACCAAAAGTACAATTGCATGGTGGATTCTTCCACTCGGTGGCTTTGGTATTGTAGTCGGCCTGGCAACATTAGGTCACAAAGTAATGGCAACTGTAGGTACCGGAATTACTGAACTTACACCTAGTCGTGGTTTTGCAGCCCAGCTAGCAACCGCTTCTACGGTGGTATTGGCTTCAGGTACTGGCCTTCCAATCTCCACTACACAGACACTCGTCGGTGCGGTTTTGGGTGTTGGTTTTGCTCGTGGTATCGCAGCGCTTAACTTGGGCGTTGTGCGTAATATTGTTGCTTCTTGGATCGTAACATTACCAGCAGGTGCACTGCTTGCAGTTGTGTTCTTCTATGCAATCCAAGCCGTATTCGGCTAACTAAGCGCGTCAATATATTGTAAATACAATGTCATTATTGACTCAAACGCACAGAAAGGGAGGCTTAGCCTCCCTTCTTTGTTGCACCAACTAACGAAACTTCTTAATATTTGCCAAAAGCATTTTTTGATACCTCATCTGATTGTTAAAGGACTTATCGTGAAAAAACTGATCTGCATGGTTCTATTCACCATGTTGGCTGCGCCAACTTTTGCGCAAGACCGCTATATTGCGGACAAACTCTTTACTTACATGCATTCAGGGCCGAGCAACCAGTTCCGAATTCTTGGCAGCATTGATGCCGGTGATAAAGTAAAATTGCTTGATGTAAACAAAGAGTCAGGTTACAGCCAAATTGTCGATGAGAAAGGTCGTACCGGTTGGGTTGAAAGCCGTTTCGTTACTCGCCAAGAAAGCATGGCAATGCGTCTTCCTAAACTGGAAAGCGAACTTGCAGAAGTCAAAGGTAAATTGGCTAATGCACAAAAAAATGCAGACAGTGAAAAAGCAGGTCTTGTTGATTCACTCGAGGTTCGTAATCAACAAATTGCTGAACTAGAACAAAACTACAGTGACATCAGTAAACAGCTCACTGCAGCTCAAACAGAAACTCGTGAGCTTCGCGCAAGACTAGATACTCAAAAAGAAGACTTACTGCTTAAATATTTCACTTATGGTGGTGGTGTTGCCGGTATTGGTCTTTTGCTTGGCTTAATTTTGCCACATATTATTCCGCGTCGTAAAAAGCACCCTTCTGGCTGGGCTTAATCGATTCGATGTAAAAATGGTCACTCTTCAGTGACCATTTTTTATCCCTGCCAATCATACAATGCGGGAATTTCAATCCGTTGGTTGTTAAATAGTATGACGGTTGATTGAGGCTCTATCGCAACCAAATTAACATCACTAGTCACCACATCCCCTTCTACCCTTTCGACGCCATTAATCTTGACCCAGCGCTTATCTGCACGGCTAGAATAAACATGTGTCTGAAAGTTCAATGCCGGCAAACGCCCGGAAAACTCGTCGGCGTGCTCTGTTAATAACACATTTTCACCCGATGACTTTGATGTGGGTTGCTGCCCCTTGTCTTGTAAGGCAAGTTCAACTCTTTGCACCAACAGTGGTGATAACTGACTGAGATCCACATCCCCAAGACCAAATTCGGATTTTTCACTACTTGAAACTGCTGCCGAACTGTTCTGTGAAACTATGGTTAGATCTACAGCCTTCTGCTCGCTCTGATTAGAAAGCAGAACGCTATCCGATGGTTGTGAAGTCAAACGAGGAATCGCTTTTAACTCAACAAAGTCAGGATAGTCTAATAACTGGTAGGGCGCACTTTCAGTCACCACACTGGGACCATTTTGAATAAGTTGATCTATTTCATATAATCGAGCTTGATAGCTTTGATACAACAAGTAGCCAAGACAAACTAGCGTCGGCATACACAGTAGCAGCGAATTTTTCAACGACACTAATTTATGTGGTCGAATCGCCATTTTCGGAGAAGTCGAGGTAAACACTACAGGTGCATTTTGCTGATGACTGATTTCTGATTGTTCCAATGCTTTAAGAACTTGCGACATTATATTTTCTCCTCTGTCATCATTAACGCTGGCGCATCTTGCTGAGTCAGTAGCTCAAGCTGCCTTAAAGTACGGCTCCCGGCAATGCCATCGACATCCATATTCTGCCAACGTTGGAAAAGCTCTACCTGACGCTTTAATGAACCATTAAACTGAACTGACTCAGAAACTGGCTCACCCAACACCTGAGATAATTTTTGATTCAGTATTTGCACATCTCTCCCCTGCATACCTAGCTTCAGCGTGCGAGTCAATTGACGCTGCCAAATATAACGATATTCTCCAGACCACAAATCGAGAAGCTGCGCTCTATCTATTTGAACTCTCTTATCCGCTAAAATGAGCTGCACTTGGTCTGCCACCAGACCGTATAACACCGCATAGCCAGTTGTCTGACCGATATTCAACGTCAGTACAACCGGTAGGCCAATTTTTTCAATATCATCAAGGTTGCCAAGCTCTCGTTGACAACGGAAAAGGCTCTCGATTTCGTTACTGCAAAAGCTATCAACTAAAGCAGCTTGGTATCCCCAAACCTTATACAAATCACTAACCGCGTCCTCTAGCTGGCTTGAAGCCCGTACATCACTTTCTAACTGAGGGCTAGTGACCTGCATAGTGATCGGCTTGGGTAATGCAGGCAATGGAATCTGTTGAGCGATAACACGATCAATTAAATGTGGGCTAAACCAGCCGGCTGCGATAGCAATTAACGCTCCAGCAGCAATAACGGTTAAGTTTAGATAGGGTTTCTTGGTCGCAATGCTTTGAGGAGGTTGATAAACCGATGACTGAAATTTCATAATATCTTGGCAAGCAGAACGGACGATATCGAAAGAGATTTCGCGCACTCCCTGCTGGTAAGCCAATTTTAAGCACGCATCACAGACTAAATTGATAAGCCTAGGGATACCGTGAGTTTGCGCGGCAATCCATTTGCTACTCTTGAGATTAAACAGCTCCGGATTACCACCGGCTAATTGCAGGCGAAAATGAATATAGTGCGCGGTTTCTTCTTCATTTAATGGCAGTAAGTGGTAACGCCCAGTGATACGTTGTGCCAACTGGCGTAGTTGCGGTAATTGCAGTTTTTGCTGCAATTCAGGCTGTCCAATCAGCAACACTTTGAATAATTTTCGACTGTCTGTCTCAAGGTTAGTCAATAGCCGTAGTTGCTCTAGCACATCCGCCGCGAGATGCTGTGCTTCATCAATCACAAGCAGTGTATTCACACCTTGTGCATGGTTGTTTAGCAGAAATTGATAAATAGCCTGGCTTAACTGTTTTAAACTCGCAGGCTGCTGATATTGAATCGCAAACTCATCACATATCGCTTCGAGCAACTCAATATCTGAAAATGTCGGATTTAAAATACACCCAGCCCGCGTCTTGTCATCTAAAGCCGCCAACATGGCGCGAGCCACCGTCGTTTTCCCCGTGCCCACTTCACCAGTTAATAAAGCAAAGCCTCCCCCCTCACCCAGCCCTGCCTGTAAATGCTGTATCGCTTCACGATGACGCTGACTCAAAAACAGGTAACGAGAGCTCGGCACAATTGAAAACGGGTGCTCATTGAAAGCAAAATATTCCTTATACATTCTCTCGTCTCTATCATTTCAGTGTTAGGAAAAGTACCATTGCTAACATCAATCGCCAATGGCATTTCTGTATATTCGAGGTAATCCGGTGCAAGTATACTTAGTTGGGGGCGCGGTGCGCGATCAGTTACTCAATATTAATGTCTATGACCAAGATTGGGTCGTGGTTGGCGCCAGCCCAGAGCAAATGTTGGAGGCTGGCTTCACTCCCGTTGGTAAAGATTTTCCTGTATTTCTGCATCCCAAAACCAAACAGGAACATGCTCTGGCACGAACAGAGCGTAAAACCGGCTCTGGATATACTGGTTTTGCCTGCTATTACGCACCAGATGTTAGCCTCGAAGAAGATCTTATGAGGCGTGATTTGACCATCAATGCCATGGCGCAAGATCCACATGGGCACATTATCGACCCTTATGGTGGGCAGCGCGATCTTCAATTACGTATTTTGCGTCATGTATCCGACGCGTTTGTTGAAGATCCTTTGCGGGTTTTACGCGTTGCTCGTTTTGCAGCCAAGTTGAACCATTTGGGTTTTACCATCGCCGATGAAACCAAGCAACTGATGCAAACCATTGCGCTATCAGGGGAACTGGCACATTTAACTCCAGAGCGCGTCTGGCAAGAATGGCACAAGTCTCTCTCCACACACAATCCCGAAATCTTTCTTTCTGTTTTGCATGAATGTGGGGCATTAAAAGTGATTCTACCAGAGTTAGATCGTCTATTTGGTGTCCCACAGCCGGAAAAATGGCACCCTGAAATTGATAGTGGTATTCACACGCTGTTAGTGGCCGCACAAGCGGCTAGGCTCTCGTCTTCTCTTACAATCCGTTTCGCAGCCCAAGTCCACGACTTAGGTAAAGGTGTAACGCCAGAAAGTGAATGGCCAAGCCATAAAATGCACTGTCATACTGGGGTGAAAATAATTAAAAAATTGTGCGAACGCATACGTGTTCCAAATGAATTCAAAGAATTAGCACTATTAGTGTGTGAGCAGCACTCAAATATACACAGAGCGGCCGAGCTGAAAGCAAGCACCAAGCTCAAAATACTCGATAAACTCGATGTATGGCGTAAACCAGAGCGTTTGAACGACGTATTACTCTGTTGCCAAGCCGATCACGCCGGGCGATTAGGGTGCGAGAATACCCCCTATCCTCAAAAAGCAATCTTTGAGGCGGCATATCAAGCGACTCAATCAGTCGCGGTGAAAGATATCGTTGCCAGCGGGTTACAAGGAAAAGCGATCAGAGAAGAGATGGAAAAAAGACGTATCGCCGCTATTGCAGCTTTGAATGCAAGAAAAGCTTAGCCCGGCATAAAAAAACGCCCTGCAATGCAGGGCGTTCTCTAAAGTAGTAAAGCTAAGTTAATTTCCACAAGGGGAATTAAGCTTGACCTTTCACTTCTTTAAGGCCGTTGAAAGGAGCGCGCTCACCTAGAGCTTCCTCGATACGGATTAGTTGGTTGTACTTAGCAACACGGTCAGAACGGCTCATAGAACCAGTCTTGATTTGACCTGCAGCTGTACCTACCGCTAGGTCAGCGATAGTTGCATCTTCAGTTTCGCCAGAACGGTGAGAGATTACTGCTGTGTAACCTGCGTCTTTAGCCATCTTGATTGCAGCTAGAGTCTCAGTTAGAGAACCGATTTGGTTGAACTTGATAAGGATAGAGTTAGCTACGCCTTTCTCGATACCTTGAGCAAGAATCTTAGTGTTAGTAACGAATAGATCGTCACCTACTAGTTGAAGTTTGTCACCTAGTAGTTCAGTTTGGTGCTTGAAGCCATCCCAATCTGATTCGTCAAGACCGTCTTCGATAGATACGATTGGGTATTGGTTAGCTAGGTCAGCTAGGTAGTGGTTGAACTCTTCAGAAGTGAAGATTTTACCTTCGCCTTTCATGTTGTAGTTGCCAGCTTCTTTGTCGTAGAACTCAGATGCAGCACAGTCCATCGCTAGAGTAACGTCTTTACCTAGTACGTAACCTGCAGATTCTACCGCTTCTTTGATTGCAGCTAGTGCAGCAGCGTTAGATTCTAGGTTAGGAGCGAAACCACCTTCATCACCAACTGCAGTGCTTAGGCCTTTAGCTTTAAGAACTTTAGCTAGGTTGTGGAATACTTCTGCACCGATACGTAGAGCTTCTTTAAGAGTCTTAGCGCCAACTGGTTGGATCATGAACTCTTGAATATCTACGTTGTTGTCTGCGTGCTCACCACCGTTGATGATGTTCATCATTGGTAGAGGCATAGAGAACTGACCAGCAGTACCGTTTAGCTCAGCGATGTGCTCGTATAGAGGCATGCCTTTAGCTGCAGCTGCTGCTTTAGCGTTTGCTAGAGAAACAGCAAGAATTGCGTTAGCACCGAAGTTAGATTTGTTCTCAGTACCATCTAGGTCGATCATCACTTGGTCGATAGCCGCTTGATCTTTAGCATCTTTACCAACTAGAGCGTCAGCGATTGGGCCGTTTACAGCAGCAATAGCTTTAAGAACACCTTTACCTAGGAAACGTGATTTGTCACCGTCACGTAGCTCAAGAGCTTCGCGAGAACCTGTAGATGCGCCAGATGGAGCAGCAGCCATACCTACGAAACCGCCTTCTAGGTGAACTTCAGCTTCTACTGTTGGGTTACCACGTGAGTCGATGATTTCGCGACCTAGAACTTTAACGATCTTAGACATTAATGTTTCCTCTCGTTGAATTTAAATGTCAAAACTATAAAGGGCAGCAGCACAACAATTGCAACTGCCCGTATCCTTGTTACTTCTCTGATTCACCGCGTTGGAACTCACCTGCTGCTTTAATAAAGCCTGCAAATAGTGGGTGACCATCACGAGGGGTTGATGTGAATTCTGGGTGGAACTGAGCTGCTACAAACCATGGGTGAGCAGGGTTCTCTATCACTTCAACCAATTTCTTGTCAGCAGACAGACCTGATACTTTTAGGCCAGCTTTCTCGATCTGCGGACGAAGATTATTGTTGACTTCATAACGGTGACGGTGGCGTTCATGAATTGTCGCACTCCCGTAAAGCTCGTACGCTTTGGTGCCTTTTTCTAAGTGGCAAAGCTGCGAACCTAAACGCATAGTACCACCAAGATCAGATTTTTCAGTACGTTCTTCTACGTTACCTTCACCATCTACCCATTCGGTAATTAAGCCTACCACAGGGTATTTTGTTTCTTTGTTAAATTCTGTTGAATGTGCACCTTTTAGGCCCGCAACATTACGCGCGAATTCAATTAGCGCTACTTGCATACCAAGACAAATACCTAAGTAAGGTACTTTATTTTCACGTGCATACTGTGCGGCAAGGATTTTGCCTTCAATACCACGGTCACCGAAACCACCAGGAACTAAAATAGCGTCCAAGTCAGCGAGCACTTCCGTACCTTTCGTCTCAACATCTTGTGAATCAATATATTTGATTTTAACACTTAGACGATTCTTCAGGCCTGCATGTTTCAATGCTTCGTTAACTGATTTATAGGCATCTGGTAATTCAATGTATTTACCAACCATACCGATAACGACTTCAGCAGTAGGGTTCGCTTCTTCGTAAATCACTTGTTCCCATTCAGCAAGGTTCGCTTCTGGCGCGTTAATACCAAAACGGTTACAAACAATATCATCAAGACCTTGAGCTTTGATCAACTGAGGGATTTTGTAGATTGAATCCACATCCTTCATTGAGATAACTGCTTTTTCTGGCACGTTACAGAACAGGGCAATTTTCTTACGCTCGTTCGCTGGGATCATACGATCGCTACGGCAAACCAGAATATCAGGTTGAATACCAATAGAAAGCAGTTCTTTCACTGAGTGTTGTGTTGGTTTAGTTTTCACTTCACCAGCAGCAGCAAGATAAGGCACTAAAGTAAGGTGCATGAACATTGCGTGTTCGCGGCCAACTTCAATCGCTAGCTGACGAATAGCTTCCATGAACGGTAGTGATTCGATATCACCCACTGTACCGCCAACCTCAACGATAGCCACATCGTGACCTTCGGAGCCTGCGATAACGCGGTCTTTGATAGCGTTAGTAATATGAGGGATAACCTGAATCGTTGCACCTAGGTAATCACCACGGCGCTCTTTACGCAATACATCGGCATAAACACGACCAGCAGTAAAGTTATTGCGCTTAGTCATTTTGGTACGAATGAAACGTTCGTAGTGACCAAGGTCAAGGTCAGTTTCAGCGCCATCTTCCGTGACAAACACTTCACCATGTTGAGTTGGGCTCATTGTGCCCGGGTCAACGTTGATGTAAGGGTCAAGCTTCATCATAGTCACTTTAAGACCACGAGCTTCTAAAATCGCCGCAAGAGATGCTGCCGCAATACCTTTACCTAGAGAGGATACAACCCCGCCAGTAACAAAAATGTAATTTGTCGTCATGTTTAACCTGAAATTGGTTGAATGAGGGAAATGGATTTCTTCTGGACGGGATGAAAATATACCAGAAGCCCTTATCCGCTACAACGTGAAATCTATCACACTGTTGTTTTTTATTTTTTGCTTCAAATCAAAGTGCACCACTCGATATGACTTATTGCACCACGCAAAAGCAGAAAATTAGCCTCAAAAAGCCAACATAGCCTTCAATATTTATTTTTTGCTGTTTCTAATCTTTTCACTTCATTCCACATCGCATCTAACTCATCCAATGAAAAGTCCGTTAGCTGTTTTTCATTTTCTGCCACCATAGCTTCAATCGCTTGAAATCGGCGAGAAAACTTGCGATTTGCTTTATTCAACGCCACTTCTGGGTCGGTTTTTAAATGCCTAGCCAAATTAACCGTAGCGAATAGCAAATCCCCCATTTCGTCTTCCACTCGTGCAAAGTCAGGATTGACTTGCAAAGCTTCTTCCATGACCTCGTCGATTTCCTCATGAACCTTATCAACAACAGGCCCAAGTGAATTCCAATCAAAACCATATTTAGCACACTTTTTTTGGATTTTTGTAGCACGTAAAAGTGAAGGGAATGATTGTGGTATTGAGTCTAGAATACTTTGTTGTTTTTTGCCTGCTTGCGCTTTCTCTTTGGCTTTTTCTGCTTCCCAGTTGGCGTTTATTTGGGCTTCATTCTCAAACTTAGTATCAGAAAAAACATGCGGATGGCGGCGCGTTAGCTTTTCATTGACCGCAGCCACAACTTCTGAAAAATCAAACAAACCTTGTTCTTTGGCCATTTGGCTATAAAAAATCACTTGGAAAAGTAAGTCACCTAATTCTTCTTTTAGGTTTGGCCAGTCTTGATTATGAATGGCATCGACCACTTCGTAGGTTTCTTCAATAGTATAAGGAACCACACTTTCAAAAGTCTGCTTATTATCCCAAGGGCAACCATTTTCTGGGTCACGCAATTGCGCCATGATCTGTTCAAGTTGTTCAATTGGATGACTCATTTTTTGTCCTTAACATCAATTTTTAAAGAAAAAGGTGAGCAGCTAAAGCCACTCACCTTTTAATCGCATTTTGTATTCACTAATTAAATCAGCCAAGACGTTTCACTAACATCACATCTTTCAACTGTTCAAGTCGTTTAATCACTCGTGATAATACTTCAATATTATTGAGTTCAAGATCAAAGTCCATGATCAACAATTGGCGCTTGTAATCCACTCGGCTTTTCATACTCGGCACTTTGATTTTTTCGTTGGCTAACAAGGTGGTAATGTCTTTGATTAATCCACTACGTTCCATTGCCTCAATGCGCAGCGTTAGAATGTACAAACCAACAGAACCCCCGCCCCATACGGTATCAATGATACGCTCTGGAGCATGATGACTAAGTTCTTCGAGCTGCTCACAATCACTGCGATGCACTGAAATACCTCGCCCTTGAGTAATGTAGCCCTTGATGAGATCACCAGGAATGGGCTGACAGCAACGCGCTAAATGGGTCATTAAGTTGTCAACCCCTTCCACTACAACTGCATCTTTATGTGGCCTGCTTTGTTGTGGTGTTCGAGCTTCTGACTCTTGAAGCTTTTCGAGCGCCTGTCGATCTTCTTGTTCAGCCGTTGGCTTATTGACTAAGGCATTAATGTGATTAACGATTTGGTTAATGCGTAAATCACCGCTACCAATACCGACAAATAGCTCATCCGGTGTATTTACGTTAAAGCGTTTTAGAGCGTATTTTTCGGCATCTTTTAATGTCGCGCCAATTTTAGCTAATTCATCGTCGAGAATTTCACGCCCAGCTTCTAGGTTCTTTTCACGACTCTGCTTACGGAACCATGCGTTAATCTTCGCGCGCGCACGACCAGAATGAACAAAACCTGTCGATGGGTTTAGCCAATCACGCGATGGGTTGGGCTCTTTCTGTGTGATAATTTCAACTTGATCACCCATTGATAATTTATGGGTAAAAGGCACGATACGTCCAGCCACTTTAGCCCCGATACAACGGTGCCCAACTTCAGAGTGAATATGGTAAGCAAAGTCGAGTGGTGTCGCGCCCATTGGCAAATCGACGACATCACCACGAGGGGTAAACGCATATACGCGGTCATCAAATACTTGGCTTCGAAGTTCATCTAACATTTCGCCAGAATCAGACATCTCTTCTTGCCAATCCAGTAGCTTACGTAACCACGTAATTTTCTCGTCATAGCCACTTCGGGCGTTTGATGCACCTTCTTTGTATTTCCAGTGCGCAGCAACCCCAAGTTCAGATTCTTCGTGCATCTGTTTGGTTCGAATTTGGATCTCGATGGTTTTGCCTTCCGGCCCTAAAATCACAGTATGGATGGATTGATAACCGTTGGGTTTAGGGTTAGCGACATAGTCATCAAACTCGCTAGGAAGATGTTTATATTTAGTATGTACAACCCCTAATGCGGCATAGCAGTCTTGCAGTTTATCAGCAATAATCCGTACGGCACGCACATCAAATAGCTCATCAAAAGCGAGGTTTTTCTTTTGCATTTTTCGCCAGATACTGTAGATGTGCTTAGGACGACCACTCACTTCAGCATTGATATTACATACTTTCATTTCAGAGCGTAAATCATCGACAAAATCGCGAATGTAATGTTCCCGGACAATACGCCGTTCTGACAGTTGTTTTGCTATCTGTTTGTAGGTCTCTGACTGCTGATAACGAAACGCGTAATCTTCAATTTCCCATTTAAGTTGACCAATGCCTAAACGGTTAGCTAATGGCGCGTAAATATTAGCGCACTCTTTAGCGGCGAGGCGACGCACTTCATCTGGCTCATCTTTCACTTCACGTAAATTACAAATACGTTCAGCCAGTTTAATCACCACGCTGCGAAAATCATCAACCATCGCCAGTAACATACGACGTACATTGTCGACTTGTTCTGATGCTTCACTACCTTGCATCGTCACATTAAGCTGACCAATCGCGGCCATTTCTTCCACGCCATCAATCAGTTTAACGACCTCTTTGCCGTAGGTTTCTTCTAGCACTTCACGCTCAACAATACCGCTGGTCGCAATAGGAAACAGTTGGGCGGCAACCAAGGTGGCTCGGTCCATAGAAAGCGTGACCAGTATTTCGATCATCTCTCTGCCACGCCAAAGCAATAGGGTCGATTTTGAGTGACCAGCCAATAAGGTTTCGCATTGGCGGTATACTTCCGTCAGTTTAGCGGAGGTATTTTTCTCTTGCTTTAAGCTCGTAATCCATTTTTCTAGCTCAAACTGTTCGTCTGGATTTAAGTGTGCGCTTCGAACCGCAACCATCTAATTCGTCCTAGTTTTATAGTTTGTGTTATTCGACTAACCGTCTAAGGATTAGTTCTCTCTTTACCGATTTTTTACAAATAGCGCCATAGATTCTAAATGACTCGTATGCGGAAACATATCCAACATGCCTAATTTTGCTAATTTATAACCTTGGCTTATCAAGCTTTGACTATCTCGAGCAAGCGTCGCTGGGTTACAAGAGACATAAACGACACTTTTTGCGCCTAAACGAGAAAGTTGATCAACAATACCAACAGCTCCTGCACGTGCTGGGTCGAGCAATACTTTAGCAAATTTTTCCTTTGCCCACTCTTGGCTCGACAAATCTTGTTCCAAATTTGCTTGGTAGAACGCGATATTGTTTATATTGTTGTGCGTTGCATTCTGTTGTGCTTGTGTGACCATCTCGTCAACGCCTTCAACACCAACCACAAATTGTGCACGCTTAGCTATCGGCAAACTAAAATTACCCAAACCGCAGAATAAATCGAGTACCCGATCCTCTGGAGAAATCTGTAACCAGTCCATCGCTTGCTCAACCATTTTCTGGTTCACGTACCGATTGACCTGAATGAAGTTCGACGGCAAAAATGGAATTATCACCCCACCCTCACTGTAAGTGGCTTCTTTTCCTGAGAGAATTTCAAGTTGCTCACTTTGCGGGACAACGTACAGCGTTGCCTGATGCTGCGCAGCGAATTCAAGTAAGGCTTGTTTATCTTCTGGAGCTAATGCTTTGAGGTGCCTTAGCACAATAACTGCACCTTGTTCACCTAACACCAGTTCTACATGGCCGAGCTGTTCTTGCTGTTTAAACGTGGTTAATAACGCCTTTAAAGGGGCAAGTAACTGGTTTAACTGCGGCTCTAATACCGAGCAGTCTGTGATGTTAACTATCTGCTTGCTCTGTTTTTTTCGAAAACCAAATAGCAGCTGCTGCTGTTTTTTATCCCACAGTAAACTGATACGTGCCCGACGACGATAACCTTTATCGGGGCCTGAAACCGGTTCAGACAATGTCAACGTTTGGCCTGCAAATTTGGCCATTAATTGACTGAGCGTTTGCTGTTTATGCTCGATTTGAGCCTCATGGGTCAGATGCTGTAGATCACAGCCGCCACATTGTGAGTAATGCGGACAAAACGCATCAATACGCTGCTCACTTGGCTTTAACACTTTGATCAATTGGCCACGAGAAAATTTACTTTTACTCTCACTAAGCTGTATAAGCACTTGTTCGCCCGGCAGAGCACCATCGATAAAGATCGGTTTCTTTTGCTGATAAGCAATGCCTGCCCCTTGGTGATCAAGCCGCTCAATCAATACCGTTTGATGTTTGGTCTCTAGTTGCGTTTTCTTTTTCGGTTGGAAAAAACGTGCCATGCTTTATGCCTACGTAAGATTTAATCGGTGTTTTTCTGCCCTAGCGTCACTATTTAGTGCGGGGATGATTGTCGAATTTACTCGACTTGATTAAGCTAACCGCTAATTAAACGATTTTCGTACTAGCTTCGCTTGTCAAACTGCGGGCTATTTTCCCATATCCACACCACGATGTTTAGACAATAATGACCAGATATGGCTTACGCGCGCGCGTTATTACCTTAACCCTAGCTCCAACCTTGATTATCGGCTTATTGCTGAGTGCTTTTTTTTCCTTTAATCGCTACCACGATCTTGAAAATCAGGTGATTAATGCAGGGGCGAGCATCATTGAACCCTTAGCGATTGCTAGCGAAGAGGCGTTAAAGAATCAAAGCCGTGAATCAGTACGACGTATTATCAGTTATGCACACCGCAAAAATTCGAAGTTAGTTCGCAGTATTGCTGTATTTGACGCCAACCACGAATTATTTGTAACGTCTAACTTTCACCCCAATTTTGAAAGCCTGACTTACCCAAAAGATAAACCGATACCGATCCTTAGTAGCTCACACCTGACCGAGAATACGCTAATTTTACGTACTCCCATCCTCGAAGAAAGTCGTCTAATTGAAGGTGGGGGCTCTGAAGCCACTACGCCAGCGTTAGGTTATATTGCGATAGAGTTGGATCTTTCATCTTTGCGCTTACAGCAGTATCAAGAAATTTTTTCAGCCTTTTTAGTGCTAGCGCTTGGGTTAGGGTTATCAGGAGCCTTTGCATTTCGACTATTGCACGACGTCACACGTCCTATTACCCATATGAAAAATATGGTGGACAGAATTCGCCGTGGTCATTTGGATGTGCGCATTGAAGGTAAAATGCACGGCGAATTGGATTCGCTCAAAAAAGGCATCAATGCGATGGCAGTTTCGCTATCGGAATATCATGTTGAGATGCAGCACAGCATTGATCAAGCGACCTCTGACTTACGTGAAACCTTAGAACAATTAGAGATTCAAAACGTCGAACTCGATATTGCTAAAAAACGCGCCCAAGAAGCAGCACGCGTGAAATCAGAGTTTCTTGCCAATATGTCACATGAACTGCGCACCCCACTTAACGGTGTGATCGGTTTTACCCGTCAAATGCTGAAAACACAGCTCAGCAACAGTCAAATGGATTACCTCCAAACCATCGAAAAATCAGCAAACAACTTATTGAATATCATCAATGACATCTTAGATTTCTCTAAGCTTGAAGCAGGTAAATTGGCATTAGAAAACATTCCATTTGAGTTCCAAGAAAGCCTCGAAGAAGTGGTGAATTTGCAAGCCACCAGCGCTCATGAAAAAGGGCTGGAAATCACGCTTAAAGTTGACCAAAAAATCCCAGCAGGATTAGTTGGCGACCCACTACGAATTCAGCAAGTACTGACCAACCTTGTGGGTAACTCGATTAAATTTACTGAACGCGGCAATATCGATATTAGTGTCGAAATGCGCTCGCAGCGCGATGATGTGGTAGAGCTACAGTTCATGGTTCGCGATACGGGGATCGGCATTTCCGAGCGACAACAAGCTCAACTATTTCAAGCATTTAGTCAAGCCGACGCTAGTATTTCGCGTCGCTATGGTGGCACAGGCTTGGGACTGGTTATTACTCAGAAACTGGTCAGCCAAATGGGGGGAGAAATCAGCTTAACCAGCCGCCTACACCAAGGTTCAACCTTCTGGTTTACTCTGAGATTGCACATCACAGAAATGCCAATGAGTGATTGGCTGGACCCTCAGATACTCAGCAGTAAACAATTGTTACTAATTGAGCCCAATATGCAAGCAGCCTCGATTACACAGCAGATGTTGGTTCAGGCGGGGCTACATGTTACTTATCGTTCAGTGATGCCTGAAGAGTCAGAACATTTTGATTATGTGCTACTTAATTTAGCGCCGAGTAAAGAAACTGACATTAACTTGGTCGAACAATGGGTCAACAACGCCGTTAATATGGCAGATAATGTCATTATTGGTACGCCAAGTACTGAGCTTGCGCTATCCGATCATCTGATGCAGCAATATCCAGTACAGTGCATCACCAAGCCGCTATCGCGGAAAAAACTGCTGCAAATATTGATTGCCCACCAACCCGCCATTCAAGAGGTACCTGAATCACCTAGCGAGTTTGATAAACTACCACTGAAAGTCATGGCGGTTGATGATAACCCAGCCAACCTAAAATTGATCATGGCACTGCTGCAAGAGCGCGTAGAAACCATTGTTTCTTGTACCAATGGCCAAGATGCCATCGAACAGGCGAAAGATCATAAGTTCGATATTATTTTGATGGACATCCAAATGCCGCATATGGATGGCGTTACCGCATGCCAGGAAATCAAAAAGACCCAGCTTAATGCTCAAACCCCCGTTATCGCTGTTACCGCTCATGCCATGGTTGGGGAGCGAGATCGTCTCTTGAAAGCTGGTATGGACGATTACCTAACCAAACCTATCGAAGAACATATTTTGCAGCAGGTATTGGTTCACTGGAATCCGCACACGACTAGCCATGAAGTTGAAAAGCTAGAGCTCACTGAGCACTTGGAACCGATAATAGAGGCTCAAGAAGTCGCACATGCCGACACCATCATCATTGACTGGCAAACGGCCCTCAAACAGTCAGCCAACAAGGAAGACTTAGCAAAAGATCTACTGAAAATGTTGGTAGAGTCGATCCCTGAAATTAATCAAGTCGTTGCAATGGCATTAGAAGATGATGAATATTCAACGCAAGATCTGCTCCATCATGTACACAAACTGCATGGTAGCTGCTCGTACAGTGGCGTTCCGCGCTTGAAAAAAGTGTGTGCCACTATTGAGCAAGCTCTACGAGCAGGACAATTGATCAGTGATATTGAGCCAGAGCTATTTGAGCTGCAAGATGAGATGGAAAAAGTAGTCGTAACGGCAAAACCTTATCTGGTTTAGCCATTAAACCTGAACAATAAGAATAGGTTGGAGTTGCGCCATATATGCCGCAACTCCAATGAGCATAACTACTAACTACGATTCGAATATCACCGTTGCGACCGCATAGTGACGTTCATCCGATATCGTTAAGTGGATATGTTGCACACCAGCAACTTCAGCCAATTGCGCCGCCTTGCCAGAGAGCGTCAGCAGTGGTTTACCATTTTGATCATTGCTAATTGTGAAGTCTTGAAAACTGACGCCATGTGCGATACCAGTACCCAATGCTTTCGATGCTGCTTCTTTGGCTGCAAAGCGCTTAGCAAGATAGCGGCCCTTTTGCTTCAATGAAGTAAATACAGCGAGCTCTTGCGGTGTCAAAATACGCTCGGCAAAAGCATCACCACTGCGTGATAATGCTTTTTCTATACGTTCGATTTCTGCGATATCACTACCCAGACCAACAATAGCCACTCGTTAACCTTATTTACGCGCCGCTTGCATGATTGCTCTCATGTCAGCAACAGCTTTATCTAAACCGTCAAACACGGCGCGACCAATGATAGAGTGGCCAATATTCAATTCATAGATTTCAGGCAATGCCGCGATAGCCGCTACGTTATGGTAAGTCAAACCATGACCAGCGTTAACGGTGATGCCAAGGTCACTGGCATAACTTGCAGCTGCTGCAATTTTCTTCAACTCATCTTGTTGATCAGTTTCCGTTTCAGCGTCAGCGTAATGACCAGTATGCAGCTCGATAAATGGTGCACCGCATGCTTTAGCGGCGTCAATTTGTTCACGGTCAGCATCAATAAAGAGCGAGACTTTAATCCCTGCCTCCGTCAGCTTTTCGGTTGCAGCTTTGACTTTTTCAAGCTGACCAAGAACGTCCAAACCACCTTCAGTGGTCAGTTCTTCACGCTTTTCAGGCACTAAACAAACAAATTCAGGCTGTGTTTTTAGAGCAATATCGACCATTTCATCAGTCACGGCCATTTCAAGGTTCATACGAGTTTGCAGCGTTTCACGCAAAATACGAACATCTCGATCTTTAATATGGCGTCGGTCTTCACGCAAATGGATTGTGATGCCATCAGCACCCGCGCGTTCAGCGATTTCAGCAGCGTGAACTGGGTCTGGATATTTGGTACCACGTGCATTACGTAAAGTTGCGATATGATCGATATTAACGCCTAAATAAATTGCGCTCATTTTCCTATACTCCGTACTTTGGAAAAACTGGTCATTGGCAGGAAAAGTTCCCTGCTCTTTAAAGGTTTACCGCCAAGATACGGCTTTAAGGCTATACGTGTAAAGCGTTTTGCCGCTTGAAGTTGCTCTTTGGTCACGAAGCGACGTTCACTAATTGCGATCAACTCATTCCCCATAAAGGTTAAGTTATCTCGGCGCACTGACGCAATAAAGCCTTTCTGTTCGCGATAACGATACGTCATCTCTGGGTCAATCGCTTCGCCTGTTCCTGCGCAATGTAAAAAATCGACGCCATAACCCATTGCTGCGAGCAGGGCGAGTTCAAAACGTCTCAGTGCAGGCTCTGGATTATCACATTGAGCAAGTTCGGTAAGGGCATGCAAGTAGTCATGAAACAGACCGGGAGCAGGCACTTCTTGTGCTAACACTCGCCCAATCAATTCATTCACGTACATCGCAGAGTAGAGAGTAATACCATAAAGAGGTAACCCTAAACTGATTGGTTCTGCTTGGCGAAGGGTTTTCATCGAGCTATTGCCCGACCATTTGAGTAATAAGGGGGTAAAAGGTTGTAAAGCACCTTTGAGATTCGAACGTTTGCTGCGCGCACCTTTAGACATCAAAGTAACACGACCATACTCCTCGCTAAAAACATCAAGGATCAAACTCGACTCGCTATAAGGACGTCGATGGAGGACAAAACAACGTTGTAAACCTTCAGACATAAAGTAACTCAGAGATGAGCAGCACTATGACTACTCATCTCTAATATGGGTTATAGATCGTCAATATAACCTAGGCTACGAAGGGCGCGTTCATCATCTGCCCACCCTGACTTCACTTTCACCCAAGTTTCGAGGTAAACCTTGCGACCAAACAGCTCTTCCATATCTAAACGGGCTTCGCGACCGATGGTTTTAATTTTCTCACCACCTTTACCAATCACCATTTTCTTCTGACCACTGCGTTCGACTAGGATCAACGCATTGATATGAAAACCATCCGTTTCAGGATTGTAGTCGAAGCGTTCAATTTCAACCGTAACAGAATAAGGTAGTTCTTCACCGGTAAAGCGCATCAATTTTTCACGTACAATTTCAGATGCCATAAAACGCTGAGAACGGTCAGTCACATACTCTTCAGGGAAATGGTGTGTCGCTTTCGGCAAATGCTCACGCACGTGTTTACGTAATACATCGACATTTTTACCGTGTTTAGCGGCAATCGGTACGATATCGACAAACTCCATTTTCTTAGATAGTTCAGACATGTGCAGCATAACGTCATTACGATCTTTCACGTTATCAACTTTATTCACACACAGAACAACAGGGAAATTAGCGTTACGTAGTTTGTTAAGCACCATTTCATCATCAGCAGTCCACTGAGTGCCATCGACAAGAAACAGCACCAAGTTGACATCACTTAAAGAACTGCTCGCCGCTCGGTTCATTAAGCGGTTGATGGCACGTTTTTCTTCAATGTGTAGCCCTGGAGTGTCGACATAAATCGCTTGGTATTGACCGTCAGTTTCCACGCCCATAATACGATGGCGAGTAGTTTGCGGCTTGCGCGATGTGATCGAAATTTTTTGCCCAAGTAGGTTATTTAGCAACGTTGATTTACCAACATTAGGACGACCAACAATGGCGACAAAACCACAGTGTTGATCATCGGGTGCCGTTGCTTCATTAGCGCTAGTATTTGATGCAAAGTATGCATCCAAGTCGAATTCGTTATCAGCCATTTGTTAGTTGCTCTAGTGCAATTTCAGCAGCCGCTTGTTCAGCTTTGCGACGGCTAGTGCCTTTACCAATTACAGGGGTTCCTACTCCTGCGACATCACACGACACCGTAAACTCTTGGTTGTGTGCTTCACCTTTAATATTAGTCACTGTATAGATTGGCAGCTGTTTTCTTCTGCCTTGCAGAAACTCTTGAAGGCGAGTTTTTGGATCTTTTTGTGAAACGCCGGGCTCGATGGCATCTAAACGATCTTGATACCAACTCAAAATAATACCGCGTATCACTTCAACATCGCTGTCTAAGTAAATAGCACCAATGATGGCTTCTACGGCATCAGCAAGGATTGAATCACGACGAAAACCGCCACTTTTCAACTCACCTGGACCTAATTTTAAGTAATCTCCTAGGCAAAATTCTCGACCTAGTTCCGCCAGAGTATGACCACGAACTAACGTAGCGCGCATACGACTCATATCCCCTTCATTCACTTTAGGGAAACGATGGTATAGCTCATCGGCGATGACAAAACTTAAAATTGAATCGCCCAGAAACTCAAGACGTTCATTGTGCTTACCATTTGCACTGCGATGTGTCAGTGCTAAGGAAATAAACTCGGGATCATTAAATTGATAGCCGAGTTTAGTTTCTAATTTGCTAATTGGAGAATTCATGCTCTCTCGATGTAATGATGGCTAGCCAAGGCTAGCCTAGTTAATACCACCAATGCGGTTAAAACGCACACCAGTTGGAATCCATGAAGGTAAAGCGCTATCGGCATCACGCTCAAATTCGAAGCTGATCCAAATAGCAACGGCTTTACCGACTAAGTTTGCTTCTGGGACAAAACCCCAGTAGCGACTATCAGCACTGTTGTCACGGTTATCACCCATCACAAAATACTGACCTTGTGGAACAACCCACTCGTTAACACCATGACGAGGTTGATACGCATCAACGCGATCACGACGCAATGGATTGATCAAAATCTGGTGTTCAACCTGGCCTAGCTTTTCATTCACTTGGATTAAGGGAATGCCATTTTGGTTGAATTCACTCTCTTCAACATTGGACAGTTTGACCTGTTTACATTCTGTTGAACCTTGAGCTTGGATACAAACTTCCTTGTTACTACTATAGCGAACCGTATCGCCTGGCATACCCACTACACGCTTGATGTAGTCAATACTTGGCTGTGGTGGATATTTAAAAACTACAATATCTCCACGCTCAGGCTTACCCGTTTCAACCAATTGAGTACGCCATACTGGGTCTTTCAAACCATAAGCATATTTCTCAACCAGGATAAAATCACCAACCAATAATGTTGGCATCATCGAACCTGATGGAATTTGAAACGGTTCATAGATAAAAGAACGCAGCACCAGCACCAAAGCAATCACAGGGAAAATAGAGACACTATTTTCTACCCACCATGGTTGAGCGGCGACTTTAGCCGTCACACTGGCATCTAATCCGTTGGTTTGCGCTTCAATACCGGCCACTTTGTGCTGGCGTTTCTTTGCCCAAACCAACTTTTCTAGCACCCAGACCACTCCGGTCACTAAGGTCACGATCACCAAGATGAGTGAGAATGTATTTGCCATGGACTTCCCTTATCTAAAAATACGAAAGTGAAAGAGCCGAAACTCTTTCACTTATGATTACTGCATGATGAACGGTACATTCAACGCAATGGTTAATCTTTACCAACATGAAGAATCGCAAGGAACGCTTCTTGTGGTAACTCTACGTTACCAATTTGCTTCATGCGTTTCTTACCTTCTTTCTGTTTCTTCAACAGTTTCTTCTTACGACTCACATCACCACCGTAACATTTTGCTAGTACGTTTTTACGTAGCTGTTTGACGGTTGAACGAGCAATAATATGGTTGCCAATCGCGGCTTGAATCGCAATATCAAACATTTGACGAGGGATGAATTCTTTCATCTTCTCAACAACTTGACGACCACGTGTTTGCGAGTTGTCTTTATGCGTGATGATAGCCAAAGCATCCACTTTGTCACCATTAAGCAAAATATCAACACGAACCATGCTTGATGCTTCAAAACGTTGGAAACCGTAATCCAATGATGCGTAACCACG
Source organism: Vibrio sp. 1180_3 (assembly GCF_029478545.1). NCBI lineage: Bacteria > Pseudomonadati > Pseudomonadota > Gammaproteobacteria > Vibrionales > Vibrionaceae > Vibrio > Vibrio sp. 1180_3. The sequence goes on from NZ_SJFM01000001.1 coordinate 328,857, forward strand.
TGATGTCGACTTCAAACGGTCAAAGAAATCGAGTACCACTTCAGCCATAGGAACGTCGTAAGTCAGTGCTACTTGGTTGCCGTGGTAAACCATATCAACCTGCACACCACGCTTTTCAATACACAAGGTAATCACATTACCTAGGTATTCAGACGGTACCAGAATGTTACAACGAGCAATCGGCTCACGAATCTCTTCAATATCATTAACCGCTGGCAATTTAGCAGGGCTATCAACATAAAGTACCGTACCGTCAGTTTTTTCAACTTCATACACTACCGTTGGTGCGGTGGTGATAAGATCAAGGTCGTATTCACGCTCTAGACGTTCTTGAATAATCTCCATATGGAGCATACCCAAGAAGCCACAACGGAAACCAAAACCTAGTGCTGCCGAGCTTTCTGGCTCATAAAACAGTGACGCATCGTTAAGACTAAGTTTACCTAATGCATCGCGGAAATTTTCATAATCATCAGAAGAAACCGGGAAAAGACCAGCATAAACCTGAGGTTTCACCTTTTTAAATCCTGGTAACGCTTTTTCACATGGTGTTTTTGCTGAAGTCAACGTATCGCCAACTGGCGCGCCAAGGATGTCTTTAATACCACAAACAACCCAGCCAACTTCACCAGTATTTAATTCAGTTTGGTCGACTTGTTTTGGCGTAAAAATCCCCAAACGATCAACCCCCCAAATTTGCCCGGTACTCATCACTTTAATCTTGTCATTCTTCTTCAATACGCCGTTTTTCACGCGTACAAGAGAAACCACACCTAAGTAGTTATCAAACCAAGAGTCAATGATCAAAGCTTGCAGTGGCGCGTCAGGATCACCTTCTGGCGCCGGAATACCAGAAACGATCTTTTCGAGTACATCATCAACCCCAAGACCAGTTTTAGCCGAACAACGGACAGCATCAATCGCATCAATACCAACGATATCTTCAATCTCTTCCGCTACACGCTCTGGTTCTGCGGCTGGCAAATCGATTTTGTTAAGGATAGGAACAACTTCCAGTTCCATTTCAATCGCAGTGTAACAGTTAGCCAAGGTTTGAGCTTCAACACCTTGACCTGCATCCACTACTAATAATGCACCTTCACAGGCGGCAAGAGAACGGGAAACTTCATAAGAGAAGTCAACGTGTCCAGGAGTATCGATAAAGTTGAGCTGGTATGTCTCGCCATCTTTTGCTTGGTAGTCGAGCGTCACACTCTGCGCTTTGATGGTGATGCCACGCTCACGTTCAAGATCCATAGAATCGAGGACTTGAGCTGCCATTTCACGATTACTCAATCCACCACAAACTTGGATTAAACGGTCAGAGAGGGTCGACTTACCATGGTCGATGTGGGCGATAATCGAAAAGTTACGAATGTGCTTCATAGGTTTGGGATGACTAAACTCTTGCAAAAAGGAACATAAGAACGCGACATCAAGTGGCGTTTCCATAAAGTTGGCAGATTCTACCCAATTTCGATAGGGATCGCATCATAAATTAGGCAATGGGCTCACCGAGGACTCGAACCAAAACCACCTCAAGCTGTGAACGTTTTTCAAGAACGGTGGAGAATCGTTTGGCAATGATGATCCCAACGGCGATAAAAAGTGCCGCGCTCATAATCACCAAACCTTCGCCACCATTAAACATAGGGGCAATAACAGCATCACCGAGCCAAGCTCCAAGCATCATCATAAATAACGGCACTAGGTAAACCAAAGCCGCCGATTGAAGTAAGCTTTTTTCAGGAAAACCAATTTCAATCACCTGGCCAGGCTTGACTGTTTTGTCCGTATTGAGTTGCCAGTGCAGTGTTTTGTTGCCCACAGCTTTAGAAACAATCCCCGTCCCACAACTTTTTGATGAAGAACAACTGCTGCAACTGGTCTGCTGTTCACAACTGAGTTCAACATGAAACCCTTGTTGCTTTAATTGAACAGAAGTCACTGTCGCCAACGCCGTCATCATGGTGCCGTCACCTCATTGGTTTTGTTCATCGCTTTAAACGTAATTGACTGAGCAATACGCTTGGCGGTTTCTGGTGGAATATCACCCACCACCGAGATCTCATTATTGCCTTTCACAAAACTATGTAAAGTACGGCGACCTTGGCGAACCAATTGACCTTTTAACGAATGATTGTCGCTATCTGAAATGTACACAGAGAAACTGAACAAACCATCGCTAAACATTTGGCTTTCAACTAAACGTTCAGTAATGGCCATACGGTAACGGTTCAGTTCTTTGGGCTCGAAACCATCAGGAGTCCAACCTACATTCCAAAAACTTTCGTTAAGGTTACCCTTTGGTAAAGACAATACTTCTGGAAGTTTGACGGCATTGAGCCCCTCCATCGCATCGGCGAGTTTGTCGCTGATCGCATAAGATATGGTGCGATATTGCTCTAATACTTCACCATCTCTATCAACTAAATCTGCTCGTAGTGGCAAATGACTGGCTTCATCAACCCATAAAACATAGGAATAACGCAACCCATCTTTAGGCACAATACGCACAACCTGACAGGCAGTACCCGCTTCACGAGCACGACCGACTTTAACAAAGTCGTAATATTGGCTTAATGCGCCAACATCGCTATCGAGCATAGGAATCGTTGGTGCGACCATAGAGCTAGATTCGATGGTGAACGGATCTACGCCTGGCTCAATGTAACTGACTTCATCACCACGACGAATAACTTCTCTGACCGGCCCACTGAGATAGACGAGATGAGCAAATTGTTGGTCACTTTTACTCGCATGACGATACAGTAAAGGTTCGATACTGCTTTTCTTAATAAGAATGTAAGACAGCTCATAATTTAAGTGCTGACTGGCTTCGTTCATTTGAAGCAACAAAGCCTCTGCAGGTTGGTCATCTGCAAAGGCTAATGTAGAGTTCAAACTGAACAGCGCCAACGCACTGATCAGGTATTTATTCATTCAGCTACCGATTGATGTACATCGTTGTGCAAGCTAGCACTTTCGCTATTTAAGCGAAGTTGCAGCTCGTAATCTTGTAATAGCGCGTTAACGCGGCGGCGTTGCTCTTGCATATTAGTGTCATTGTTGTGTCGCTCGACAGAATCACGAGTCAAGCTAACCGGTTCAACACTACCAGTGAACGGTACTGTTTGTAATACAGGTAATTGATCACCTTGAGTGGAGGTTGGATCACTACCACTGTATTGCTGCACACCCAAAACAACCACAAGCGAGACACAAGCAGCCACAGCGACTTGTCCAAACTGAGAAAGCCATGCTGGTAATTGTCTACGGGCTTGCGATGGCGTAGGTTGAGACTCACGATTTCCATGCTGAATATCAACAACAGAGGCCGAATGTAAACGACTGTGCGTAGGCTCACTTTCCAATGCTAACGCCACACTTTCTGCAATATTCCATTCAGCTCGCACTGGGGCATCACCACGCATCACATCACCAATTACATGGTAATTTTTCCACGTTTGTAAACTTTCTTGGTCAAGCTCTAATTCTTGGATTAGTGCCTTATCGACCATTTCCCCATCCATGAGTGCTGAAAGTTTTTCTTTGTCAGCCATTATTTATTCACCATATTCATTACTGGTTTGAGCGCTATAAAAGAGGTTTTATCTTCTTTTCTACCGCTTCACGAGCACGGAAGATACGCGAACGCACCGTTCCTACAGGACAATCCATAACTTCTGCGATTTCCTCGTAACTTAAGCCTTCAAGCTCACGCAACGTCATCGCCGTTTTTAAATCTTCAGGTAACGCTTCTATCGCACTGAACACTACCTGTTGCAATTCTTTGGACAACGTAATGTTCTCAGGGTTCGATATTTCTTTTAGCGCATTACCATTTTCATAATATTCAGCATCTTCAGCATCAACATCATTTGCGGGTGGCCTGCGGCTCTGCGCAACAATGTGATTTTTAGCAGTATTGACAGCAATACGGTATAGCCAAGTGTAAAACGCGCTTTCTCCACGAAAAGTTGGGATAGCACGATACGCCTTGATGAATGCCTCTTGGGCGACATCCGCTACATCTCCAGAATTGCTCACATACCGAGAAATAAGGTTGCAGACTTTATTTTGGTATCTTAAGACCAAAAGGTTAAACGCTTGCTTATCCCCACTCTGAACTCGCTCAATCAATACCTGATCGGTCAACTGCTCGTTCATTCGAGCGTGTACTCCTATTGTTATTCCCCTTACCTTCTCAGATATGGGCATTCATTATGCAAAGTGTAGTATTGACACCACCGCTTACATGAGCACTATTGTGACTCAAGGAAGAATGGGAAGTTCCATTCTGTCTAAAAATATTTGCCATTCACAATCGATAAGTGTGACGTAACTTCAATTCGACAAACCTTACAACATAGTGAGGGTCGATAATACGAAAGACAATGGCATTGACCAAAGTATTGCATTTTAACGAGATAATTTACCTTTATTTTATCTAGATGATCGAAGTCACGCTTACGCAGCTAATGGATATACCAAAAACGACTTGGAGTTACAGGTAGGCGGCAAGTGAGTTTACCCCATAAGCATAGACAGGCTATGTGATTGGGGTAAACGAACGCCGCCAACACCGCAGCATCTTCAAGTAGGAAGGGATAAAACCTTGCGACTTAAGCACTTCAAGAGTATAGATACATGCAGTACATTTTTTTAAATAAGAGTTGGATAACTCTACTATAGTTCGGGAATTTAAAAGTTTTATGAACGCAAACCGTGAACATCAATGTGATGTATTAGTGGTAGGTAGTGGTGCAGCAGGCTTGTCGTTAGCTCTGCGTGTAGCAAAACATGGAAAAGTCATTGTTCTAAGCAAAGGACCTCGCAGTGAGGGGGCCACCTATTACGCTCAAGGAGGAATTGCGGCTGTTTTTGACGAATCAGACAGTATTGAATCACACGTTGAAGATACACAAATCGCAGGGGCTGGTATTTGTGAAGAAGATACCGTGCGCTTTATCGCAGAACACGCGAAAGAGAGTGTTCAGTGGCTAATTGATGGCGGTGTTCCTTTCGACAGAGAAGAAAATGACAGTGATGAAGCTCCTCGTTATCATTTAACTCGCGAGGGTGGTCATAGCCATCGACGTATCCTTCATGCTGCCGATGCAACTGGCATGGCGATGCAAACCTCCCTTCAAGATAATGTTCATAACCACCCAAACATCACCATTCTTGAACGTCATAATGCATTAGATTTGATCACTGAAGACAAAGTTGGTGGTGACAAACAAAAAGTCATTGGCGCTTATGTTTGGAACCGTAATCAAGAACACGTTGAAACTATTCGTGCAAAATTCGTGGTCTTAGCCACAGGGGGCGCATCGAAGGTATATCAATATACATCCAATCCCGATGTCTCTTCTGGTGATGGCATTGCCATGGCTTGGCGCGCAGGATGCCGCGTTGCAAATTTGGAGTTTAATCAATTCCACCCAACCTGCTTGTTCCATCCTGAGGCTCGTAACTTTCTTTTGACAGAAGCATTACGTGGTGAAGGAGCATTTTTAAGACGCCCTGATGGATCACGCTTTATGCCTGATTTTGATGAACGTGGAGAACTGGCACCGCGTGATGTGGTTGCCCGAGCGATAGATTTTGAGATGAAACGCCTAGGTGCTGATTGTATGTACCTAGACATCAGCCATAAGCCTGCCGATTTTATCGAAAAACACTTCCCCACCATCCATTCTCGTCTAATGGAATTGGGGATTGATATGACCAAAGAGCCGATCCCGATAGTACCTGCTGCGCACTATACTTGCGGGGGGGTAATGGTCAACAAGCAAGGTCAGACCGACATCAAACACCTTTATGCAATCGGTGAAGTCAGCTATACCGGGCTACATGGTGCTAACCGTATGGCTTCAAACTCGTTACTTGAGTGTGTTGTCTATGCATGGTCTGCGGCACAACATATTCTGAAAGCACTGCCTGAAGCACAACTTCCTCCAAGTTTACCAGCTTGGGATGAAAGTAAAGTGAATAACTCAGATGAAGAAGTTGTTATTCAACATAACTGGCACGAGCTGCGTCTATTCATGTGGGATTACATGGGCATCGTACGTACTGACAAGCGTTTGGAGCGTGCATTACGTCGCATCCAATTGCTGCAACAAGAAACTCATGAGTACTACAGTCATTTCCGTGTTTCGAACAATTTATTGGAACTGCGAAATTTATTGCAAGTCGCCGAGCTGATGGTTCGCTGTGCAATGCAACGCAAAGAAAGCCGTGGTTTGCATTACACATTGGACTACCCACAATTGGCCGAAGATAGCGGGCCTACAATTCTGACACCGCAAGGCTAGGAATAAATATGTAGTTAAACAAAAGGAGTCTTTATGGCTCCTTTTGTTGTTTATTGATTTGCGCTAATCGAACCAATAGCTGCCGATACAGTTCATCACTACAATTGTCTCGCCACAATAGGTAGCGCTGCCCACATTCTGAGTACAAAATAAGCACCATAAACGAAAATTGCAATGAGACTTTTTTAATAATAAATGTCTCTTCAAGCCATTGACATCCGCCATCCTTATGCAAGGTAACATCTCCACTAACACATGGAGGCAATAGATCGAATTGGTAACCCGCCGACAATAAGAAGATGATAAAGAAGAGGGTCGAAACAAGAGGAAGAGGAGAAATCAACAACGCCCATATGACCAACATCAACAATATGATATGAGCCAAACAGGCGAAATAAGAAGCTTGAAGTGTAAACTTAACGTACTTTGCTGAGGTTATGAGCGACAATCTTGTCCACCATAGCGGCATGCCCTAAATTTTCACTGCGACCGTGCCCCATAATCCACGTGAATAGATCTGGATCATCACACTCCAGTAGGGAAACAAAATCTCGTTGTTCAGTTTCACCAAGCGAGTCGAAGCATTCTTCAAAAAATGGCATTACAACCACATCTAGCTCTAGCATTCCTCGACGGCAGGCCCACTTAATTCTTGCTTTTTCTTCAGTGGTGTACATCGGTTTTCCTCACCTTATGTTTATTTGCGCAGAGTGTATCAAGCGGATGGTAATTCAACTAGTAGATGAGTCACAGTCCCTGTTCAAGCTGACAAAAAAACTGAACCAGACTAACATAGTGTCTACATTTTACTTTTTAGGTAGACAAACATGGACTGGCAAAACGCATTTACACCTCTCTCAGTGACCGCCAATGACACGCTTCCCCCTTTAATGATGGCTCATCTCGATTCATGGGGAGCAATCACTATGGATGGAGATGACAAAAAAGCTTATTTGCAAGGTCAAGTGACCTGTAACGTTGTTAGCCTTGAGAAGACACAATCCACATTCGGTGCGCATTGTGACGCCAAAGGTAAGGTTTGGTCAGTGTTTCGCCTTTTTCACCACAATAATGGTTATGCGATGTTCCAGCCATTATCAGCGATAGAAGCAGAGCTCAACGAACTGAAAAAGTACGCGATTTTTTCAAAAGTAGAGATAAGCCAAAGTCAGGATGTTGCTTTAGGTGTATTCGGTGACAACGCTGAACAATACATTGATGCATTAACAGAAGACAGAGGTGATGTTCGCAGTATTGAAGGTGGTAGCGCTGTAAAAATATCACCACAACGTTGGCTATTACTGATAACTGAACCTATCGCACAAAAGCTCATCAGCAGCAGTGATGCCACTAAAGTCAGCGAAGCACTTTGGACACGTTTTGATATCGAAGAAGGTATTCCGCTTATCACTCAAGTCGATCAAAGAGAACATATTCCTCAAGCGTTGAACTTGCAAGCGCTGAATGGAATTAGCTTTAGTAAAGGTTGTTATACTGGTCAAGAAACAGTAGCTCGCGCTAAATACCGTGGTATCAACAAACGGGCTATGTACCTTGTGAAAGGCAATAGCGAACAAGTATTGGTCAGTGATGAACTCATTGTATTGGAGCGTTCGGTCGGTGAAAATTGGCGTAGTGTTGGACACTTACTCGCTCATTATACTTTTGCCGATCAAACAGCAATTGGCTTGATTGTGCTACCTAATAATTTAGAGGCCGACACTCAATTTCGTCTAGCTAATCAACCTGGCACTCGTTGGTTGATCCAAACGTTACCTTATTCTCTTGAAGATGAATAACGAATTCGATACACACATCACTCGTTATTTAACGGAGCAAGGGGTCTCTTATCGCCTAATGCCCCATCAAACTCCAGCGAAAACGATTGAAGATGCCGCCAAGCAGCGCGGCATTCACCCAAAGCAGATGGTAAAGTCGATAGTTTTAAAAGAGTTAGGTGGCCGATATGCGCTCGCCTGCGTTCCGGGAAATAAAGCTGTTGATCCCAAAAAAGTACGCGCCATATTTCAGGGACGTCGTATGACCTGTGTGAATATCGAAGACGTTGCACTCATTACAGGCTACCAAGTAGGCACTGTCACACCATTACTGCTACTCACATCAATGCCTATCATATTTGATAGGCAACTACTGAATGAGCAACAAGTGACTATCAGTAGTGGTACCCAAATGGCAGGAATCGCACTTCGCTGTCAAGATTTAGTCGCGCTTTGCCATCCAATTATCGCAGACATCGTCCGTTGAACAATGAAACAATGTAATCCATTACATTATTTCGTGAGCAACTCTGAAATACACCAAAATCGACGGTGAATTTTTAGTCAAAAGTAAAACATAAATAGTCATTGCGACTTTTTTAACGTACTCTTGCAGACGTTGGTTAAAGCATAATCAGAATGAACATTCTTTTGTATCCTTCACCAACAAAAAAGTGAATCCACTGATTGTTTCAGGACATCCACTTTTTGTGTAATGCATCTGTGACTATTCGCCCGCACATTTAGCGGGCATTTTTTTGTCAGAAAATTCACCAAAAATTATCACATTTAAATAAAATGCAACTATTATTAAAAATGTCATATTGTTCGGGCTTAATAAGCACCGAGTAAAACAAGGGCAAGTTCATTAGCAAACCCTGTTTTGAGGAAAGCATCACACGAACTTGGATATTTATCCAACATTTTGCCAACAGCAGCACAAATATCCAAACAGGTTAGGCTTTACTGCATAATCCCCTATTAATATCACACTATTTTTAACGGGGGTTTAATATAATTTGCAGTGCAAGAACAATAGAAGGATCGTAGTATGAGACTGTTTAAGCGCTATACACCGGGGATGATTGCAAAACACGTAAGTCGTCTTTTTAAAGGAAGAATTTACATTTACGGTGTGGGGAAATTTGAATTTAATAATGGCAAATTAGTCTTGCCTGAGCGTGCAGAGAAACGCCATTTCCAAACAGTAAAAGAAGTGAATCAGGAAATAATGAGATTACGTTGCGCTTACGCTTGATGCAGTTTTAACGACAGAATTTACAAGGGTTGGCGATTTGCCAACCCTTTTGCTTTGTAGCAAGTAATAACTTTAAGGTTCCAACAACACCATTTTGCTTTTTGCCAAATCAGGTAGGTGGCCTTTTAAGCCTAATGCTCTCTTCATAATCTCGTCTTTTGCTCCGGGAAGTTGGCCAGCTAAACGCATCCCAATACCTCGAATCAATTTCTTCGCTGGGTTGTCACCTTCGAACAAATCTTTAAAACCTTGCATCGCTGCTATCATTTTCGCCGCTTCCGCTTTACGCCAACGCTCATAGCTACGTAGATTACTCTTAGTCCCCACATCTTCACCTTTAGACCAAAGTGCAAGCACTTCTTGAGCTAAACTGGCGGCATCTAATAATCCGAGGTTAACGCCCTGCCCCGCAAGTGGGTGAATGGTATGTGCAGCATCACCAACCAACGCAATACGCTCAAGAGCAAAGTCTCTTGCATAACGCATTTTTAGTGGGAACGCCGCTCGCTCTCCAACCACTTCACATAGACCTAAACGGTGATCAAACTCTGCAGTTAGCATCTTATTGAACTCATGCTCCGACAGATGTACCAAGCGTTCTGCGCGACTTGGTTCCGTTGACCAAACAATAGAGCTCATGTGAGGATCATTCATCGGTAAGAATGCCAAAGGACCTTGCGGTGTAAAGATTTGTCTTGCCGTTGATTGGTGAGGCTCACTTGTGCGAATGTTAGCAACAACCGCACTATGCCCATAATCCCAGTGAGTCAGAGGAATATCCTGCTGCTGACGAACCCAAGAATTCGCACCATCAGCTCCGACAACCAGCTTCGCCGTCAATGATTGCCCATTATCTAATGTCAACCAAGCCTCACTTTCACCGACAGCCAAAGATTGACATTTTGTTGGCATGTATAGCGTCACATTAGCCTGCTTTTTCACTTGCTCTAGCAGCGCTAACTGAATCACTCTGTTTTCGACAATATGTCCTAAGTCTGGTTGAGTCAGTTGGTTAGCACTAAATTCAATGCGTGCAAAACTGTCACGCTCCCATACTTCCATCGCAGAATAAGGAGCAGCACGGCGCTGCAAAATACCCGACCATGCATCAAGATTACGCAAAATCATTTCGCTAGAACGACTTAAAGCTGACACTCGTACATCGGGTAGTTCGTTAAGCTCACCATTGGGGACATTACCCTCGATCACGGCAATACGAAGATCGCTATGCTTAAAGGCGGCCGCTAATGCTAAGCCGACCATTCCACCACCAACAATCGCAATATCAACGCTTTGCATCATATTCAAACCTTTTTATCGATTAACCACGCCGAGTGTACGACGCAGCAGAGGCATTTTTAGCCACGGTAAATTATCCATCAGCGCCAGTCCTACATTTCGACCAATGCGAGTCGCTAACCAATCATTAGAAAACAGATGCACCAGTGATGAGGTCAAGGTAATCGTCACTAATCTGTCTTGCTCGCGGCGCTGTTTAAAAGCATGTAAACCACTATACTCCCCCACATCACTCAATTGCTTGACCAGTTCATCGGCCAAACTGACTACATCTCGAATGCCTAAATTAAAACCTTGCCCTGCGATAGGATGTAAGGTTTGAGCCGCATTACCAACAATAGCAAAACGATGCGATATATTTTGCTCTCGGTAGCGTAATATTAATGGGTAACTGGCACGAGCACCCACTTTATTCATTTTACCTAAACGCCAACCAAACGCTTGTTGAAGCTGCAATAAAAAAGCGTCATCGCTTAAGCTGAGTATCTGTTGTGCTTTTTCTGGTGGTAAACACCACACTAAAGAGAGGCGATTATCACTCATGGGTAACAGTGCAACAGGGCCATCTGCTGTAAAACGTTCGAAAGCTCGTCCCTGATGCGGTTGCTGAGTCAGTACATTGGCAATAACAGCAACTTGCTCAAAATCATGCTCACGTAGAGCTACCCCCACCTGTTCACAACAAGTGGAAATAGCGCCGTCTGCCGCAACCAGTAATTTCGCCGCTATGTTTTGCCCATCAGACAATGTTACTACTACGCTTTTCTCACTGCGTTCAACTTGCAGAACTGATTGGGGACAAAACAATTCAATGTTTGAACATTGCGCTATTTGCTGGGCATAAATCAGCCCGACATCAGCTAATTCAACCACATAACCCAACGCATCTAAACCCAATTGATGATGAGTTATATCCGTCATTCCCGCATGAGTACGATCTGACACGTGAATGTGTTCAATGGCGGTTGCTACCTTTTGTAGCGAATTCCATAAACTTAGGCGCTGTAGAATTTGCACCGTACCATACGACAAAGCAATGCAACGAGAATCAAAGCCTGGGTGAGCTTCACTATCGGCTTGATACGCTTCAACTACAGCAATGGTTAACTGACCTTGAGACAGGCGATCTAGCGCCAAAGCAAGTGTTGCACCAGCCATTGCGCCACCCGCAATAATCACATCAAATTGCTTCACAACAACCTCACATTAATGAATAGTTGGCTTAGTTTCTTGTACTGGTTTAATGCCAAATTCCGCATGAATGATCAGTACGCAAGCTTTGATGTGTTCGATCACTTGTTCCAATAGCTGGGCTTGCTCATTTAAATCGTCATCTTCATCAATGCCCAACTTGGCGATTTCTTCTAAATCCGCTAATGCTTCTTTAGATTCTACAGATGCTTTTTTTAACGCCGTGCCCACCAATCCTAACCCAGAGATGAAGTGGTTCACCCAATCTGCGACGCCATCGGCTAAATCAAATAAGCTAGCCCCTGCCTCATCATCTGGTAGCAACAAAGAGAGTTCGATATCTGAACCTGTGATTTCATTTTTGGTGATTTCAAGCGTTTGCTCAGCAAGTGTCAATGCGCGATCCGGCCAACCCATACCATCATTGGTATAATCAAAAATCAAAGGCTGCCAGCTTTTGTCACTGAGGCTTAAGCCACCCGCAAGCATACCAGCGAGTAACCCGTGTAATTCAGCTGGGTTTACTGCAAGTGCCGCCGATTGAAGTTCAGTGGCAAAGGAAAGATAAGTTGGCAGTGTTTTTTCGCTCATGAGTGACTCATTCTAAAATCAAATAAACTTGATCCTACCACTTCGCTCCAACTGCGAAAATGCTCAAAGCACCAATTGTGAGTAGCTTTTGTTCAATTTGTCCAATTACTGTGTTTTTAGTCCCTCATTTTTATCGCTCTTGTCTGAAAAGCTTGAATCTTAGTGACGCTTTACCTATAGTTTCCACCTCGATGGTCATGTGAGTAGCACCATCTTAGACAGCGCGAAAAGAGTTCATCCATCATGAGTAATCAAGCGGTAGACGTAGAAATTTTAGGAAAATTGACTCGTGTTAATTGTCCATCAGGACAAGAGCAGTCATTGATCCAAGCGGCTCAAGATCTTGATAATCGATTGAAAGAGATGGCAGAGCGTACTAAGGTTACTAATGAAGTAAAACTACTGACCATTGCTGCATTGAATATTTGCTATGAGCTACAAACCAAGCAAAATGAAAGTGCAGGCAAACAGAATCAATTAACCGAGCGTATGGAAAAGCTCGCCGCATCATTAGATGATGTACTTAGTAAAGTAAAGCACGGACAGCAGTAGCATTACAGTAAAAACCAAATTTACCCTAGAGTGTTCGTCAGGCGGATTTAAGTCCCTGAGCCGATAAGCAACACCAAAGGGTTAGTATTTGGTAACTATTGAGCAAGCTCGGCTCGTACCGAGAAGCCTACGGTTATCATTGCTGATCCGCCTTGAACCAGCTGGTTCAAGGGCCAAAATCCTCAACGGCACTCCGGGGTATTCCTATGCAACTTTCTCGTCAAACCATTAGAAAAAACATTCGCCAACAACGTAACCAATTATCATCGACTCAACAGCATAACGCTGGGCTTGATCTTGTTACTCAATTTTCTGCGTTAGATGAACTATCGACTAGCCAACATATTGCCTTATATCTAGCAAGCGATGGTGAGTTAGACACTCAACCACTCATAGAATGGCTATGGCAACAAGGCAAATACACTTACCTTCCCGTTTTACACCCGTTCTCTGCCGGCCACTTACTGTTTCTTCATTATGACGCCAATACACCAATGGCAACCAATAAGTACGGTATCGCCGAACCCAGACTCAATCAGACTTTGGTCCTTCCAGTAAATCAACTCGATATCATCTGTACACCACTGGTCGCTTTTGATAAACAAGGTCAGCGACTCGGTATGGGCGGTGGATATTATGATCGAACTCTAGAGACGTGGTTTAAAACTGGAATAGGAGCACAACCGATTGGACTGGCCCACGATTGTCAATATGTTGAAAGCCTCCCAAGCCAAGCGTGGGATATCCCTTTACCTAAAATAGTGACCCCGAGCCGAATCTGGCAATGGGAATCGTAAATTATTGAGGCTATAATCGCGCCCGCTAAGACACGTTACCCCATTAATCGATATCAGGAGATTGGCATGACTCAAGATGAAATGAAAAAAGCCGCCGGCTGGGCTGCTCTAAAATACGTAGAAAAAGGCAGCATTGTTGGTGTCGGTACAGGCTCAACTGTGAATCACTTCATCGATGCATTAGGCTCAATTAAAGATAATATTAAAGGTGCCGTATCAAGCTCTATCGCCTCAACAGAAAAACTGAAAGGCTTAGGTATTGAAGTATTTGACTGCAATGATGTAATTAAACTTGATGTTTATGTCGATGGTGCTGATGAAATCAACCCAACCCGCGATATGATCAAAGGTGGTGGCGCAGCACTGACTCGTGAAAAAATCGTTGCGGCAATTGCCGATAAATTCATTTGTATTGTTGATGGTACAAAAGCGGTCGATTTCTTAGGCAAATTTCCATTACCTGTCGAAGTGATCCCAATGGCTCGTTCTTATGTTGCTCGTGAGCTCGTCAAGCTTGGTGGTGACCCAGAATATCGCCACGGTGTCGTCACCGATAACGGCAACGTTATTTTAGATGTGCATGGCCTAAAAATTACTGATGCAAAAGCACTGGAAGATAAAATCAACGGCATTGCTGGAGTAGTCACCGTTGGTTTATTTGCTCACCGAGGTGCAGATGTGGTCATTACCGGTACTGCAGAAGGTGCAAAAATCGAGGAGTAACGCACATAATAGCGAAACTTTCCGTTATTTGATTACAAACGGCACCATTAGGTGCCGTTTTTCGTGGCTATCTTGCAGAAAATTATTCCTTATTCCGTAATTTTCTTACCCAAAACAAAAAAAGTTTGTTACTTTATTGTTCAGAAGACGCACAGGGAAACGTTTGTCTTCCAACAAAATGGTTAATCATCCTCTTTATTTAACTTTTTTGCTCTATGTGCGCCGCATTTGCCCACCTTTCCATTTTAAGGACGAGAATAATGGCCAAAGTTTCACTGGAAAAAGAAAAAATTAAGATTCTACTTCTTGAAGGACTTCACCCTTCTTCAGTTGAAGTACTGCAATCAGCCGGCTACACCAATATCGAATACCATAAAGGCTCTCTGGATGATGCTGAACTGCTGGAAGCGGTAAAAGATGCGCATTTCATCGGTATTCGTTCCCGCACAAATTTGACGGAAAAAGTCATTAATGCCGCAGAGAAATTGGTGGCTATTGGCTGTTTTTGTATTGGTACTAACCAAGTAAATCTTGACGCAGCAGCAAAACGCGGTATTCCAGTATTCAACGCACCATTCTCAAACACGCGCAGTGTCGCAGAACTTGTTCTCGGCCAAGTATTACTTCTGTTGCGTGGCATTCCTGAAAAAAATGCGCTGGCTCACCGTGGTATCTGGAAAAAAAGTGCCGATAATTCTTACGAAGCACGTGGTAAACGCTTGGGCATCATCGGTTACGGCCATATCGGTACCCAACTGGGTATCATTGCTGAGAACTTGGGGATGCGAGTCTATTTCTACGACATCGAAAATAAGCTATCACTCGGCAATGCGACACAAGTTCACACCATGAGTGAGCTATTGAATAAATGTGATGTCATTTCATTGCATGTACCAGAGACTCCGGACACCAAAAACATGATGGGCAAAGAGGAGTTTGCACGCATGAAGCCTGGAGCCATTTTTATCAATGCGGCTCGTGGAACTGTGGTTGATATTCCAGCATTATGCGAATCTTTAGAGTCTGGTCATTTGTCTGGTGCGGCGGTTGACGTATTCCCAGAAGAGCCGGGAACCAATTCAGATCCGTTTGAAACACCATTGATGAAATTTGATAATGTTATTCTGACTCCTCATGTTGGTGGCTCAACACAAGAAGCACAAGAAAACATCGGTATTGAAGTTGCTGGCAAGTTAGCGAAATATTCAGATAACGGTTCAACACTGTCGAGCGTTAACTTCCCTGAAGTATCATTGCCAATTCATCGTAACAGTTCACGCTTACTGCACATCCATGAAAACCGCCCTGGTATTCTGACACAAATTAACACCATCTTTGCCGAAGAAGGGATTAACATTGCTGGTCAATATCTACAAACATCTGCAGAGATCGGTTATGTGGTTATCGATGTAGAAACGGCACGCTCAGAAGAAGCATTAGCGAAACTAAAAAGCATTGCAGGAACAATTCGCGCGCGTATTCTTCACTAATCCGCACGTTGACAACATTCGCTACCTTTAAAGAGGATGGCGAATGTGGGTAAAAGTAAAGAGGCCACAATTGTGGCCTCTTTCATTGCCGATTGTTAATCAATCACGCTTTAAGTGCTCGCTCTCCGCGAGCAATGCCAACCACGCCACTACGCGCTACTTCGATAACATCAGTTACTTCAGATAAGGCCTGAATAAAAGCGTCTAATTTCTCGCTCGTTCCAGTCAATTGAACGGTATATTGTGATGCTGTGACATCAATAATCTGACCACGGAAAATATCAGCGGTACGTTTCACTTCGGCACGAGCAAAACCACTCGCTTTCACTTTAACCATCATTAACTCACGTTCAATATGCTCGAGCTCAGAAACCTCTTGCACTTTAAGCACATCAATCAACTTATGCAGTTGCTTTTGGATCTGCTCAAGTTGCATTTCAGTGCTCTTGGTTGTGATATTTAAGCGCGATAGCGTTTCATCATCCGTTGGCGATACGGTAAGTGATTCAATGTTATAGCCACGTTGAGAGAATAGACCAACAACACGAGACAACGCTCCTGGTTGGTTTTCCAATAATAGTGAAATAATATGTCTCATATTAGGTTCTCTCCGTTTTGCTTAACCACATTTTATCCATCCCTTCGCCTTTAATTTGCATTGGGTACACGTGCTCAGTTTCATCCACATTGATATCAACAAACACCAATCGATCTTTCATATCGAGCGCTTTTTTGAGGCCCGCTTCCAGTTCATCTGGTGTTGAAATGCGAATTCCGACGTGTCCATAGGCTTCCGCAATGGCAGCAAAATCCGGTACAGAACTCATATAAGAATTAGAGTGACGGCCTTGATAAATGATGTCTTGCCACTGTTTTACCATGCCAAGAAAACGGTTGTTGAGGTTGATAATTTTAACTGGGATATCGTATTGCAATGCTGTCGACAGCTCTTGAATGTTCATCTGAATACTGCCATCACCGGTAACAACAACGACCTCTTCCTCTGGCATAGCGAATTTAACACCCATGCCCGCAGGTAAACCAAAACCCATCGTGCCTAAACCACCAGAATTTATCCATCGGCGCGGCTTATTGAATGGATAATACAGTGCCGCAAACATCTGGTGCTGACCGACATCCGATGCGACATACGCATCACCATTAGTTAGTTTATGTAAGGTTTCAATAACCTGCTGCGGTTTAATCCGTTCACTAGAAGTTTCATAAGTAAGGCATTGACGATCACGCCACACTTGGATCTCTTGCCACCATTGTTCGAGCGCTTGCTCATCATTGGTGCCGCCTTGTTCCACCAGCAAATTGAGCATGGTTTCTAATACTTGATCAGCTGAACCAACTATCGGTAGATCAACCGGAACGTTTTTAGAGATTGACGATGGATCAATATCGATGTGCATGATCTTCGCATTAGGGCAATATTTCTCAAGGTTATTAGTGGTACGGTCATCAAAACGTACCCCTACACCAAAAATTAAATCAGCGTTATGCATAGCCATATTTGCTTCATACATGCCATGCATACCAAGCATACCTAACGCATTTTTATGAGTTCCTGGGAAAGCACCTAACCCCATTAATGTACTAACAACAGGTAAATTTAGTGTTTCTGCTAGTTTTAAAATGTATTGATCCGCCCCTGAAATAACAGCACCACCACCAATATATAACACTGGTTTTTTTGCTTCTAATAATGCTTTCAACGCTTTTTTTATCTGCCCTTTATGACCAGACATTGTTGGGTTATAGGAGCGTAACTTGATTGATTCAGGGTAAGCGTATGAAAGCTTGATCTGCGGGTTCATCACATCTTTAGGTAAATCAATCACAACAGGACCAGGGCGCCCTGTGGATGCGATGTAAAAAGCTTTTTTAATCGTTTCAGGAATATCTTCTGCTTTTTTGACCAAAAAACTGTGTTTTACGATAGGTCGAGAGACACCAACAATGTCACATTCTTGAAAAGCATCGTTACCAATCAGGTTATTTGGCACGTTGCCAGAGATAACGATCATTGGGATGGAATCCATATAGGCAGTAGCAATACCTGTAACGGTATTGGTTGCTCCAGGTCCAGAGCAAACTAACACAACACCAGCTTTTCCTGTTGCGCGTGCATAGCCATCAGCCATATGAGTCGCAGCCTGTTCATGGCGAACCAGTACGTGCTTGATTTGGTCGGTTTTGGCGTGCAGTGCGTCGTAGATATCAAGAACGGAACCGCCAGGGTAGCCGAATATTTGTTCTACACCTTCTTCGATCAGAGATTGAACCACCATCTCTGCACCAGATAACATCTTTTCTTCCGATAACATTGCCATCTTTTCTCCTTACCAGTTGCCATTCACATGGTCAGTGAATTGGTCTGGTTTTACATAGTCTAGGGCTTATTCGTAGCCTAATTCGAAAACTTTCCACTTTCGGCTATGTCTTGCTCTTGTCATAACAAAAAACAAGGTAACGCAACAACTTTAACCCTTTCTTATCATCGGGTCTAACGTTCAATAGCGCACATTTCGGAGAATATCAGGTTGCAAGGGCCAAATTCAGATAACTATCTCGACCAAACACCAAAAATCAGTTCAATAATAATAAAATAAAACAAAATAAAGCGTTAAATTTCTCAACCAACACTACTGAACATCAAAAAAATGAGTAGATTAAAGGAATCGAATCCTCTATCCATACCATTAAAACAAAAAAATCCCCCACAAAATAGAAGACCTATCAATATGGAGGATTTTTAAACAACTGAATATTTATCTTAGATAAAATTAATCGCGTTTCGACTTTTCTTTGTACATTTCTTCAATTTCATCTTGATAGCGATCATTAATCACTTTCCTACGCAATTTCTGCGTTGGAGTCAGTTCACCTTTGTCCATTGAGAAAGCTTTTGGTAATAATTTGAACTTCTTCACTTGCTCAAACTTAGCCAGCTCTTTTTGTAAATCATTGACGCGCTTTTCTAGCATCTCAACCACTTGGTTGTTTTTAATCAGCTCAAGTCGGTCATGATATTTGATGTTTAGCTCTTTCGCATACTCTTCCAAACTGTCATAGCAAGGAACGATCAAGGCCGAGACAAACTTACGCGTATCAGCAATGACTGCAATTTGTTCGATAAAATGATCTTTACCAATAGCGCCTTCAATCACCTGAGGTGCAATGTATTTACCGCCAGAGGTTTTCATTAACTCTTTAATACGGTCAGTAATAAACAGATTCCCTTGTTCATCAATATGCCCTGCATCACCCGTTTTCAAAAAGCCTTGCTCATCAAACGACAGTGCGGTTTCTTCTGGCATCTTATAATAGCCACGCATCACCATCGGACCGCGTACCAATATTTCGTTATTTTCACCAATTTTGACTTGCGCACCAGGCATCGACATGCCGATTGAATCAGGGTTGAAACATTTATCATCCCAACACGATACCGTAGCCGTTGTTTCCGTCATTCCATAGCCAAGTTTTACGTTGATGCCTATCGCATGGAAAAATCGCCCAATCGTTTCATCTAACTTAGCACCACCACATGGCATAAAGTTAATATTTCCGCCAAGCAAAGCGCGTAATTTTGATAACACAAGTTTATCCGCAAGGGCGTAGCTTTTCTTAAGGAGCAACGAAGGTTGACTATTTTCTTGATGACATAACGCCATCTTCGCCCCCATATTCACCGCCCATGTGAAAAGTACTTTTCGAATCAAAGGCGCTTTTGATACTTTTTCATGAATAGCTGAAAATATTTTTTCGTAGAAGCGCGGTACTGCGCACATAACGGTTGGCTTTATCTCGCCCAAAGCATCACGTACCTGCATGGTATCTTGTAAATAGCAGTTAGTTGCGCCGCTATACAGAATATAAAAAGTCCAAGCACGTTCAAAAACATGTGACAAAGGTAAGAAACACAGTGAAACATCATCGCTAGAGATATTTAGCCTCTCATCATGTCCCTCAAGCTGAGCTGCAATATTAGCGTAATCAAGCATCACACCTTTCGGCTGCCCAGTTGTGCCAGAGGTATAGATAAGTGTCAGTAAATCATCCATATTGAGCTGCTCAAGGCGAGCGTCTAATTCAGCTTGCAGCTCCTCTGTCGACGATTCAATAAAAGAGTGCCAATAAGTTGCAGAGGCAAACCCTTTAAGATCAATATTATCACTCATGGCGATAATCAATTCGAGCTGTTCACACTCGTCAAAAAAGCTCATCGCTGCATCGTATTGTTCCTGTTCACCAACGAACAGCACTTTTACATCAGCATCTTGCACAATATAGCTAGCTTGATCAGCGGTATTGGTTGGGTAAATAGGAACGGTTACCGCTCTAAGCTGTAACGAAGCAATATCCGCAATGGTCCATTGCGGCATGTTGTTAGAAAAAATCCCGATCTTATCTTGGATTTTTATCCCTTGAGATAACAGTGCAAGCGACATCGCGTCAATACGTTGTCCAAATTCCTTCCAACTAATCCCGTGCCACTCTTTATCTATTTTGTGTTTTAGAGCAACGCGATCACAGCCTTTAGCTATCTGTTCACGGATTCGTTTTACGATATGAAAATTTAAATTGGGCATCATTTTTACCTATGGCTTACACATGTAAGCTTTTTGAGCGCACAAGTGTACATTTGAAAGCGAAAAAGGCAACTGACGGATGTCAAAGTTATCAATTAATTCTCTATATAAAAAAGCCTTGAACTAGCATTTCTAGTTCAAGGCTAAAGAGACGTCAGGCTAGTATCAGCAAGCCACTAAGTTTATACAGTAAGCCTAGTTTAATGCGACAACTTCACCACAAATCATCATCAATTGATCTCGTAACCAAATGTGACCTTTGTCTTTTTCGCTTGATTCATGCCAGCTCAGATAGCCACTGATTTGCCCATTTTCAAATGGGAAGTCTAGAATTTGTAGCTGATCGCGATTAGCTGCATTTTCTACCATCCAACGAGGAGCAATCGTTACCAATTCTGACTGACCAACCACGTACAGAACATTACTTAAGCTTGTACCTTCATAATACGGCACACAGTCTAGTTCACGATAAGCTTGTTCAGAGAAGCTACGTTGACCATGAACTCGAGATAATTTGGCATGCTTTTCGTTAAGCAGTGTTTCAGGAGTAACCAAACCATCAATGCGTGGGTGAGATTTTGCAGCGACCACAACTAATTCATCTTGGAAAATTTCGGTACTTGAGAAACCTTGCTCATCAAAGCGAGCATAATCAATCACGAAATCAATTTCTTGATAACGCATACGCTCAGCTAATAAACGGTCAAATTCCGCATCAAGATGAAGTTGTACTGATGGTGCCTGCTCATGCACTGAAGACATTATTCTTGGAGCAAAACGCATATCACAAGGGCTGCAAATCGCCAGTTTGAATAAACGAGTCGAAGTTTCTGGAGAAAACACAGAGCTTGGAAGCTCATTACGAATAAGTTGTAGTGCTTGGCGAATCGGACCAAACAACTGACGAGCACGTTGTGTCGGTTGGATACCTCGACCTTGGCGCATGAACAACTCATCATTAAACATCACTTTTAAACGTGCAACAGCGTTACTTACTGCTGGTTGAGACATACCCAAGTTGTGGGCTGCACGAGTAATATTCTGTTCTTGCATTACTGCATCAAAAACAGTCAGCAGGTTTAGATCCACACCACGTAATGTGCTTTCCATGCGGTAACTAGCAATAGCGCTCATTGCATCTTTTTTATCTAACATTTGGGGACGCCTCTTGTTGTTATCGTCAACATAGTCAAAGTTAATATCTTAGAAATAGATAACCTGTGATTGTTATACATACCCAGCAATGACTGGGCCGGAGGCTACTATCTGCTAAGCATTTATCGATTAGCAACAAGATTGATAAAATATCAGTTTTTTTTATCCATGCTTAAAGATTCCCTTTATTAATCAGTATGATGTGTTTTTATAAAAAAGCGTAAAACACATAAATTTATACGTTTTACCAAATGCATTGAGCACACTTATTAATTGGCTTCCACACTTGACGTTTATTCATAGGGTTGATTGATTGCGGTTTAAAATCAGAATCGTGGTCAATATTAGCTAAATTTAACATAGGTGGGAAAATCGACTTGTCGCCATAACAATTGACTCAAGTCATGATGATTATCCCACTGCCCTTGTTGTACCCATTCGACAATCGCTTTAGCAACATCAGGATAAGTCACTCGCTCAACCTGCTTTTCATCTAACCAATCGCGTAATGCCGAGGGGTCCAGAAAATCCATTGATGATGCAAGTCCTAGATTCTCAAGTGTCGCAACATTGCTTTGTTGTTCAAACTGACCAGTTAGTGGTTTAAGCAATAGTTTTTTGCCAATAGAAAGTGCTTCCGAAGGCAATTCAAAACCCCCATTGGCAATAACACCATCGCAACGATGTAGATGAGATTGAAAACCTTGATGGCACAGTGGACGTAGCTCTACATTTTCAATATGGCACTCTTCAACCACTAATGGGTGATAACACACAAATGCTTGTTTTGAAAAACGACACAGCAGTTCAAGCATGTCATCAACATTTTCAAAGGGAAGATAGACTAAAATAAAATGCTCGTTAGATGTATGTTGCTCTGAACGATAAACAATAGGAGGAAGGATCGGTTGGTCAAAATGATACCAATGCAACCCGAGATAGTAATCAGCAGGTGCAAAGCGTCCAATGATCGTCTTATCCAACCAACTCGCCCCTTTGATTGGTACTTGATGACGAAAAGCATTTTGATGGCTTATGCCTATACACGGTATACCTTGCCGTTTCGCTGCCCATGCTGAAATCGGTTCAAAATCATTAATTACTAAATCATACGCTGAAAGGTCTAACTGGCGGACCTCATTGTAGAATGTCATCAAATTATTATTGAGTGCCGTTTTAACATAGTTGACTTGTCCTTGCTCTGTTTCAAAAGTAAAACCACGCCGGGTTTGATAATCACCAAAGCTCTCCATCGAAAAATATTTTGCCTTATCTCGACCAGAAAAAAGAAATTGCACTTCAATATCTGTCTGTTTAAACGCTTCACTCATTACTCGAGAGCGAGCAATATGGCCATTTCCTGTACCTTGCACTCCATACAAAATTTTCAAACCGTTCTCTCCACCAGCCATAAAGCAATATGCACACTACTCACACCAAGCAACGCACCAATCACGATATCAGTTAGAAAATGAACCCCAAGTAAAATGCGAGATGCGCCAATTAAGCATGCCCAAGTGATTGCGAAATCGTAGCTATGGGGATAATAGTGACCAATTAAAATCGCGATAACAAAACCCGCCGCAGTGTGACCTGATGGCAAACTGTAGCGGTCTGAGGGGGTAATAAATGCAGTAAAAGATGAGGAAAATTCTTCAGGTCGACGGCGTTGAAAGCTATTTTTTAGCGCCCAATAAATGGGAAGTTCAATTGCAAACGCAATTAAACCGGCAATCAGGAAGAAAGATCCGTGGATAGGATCTAACCACCATGCAATTCCTCCCAGCACAGCATATAAATGTCCATCTCCAGTATGGGAGATAGCTTTACTAAGCTGCGCCACAGGTTGGCTAAAACGATGTTGTAAGCAAAATAGCGAAAACGCTACGTCAAACTTAATGATCTGTCCGATGGCACGCATAAGTGACTCCTGTCATTTAATAAACGTCGTACGCTCTAAACGTAAAAGTTTAAAATGACAAATACGTGATCATTTGTTTGAAAATGAATGAATTTACATTACTCCCTCTAGCCCTTCCATTCACAAAAGAGCTAGAGATACACTTTATCGATTTTATCGATAAGGCTTAAAAATGTTGGTGTTTCTTAACCAAGCCCCAATCTGCTAAAACTGCGTACGCTGCAGGTACCATAAACAGAACCAGTAACGTTGAGGCAAAAATACCAAACACAATAGAGATAACCAGCGGCTGAATAACTTGCGCTTGCAAACTCGTTTCCGAAAGCAAAGGCAGCAGCCCAGCTGCAGTTGTGATAGAGGTTAGAAATACCGCGCGAAACCGTTCTCGGCTCGCCTTAACCACAGCATCATGTACTGATTCACCCTCATCAACATGGTGACGAATGTATTGCACTAACAAAATGGAATCATTCACGACTATCCCTGCCAATGAAACAAAGCCCATAATGCTCGGCATGCTGAGTGAGTGACCAAGTAATAAGTGCCCCCAAACCACGCCAATAAAGGCCAGTGGAATAGCCGTCATCACGACCACTGGCTCTAAATAACTGCGAAACTGATAGCTGAGAATCGCAAACACACCAAATAACCCGATCAAGAACCCTTTGCCCATTGAACTGCCGGTCTTAGCGGTGTCTTTGGCTTCACCCTCAAAATCAAAACGCAAACCTGGGTATTTAGTGATTAAGCGCGGCGCTTCGTCACGCTGAAATTGCGCAATAATTGCCGATGAGCTGGCTTTACTGTTTTCCACATCACCAAAAACGCTGATCGTTCTTAGACCATCCACTCGTTGAATGCGCACATAATTACGTTGAAATTGCAGTGTCGCAATCGATGCTAAAGGAAGTTGGCTACCATCTGGCATAATGATAGGAAAATTGGCCAACTGCTGAAGTTCGGCCGCCTCTAGCTTATCTAAACGCACTTCGATGGTGATATTTTCTACCCCTAGCTGTATTTCATCAGCGCTTTGCCCAAAGAACGCGGCTCGTAATTGCCCTGCGATCATTTGCCCATTCACGCCATAACTTTCAGCGCCTGGCAGCAATTTCACTAAGATCTCTTCTTTACCCATACGCATATCGTCAAGTACACCATGCACTCCATCAAATTGATTCAGGTATTGTTGAATATCTAAAGATGCCGCTTTTAGTGCAGCTAAATCATCATGCTTCGCACGGATTTCAATTGCTCTTCCTCCCGGTCCCATGGTCGGCTGTTTGTAAACCATTGAAATAGGATCCGCGAGCTCCCCTACATCTTGCCGCCAAGCATCAATAAATTGATCAATTAAGGTATTACGACTTTCAGCACCAAGTAAATCAAGCCTCACTGTCGCAAGGTGTGGTCCGGATTCATTTGCATCACGGTTTACATTAAATTGAGTGGTAATATGCTCAACAAGATTAGTGCCATTTTCTACTTTTGCACTCCACTCGTGGTTGAGTCGCTGAGCTGAATCAACCACTTTTGCCACTACTTTTTCTGTTTGGCTCAATGAAGATCCTGGGGGCAAAATAATCCGTACTTCTGCGATATCACCATCCATTTCAGGGAAAGGCTGAAACTTCACTACCCCACCGACAATCAATGCAACCGAAGCAAGCAGCAAAGCAAATACCGCACCTAGAAAGGCGTAACGAAATTGGATAACTTTTTCGACAGCGTTCACCAAGGTGGTGTTACGGAACCGTTCAAAATGCTCCAGTAGCAACACTTTAAATTTGAATACTTGGTGCTTTTTACGTTCCTTTTTTAAGGAGTGAGAAAGGTGATTGGGTAAGATAAGAAAAGCTTCAACCAAACTCAGTGAAAGCACTAAAATTAATACTTGCGGCACGGCTTTCAACACAGCGCCCATTTCACCATCGAGAAATAACAGGCTGCCAAAAATACAAACAGTGGTCAAAAATGAGGATAATATTCCGGGCAACACTTTATTGACGCCATTAATAACTGCCTCATCCACTTTTTGCCCTCGCTCTAGGTGAGCAGCAATCGATTCAGCAATCACAATTGCATCATCCATCATGATGCCGATCGCCATTAACAGCCCAACCAGTGACATGATGTTGATTGACAAACCAAGGTTTGCCATTAGAAATAACCCACCAAGAAAGGCAACAGGTAGACCAGCTGCAACCCAAAATGAATAGCGAAAGCTAAAGAATAACCACATAGTGGCAAAAACTAGCACAATCCCCTGCCAGCCATTACGCACCATCATCGTCAGGCGATCCCACAACACGGATGAGAGATCATTCGTCATCTCTAAGCTGACACCATCAGGAGCAAGTTGGCGTTGATCCTCAATAAATTGGCTCACCCGCTCTTTGATGCGCAGTGCATCATCTTCTTTATTTTTACTGATCTTGAGCAACGCTGAGGCTTTACCATCAAACAGCACTTTTTGCTCATCAAGTTCAAAGCGATCGGTAATAATTGCAATATCTTTCAGTCGGATCATAGACCCATTATTGCCTGCGCCAATAATAATGCTTTCGAGCTCATGGGGTGTGACACGACGTTCATCAAAACGAATCAGAAAATTTTTGTCCTGAGTTTCGATATTTCCACTGGGTAATTTAACGTTTTGCTTGCCAATTTGAGCGGCAATATCACCCACGCTCAACCCTAATTGACGAATGGCCTGAGTATTAAGTTCGACTCGATATTGGTGGTCAGAAAAGCCACTAACTGAAACCAGTGAGACGCCATAATCAAGCTTCAACGTGCGCTTTAGTTTTTCTGCATAAGCTTTCAGCTCTGGCCAAGTGGTGTTGGCTGTAATCGCGACGTCGACAACGGGCTCATTCCAATCTAACTCCTGGACGACTGGCAATTCAATTTCGGTTGGAAAATCGTTAATCGAATTAATCTGTGTCTGCACATCAACCAGCATGCGACCAATATCAGCTTTCTCATTCAACTTAAGAATCAAACGCGCAGAACCTTCAACCGCTTCACAGCGGGTTTCTTCGATATTCGCTAGCCCATCGACCGCATCTTCCATTCGCATGCATAGACTTTCTTCGACTTCCTGTGGTGAAGCACCAGGGTAGACGATACCTGCGGTAATATAATGGGGGTCAAACTCAGGGAAGGTTTCCCGTTTAATGCTCGGCAACGACACAAAACCAATTAACAGCAATGACATCATCAATAAATTGGCGGCCGTTGGGTGGCGAGCGAAGAATCGAATCATGAGGTGCTCTCCTCAGTCTCAGATTCACGTAACAACATACCTTCAATCGCAGGTAAAAGATCGTTTAAGATCAGGCGCTGACCTTGCTCAAGATCACCGTCAATAATCACTTGATTATCGCGGCGATAAAGCACTTTAACAGGTTTGATTTGTAGGCGTTGTTCTTGATCTTTAATATAAATTTTATCGCCGTGCAATGCTCGCTCTGGAATAACCCAGCTTGGATTTTCTTGCCCTTCGATCTCAGCTTTGACAAACATACCATTGACTAAAGGAGGCTGAGTTGAGGGTTGCAAGTCGCGATAATCTTGCGTCACCTCCAAAATCACTCCGGCCGTTGCTTGGCTAGGATCAACAGTCTCACTTACTCGCGCCACTTTGGCAGGCCAACGAGCACGCAAGTTACCGCTGTTCAGTTCAATATGCGCATTGATAAAACTCATATCCAGCTGAGGAATACCCGATTCATCACGGCTGAATTCGCCAATGCTAGCCGCTAAAGTCTGCAAATCATGAATAGACAAATGCGCTTCCACTTCCATGATATCCATACCATGAGCTACAACCATCGTCTGTTGCATATTGATCACTTGATTCTGTTCAACTTCAACTTCAGCCACCCGCATTGTTTCAGGCAAAATAATACGGGTCTTTTCTAACAAGCGCTGCGCCTCTTCCAATTTTGATTGATTCACTTTGATCACCGCTTGCGCAACTCTCTTTTCATCAGGCATCAGCGATATCTGATTCTCAATTTCTTGGACCACTTTCTGTTGTGAGAGTGTGGTTTGAGTCTGTTGATCAAGATCAGACTGAGAAGTTAAACCACGTTTGATTAAATTCTGTTTTCTCTCCAATTCTTTACGGCTAATGTCTAGGCGATTTTTCTCAATCTGCAAAGTTTGTTTTAAATTCCGCTCTTCTTGATTCAGCTTCGACAACGAGGTTTTACTGGATTGAAGGTCGGCCTCGGCTTGAGTCAACTTCAACTCATAATCGAGAGGATCAATACGTAAAATTTCGGTATTTTGAGCCAACACTTGTCCCTTTTCGAGTTTTGGATGTCTGTACACCACTTTGCCCGAAACTTCAGCAATCGCCTTCCATTCAACTTTTGGGGAAACCCTACCAAAACCAATCGCCAACGGTGCCACCGCTTTCAACTCTAAAGGTACAGTTTCAACTAAACGTGCACGATCAATCGCTGGTTTTACTGGTAAGTCAGGACGCAGATTGATAGCCAAAACCAAAATAACAACACCAACAGCGAAAGCAGGAAAGAAAAGGAGTTTGCGGTTAATGTTCATCATTAATCCTTAGATGGTGTGGGTAGAATAAACCCTTGCGCCATAAGTAAAATATTATGTTCATACAAGCGGTTAATGAAATCATCGGTTAACTCAATACCATGTATAGCAAGCAATGCTGGCGGAGCAATAAAGGGAAAGACCATCAGACTAATCAGCGACATTCGGCACAATTGTGGGTCAACATCAGGTCGAATAACACCTTGCTGCATCAGTTTTTCAAATATCACGTCTAGCATTGGTTTAGCGACATCTAAGAAAACTTTCTCCATCAACTTACGTTGAGTGTCTGAAGGGGACATATGCATAACTTGCGAAACTAAACGCGGAAACTGTGGAGTTTTGATCATTTGATGAAAAAAGGTTCTCATTAATTCAGTCAGATTTTTATGGCTACTCTTTGCAACCAAAGTTCGCATTTTCTGCTGCATCGGCATCAAGGTCTCACGCAGCATAGTTTCAAATAACCCAGCCTTACTACCAAAATAGTATCGAATCATCGCCACATTCACTTCTGCTTTCTGTGCCACTAAACGTGTTGATACTTTGTCATATGGCATCACCACAAACAGCTCTCTAGCATGTTGAATTAATGCTTCTCGTGTTTGTGTTTTTTCATTGGGCCGCCCGACTTTTCTTGGTGTATCTGCCATATATCAATATCCTAGATATTAATCATTCGATTAATTATAGAGCGATGTATTTTGAATCAGTACTTTTATTATTAATCACTATTTCATCAAGTGATTAATTTATACTTTCACCTCGTTTTGATGAAAACTGATCCGATATGCATAAAAAAACAACTTAATGGTTGACGTGTTAGGTCGAGTACGGTACTAATTTGTTAACTTAATTTTGTGGAATGTTAACTATGACATTTTGTTTTTCTAACCTGCTGGGCCTGCTCCTTATCGTGAACCATTCGCGCGGGTAGGTTGTGGAAGAAAAACACCACACAAGATTACAAAAAACCCGCACTGAGATGCGGGTTTTTTTATAACTATATTCGGGAAGTAAACGATTAACTATCGGTACGAGGGAGCAAACATGAACGATCAAGTCATTATATTCGACACCACATTGCGAGATGGCGAACAAGCATTGTCAGCAAGTCTAACCGTTAAAGAAAAACTGCAAATTGCTTACGCACTCGAACGCTTAGGTGTCGATGTAATTGAGGCGGGATTTCCTGTTTCATCTCCTGGTGATTTTGAATCAGTACAAACCATTGCAAAACATATTAAGAATAGCCGAATCTGTGCACTTTCACGAGCAGTAGCCAAAGACATTGATGCCGCTGCCGAAGCCTTAAAAGTTGCCGACGCTTTTCGTATTCATACTTTTATTTCAACTTCAACAATCCACGTACAGGATAAACTTCGACGTAGTTATGATGATGTAGTTGAAATGGCGGTAAATGCGGTAAAACATGCTCGTAATTACACCGATGATGTTGAGTTTTCTTGTGAAGATGCGGGCCGTACACCTATTGATAATTTATGTCGAATGGTAGAAGCCGCGATTGATGCCGGAGCACGCACTATCAATATTCCAGACACGGTTGGCTATACCGTACCGAGTGAATTTGGCGGCATCATTCAAACTCTATTTAATCGCGTACCGAACATCGATAAAGCCATCATTTCGGTACATTGTCATGACGATTTAGGAATGTCAGTTGCAAACTCCATTGCAGCGGTACAAGCCGGCGCACGTCAAGTCGAAGGCACCATCAATGGCATCGGCGAACGTGCAGGTAACTGCTCTCTTGAAGAGATCGCGATGATCATCAAAACACGTCAGGAGTTATTGGGCGTACATACTGGGCTTAAATATGACGAGATCCACCGCACCAGTAAATTGGTCAGCCAGCTTTGCAACATGCCAATTCAAAGCAACAAAGCCATTGTCGGTGCCAACGCTTTTAGCCACTCATCGGGCATTCACCAAGATGGCATGCTAAAAAATAAAAATACTTATGAAATCATGACACCGGAATCCATCGGTCTAAAAAATCAGGCACTAAATCTAACTAGCCGCAGTGGCCGAGCCGCCGTTAAGAGCCATATGGACAGCATGGGCTACAACGAGAACGAATACAATTTGAACGCATTGTATGAAGATTTCTTGAAGTTAGCCGACCGAAAAGGACAAGTATTTGACTACGATTTAGAAGCATTGATGCACTTCTCTAATCTGCGTGATGAAGATGATTTTTATAAGTTAAATTATTTGAGTGTCCAATCTGGTAGTGTCATGGCAACCACCAGTATTAAACTACTTTGTGGCGATGAAGAAAAATGCGAAGCCGCCGTCGGCAATGGTCCTGTCGATGCTCTATATCAATGTATTTACCGCCTAACCGGTTATGACATTGTGTTGGATAAATTCGACCTTACCGCCAAAGGCGAAGGCGAAGATGGCCTTGGTCAAGCTGATATTATTGCCAACTATAAAGGGCGTAAATATCACGGTACTGGCGTTTCAACGGATATTGTAGAAGCATCAGGACAAGCGCTATTACACGTTATCAATAGCATTCATCGCGCAGACCAAATTGCAGAAATTAAGCAAAAGAAAGTCGCAACCGTTTAAAGTCCCTAGAAACAGAGCCTAAATCGGTTTAGGCTCTGTTTAGGAACCCCAAATATTAAAATAGTAAAGGATTCACATGACAGACAAAACGTACAAAATTGCCGTTCTAGCCGGGGATGGGATCGGGCCTGAAGTAATGCAACAGGCTAATAAAGTATTAGATGCTATTGAAAAAAAACATGGTATTCGCTTTGCTCGTGAAGAGCATGATGTCGGTGGGATTGCCATCGATAACCATGGCTGCCCATTACCAGAAAGTACGGTTAAAGGCTGTGAAGAAGCGGATGCCGTATTATTCGGTTCAGTCGGAGGCCCTAAATGGGAACATTTACCACCCAACGATCAACCTGAACGTGGTGCCCTTCTTCCTCTGCGGAAACATTTCCAGCTATTTTGTAACTTACGTCCAGCACAGATCCATTCTGGTTTAGAAGATTTCTCACCACTACGCGCTGATATCTCGGCTCGTGGGTTTGATATTGTCGTCGTCCGTGAACTCACTGGTGGGATCTACTTCGGTCAGCCTAAAGGTCGTGAAGGTGAAGGAGCAAATGAAAAAGCATTTGATACTGAAGTGTACCATCGCTACGAAATCGAACGTATCGCCAAAATTGCTTTTGAATCAGCACGCCTACGTCGCAAGAAAGTATGCTCGGTAGATAAAGCAAACGTACTACAAAGTTCTATTTTATGGCGTGAAGTCGTTGAAGGCATTGCCAAAGATTACCCAGATGTGGAGCTTTCACACATTTATATTGATAATGCGACAATGCAGCTAATTAAAGACCCATCTCAATTTGATGTCATGCTGTGTTCAAACATTTTTGGTGACATAATTTCAGATGAATGTGCAATGATCACTGGCTCAATGGGCATGCTGCCATCCGCAAGTCTAAATGAGAGCAACTTTGGTTTATACGAACCTGCAGGTGGCAGTGCGCCAGATATCGCTGGTAAAAACATCGCAAACCCAGTGGCTCAAATCTTATCGGCAGCCCTCATGCTTCGCTATAGTTTGGGCGAAGAAGACGCTGCGCAAGATATCGAGAATGCAGTGTCTAAAGCTCTATCAGCAGGAGAGCTAACTGCCGATCTCTCTGGCGGTAAACCAGCGCTTTCGACTTCAGAAATGGGCGATAAGATTGCCACGTATATTTTAAATTCATAATTGGTAGTTCTAGGCTGTTGCCTAGAACTCTATAAAGCTCTCGGAGCTCAAGGAAGAAGCAATGTCACACGCAAAAACCTTATACGAAAAAATCTACGATGCTCACGTTGCTGTCGCAGCGGAAGGCGAAAATCCGATCCTGTATATTGACCGACACCTTGTCCATGAAGTGACATCCCCACAAGCCTTTGACGGCCTGCGTGAAAAAGGTCGCCAAGTACGCCAAGTTAATAAAACCTTCGCCACCATGGATCACAATGTTTCAACCACTACCAAAGACATCAACGCATCGGGTGAAATGGCACGTATCCAAATGGAAACTCTCTCTAAAAACTGTGAAGAGTTCGGCGTAACCCTCTATGACTTGAACCATAAATACCAAGGTATTGTGCATGTTATGGGGCCGGAGCTAGGTATCACTTTACCGGGTATGACGATCGTTTGTGGTGACTCACACACCGCAACACACGGCGCATTTGGTTCTCTAGCCTTTGGTATTGGCACTTCAGAAGTTGAGCATGTACTTGCTACTCAAACCCTGAAGCAAGCTCGTGCTAAAACAATGAAAATAGAAGTTAAAGGCAAAGTCGCACCTGGTATTACAGCAAAAGATATTGTCTTAGCAATTATTGGTAAAACAACAGCGGCTGGCGGTACGGGTTATGTCGTTGAGTTTTGTGGCCAAGCGATTACCGACCTTTCAATGGAAGGTCGTATGACTGTATGTAATATGGCGATTGAACTTGGAGCAAAAGCGGGCCTTATCGCTCCCGATCAAACCACATTTGATTACATAAAAGGACGTAAGTTCTCTCCTCAAGCAGCCGATTTAGATGCAGCAATTGAGTACTGGAAAACATTAAAAACAGATGATGACGCTAAGTTTGATGCAGTCGTAACCCTAAACGCAGCAGACATCAAGCCACAGGTCACTTGGGGTACAAACCCTGGGCAAGTTATAGCTGTCGACGAAGCGATCCCATCTCCAGATAGTTTTGCTGACCCAGTAGAAAAAGCATCAGCAGAAAAAGCATTAGCATACATGGGACTTGAAGCGGGTAAATCATTATCAGACTACAAAGTAGACAAAGTCTTTGTTGGTTCTTGCACAAACTCTCGTATTGAAGATATGCGAGCAGCTGCTCAGGTAGCAAAAGGAAAGAAAGTCGCTTCACATGTTCAGGCTCTGATTGTTCCAGGCTCAGAACAAGTCAAAGCGCAAGCGGAAGAGGAAGGTTTAGATAAGATCTTCATTGAGGCTGGTTTTGAGTGGCGTTTACCTGGCTGTTCAATGTGTCTAGCGATGAATAATGACAGACTCGGTGCTGGAGAACGTTGTGCATCGACATCAAACCGTAACTTTGAAGGTCGGCAAGGTCGTGATGGACGCACACACTTAGTGAGTCCAGCAATGGCTGCTGCTGCTGCAATCGCAGGGCATTTTGTCGATATCCGTGATATTCATTCTTCAGTATTAAACTCATAGGGGATTACCAATGTCAGGTTTTAAACAACATACAGGATTGGTCGTTCCTCTTGATGCAGCGAACGTCGACACAGATGCAATTATTCCTAAGCAATTTTTACAAAAAGTTAATCGTATCGGTTTTGGTAAGCACCTTTTCCATGATTGGCGCTTTCTAGATGATGCAGGTGAACAGCCCAACCCAGACTTTGTAATGAACAAACCTCGTTATCAAGGCGCGAGTATTCTAGTTGCCCGTGAGAACTTTGGCTGTGGGTCATCAAGAGAACATGCTCCATGGGCTTTAGCGGACTACGGTATTCAAGTCATGATCGCTCCAAGTTTTGCCGATATTTTCTATGGAAACTCTATCAATAACCAAATGGTTCCAGTACGCCTTACCGATCAACAAGTGGATGAGATTTTCCAATTTGTAGAAGAAAATGAAGGCGCACAAGTAACCGTGGACCTTGAATTAATGCAAGTGAAAGCGAATGGCAAAACATACCCGTTTGAAATTGATGAATTTCGTCGCCACTGCTTGCTTAATGGGCTAGATAATATTGGTTTAACGCTACAGCATGAAGCAAAAATCGCTGCTTATGAAGCAAAGATTCCTAACTTTTTGAAATAGTTATTATCACTTTCGATTCTCAAAGGTTGGTGTAAATACATCAACCTTTTATTTTATCTGAAATTTATCAAATGCTGTCTAGGTCATATAGGATATGAAATGAGAGGTGAATAATGAAATATCTATTAGCACTATGTTTAACACTTAGTTCAACAAACGTATTGTCCGCACCAAAATCGAAATTATGGGATTACTGGAATCACAGTAACGAAGAAAGCACACAGACCATTTCACATCAAGTTTGGCAGACAACGCTTGATAGCTATTTAATCAAAGACGATCACAATAATCTCTTTGACTATAAAAATGTAAATTTAAAAGATAAGACACATTTAGAGCAATATATTTCACAGCTATCCAAACTTGACCCAAGAGAATACACAAAAGCGGAACAATATGCCTATTGGGTTAATTTATACAACGCATTAACAGTTAACTTGGTAGTCGACAATTACCCAATTTCATCCATCACCAAACTTGGAGGCTTGTTTTCATTTGGTCCTTGGGAACAAAAGATCATTAACATTAATCAAAAAGAACTGACTCTCAATGATATTGAACATCGAATTTTAAGACCGATTTGGAAAGACCCACGTACCCACTACGCTATCAACTGTGCCAGTTTAGGGTGCCCAAACTTACAAGAGCAAGCTTTCACAGCTAAGAATACTCAACCGTTGCTAGAAAAGTCAGCAACTGAGTTTATTAATAGTGAAAAAGGAGCAAAGCTCACCAATGATAAATTGGTACTCTCTTCTATTTATGACTGGTTTTCTGAGGACTTTGGTACAAAACAGCAACTTTTTCAGCATCTAGCACGATATAATAAGACTCTAAAAGATACTAAAAGAGACGTTAGCTATCACTATGACTGGAAATTAAATAATGTGCGTTAGATAGCAAAAAACCTCAGCATTTCTGCTGAGGTTTCGTAATTCAAACCTGGCGATGTCCTACTCTCACATGGGGAAGCCCCACACTACCATCGGCGCTATTGTGTTTCACTTCTGAGTTCGGCATGGAATCAGGTGGGTCCACAATGCTATGGTCGCCAAGTAAATTCTTTTTAGCTACAGAGCTTAAAACTGGTGCTGATACCCAGAATCGAACTGGGGACCTCACCCTTACCAAGGGTGCGCTCTACCGACTGAGCCATATCAGCACACTATATACATATCGTCCAAGAGGACTAAAAAAGCCCGTTTTCTCAAACGGGCTTTTTAAAATTAAAGCCTGGCGATGTCCTACTCTCACATGGGGAAGCCCCACACTACCATCGGCGCTATTGCGTTTCACTTCTGAGTTCGGCATGGAATCAGGTGGGTCCGCAACGCTATGGTCGCCAAGCAAATTCTTAAATTCGGAAAGCTGTCTTCGTTCTTCACATTCAATGTTCTTTAATTGAGCCCACAAAACCCCTTCGGTGTTGTATGGTTAAGCCTCACGGGCAATTAGTATTGGTTAGCTCAACGCCTCGCAGCGCTTACACACCCAACCTATCAACGTTCTAGTCTCGAACAACCCTTTAGGACACTTAAAGTGCCAGGGAAGACTCATCTCAGGGCTCGCTTCCCGCTTAGATGCTTTCAGCGGTTATCGATTCCGAACTTAGCTACCGGGCAATGCTACTGGCGTAACAACCCGAACACCAGAGGTTCGTCCACTCCGGTCCTCTCGTACTAGGAGCAGCCCCCTTCAATCTTCCAACGCCCACGGCAGATAGGGACCGAACTGTCTCACGACGTTCTAAACCCAGCTCGCGTACCACTTTAAATGGCGAACAGCCATACCCTTGGGACCGACTTCAGCCCCAGGATGTGATGAGCCGACATCGAGGTGCCAAACACCGCCGTCGATATGAACTCTTGGGCGGTATCAGCCTGTTATCCCCGGAGTACCTTTTATCCGTTGAGCGATGGCCCTTCCATTCAGAACCACCGGATCACTATGACCTACTTTCGTACCTGCTCGAATTGTCATTCTCGCAGTTAAGCGGGCTTATGCCATTGCACTAACCACACGATGTCCAACCGTGTTTAGCCCACCTTCGTGCTCCTCCGTTACTCTTTGGGAGGAGACCGCCCCAGTCAAACTACCCACCAGGCACTGTCCGCAACCCCGATTAGGGGCCAACGTTAGAACATCAAAACTACAAGGGTGGTATTTCAAGGACGACTCCACGCAATCTAGCGACTGCGCTTCTAAGTCTCCCACCTATCCTACACATGTAGGTTCAATGTTCAGTGCCAAGCTGTAGTAAAGGTTCACGGGGTCTTTCCGTCTAGCCGCGGGTACACTGCATCTTCACAGCGATTTCAATTTCACTGAGTCTCGGGTGGAGACAGCGTGGCCATCATTACGCCATTCGTGCAGGTCGGAACTTACCCGACAAGGAATTTCGCTACCTTAGGACCGTTATAGTTACGGCCGCCGTTTACCGGGGCTTCGATCAAGAGCTTCGACCGAAGTCTAACCCCATCAATTAACCTTCCGGCACCGGGCAGGCGTCACACCGTATACGTCATCTTACGATTTTGCACAGTGCTGTGTTTTTAATAAACAGTTGCAGCCACCTGGTATCTGCGACTCTCAGTAGCTCCATCCGCTAGGGACTTCACCGCCAAGAGCGTACCTTCTCCCGAAGTTACGGTACCATTTTGCCTAGTTCCTTCACCCGAGTTCTCTCAAGCGCCTTGGTATTCTCTACCCGACCACCTGTGTCGGTTTGGGGTACGATTGCTTATAATCTGAAGCTTAGAGGCTTTTCCTGGAAGCATGGCATCAATGACTTCACACCCGTAGGTGCTCGACGTCGTGTCTCAGCCTAACAAGAAACCGGATTTACCTAGTCTCTTAGCCTACGCACTTGAACCTGGACAACCGTCGCCAGGCCCACCTAGCCTTCTCCGTCCCCCCATCGCAATTATAAGCAGTACGGGAATATTAACCCGTTTCCCATCGACTACGCTTTTCAGCCTCGCCTTAGGGGTCGACTTACCCTGCCCCGATTAACGTTGGACAGGAACCCTTGGTCTTCCGGCGTGGGGGTTTTTCACCCCCATTATCGTTACTCATGTCAGCATTCGCACTTCTGATACCTCCAGCATGCTTTACAACACACCTTCAACGGCTTACAGAACGCTCCCCTACCCCACAATCTTACGATTGCAGCCGCAGCTTCGGTTTACTACTTAGCCCCGTTACATCTTCCGCGCAGGCCGACTCGACCAGTGAGCTATTACGCTTTCTTTAAATGATGGCTGCTTCTAAGCCAACATCCTGGCTGTCTGAGCCTTCCCACATCGTTTCCCACTTAGTAGTAATTTGGGACCTTAGCTGGCGGTCTGGGTTGTTTCCCTCTCCACGACGGACGTTAGCACCCGCCGTGTGTCTCCCGGATAGTACTTACTGGTATTCGGAGTTTGCAAAGGGTTGGTAAGTCGGGATGACCCCCTAGCCTTAACAGTGCTCTACCCCCAGTAGTATTCGTCCGAGGCGCTACCTAAATAGCTTTCGGGGAGAACCAGCTATCTCCGAGTTTGATTGGCCTTTCACCCCTAGCCACAAGTCATCCGCTAATTTTTCAACATTAGTCGGTTCGGTCCTCCAATTGATGTTACTCAATCTTCAACCTGCCCATGGCTAGATCACTCGGTTTCGGGTCTATATCCAGAGACTAAAGCGCCCAGTTAAGACTCGGTTTCCCTACGGCTCCCCTATACGGTTAACCTTGCCACTGAATATAAGTCGCTGACCCATTATACAAAAGGTACGCAGTCACAAGACAAAGCCTGCTCCTACTGCTTGTACGTACACGGTTTCAGGTTCTATTTCACTCCCCTCACAGGGGTTCTTTTCGCCTTTCCCTCACGGTACTGGTTCACTATCGGTCAGTCAGTAGTATTTAGCCTTGGAGGATGGTCCCCCCATATTCAAACAGGATATCACGTGTCCCGCCTTACTCGTTTTCACTTAGAATGA